>JAMONN010000072.1 GCA_027065775.1 Flavobacteriaceae bacterium | reverse complement strand
TATATTAATTATTGTCTAAAAGACTTGTGTTTAAATTTTAATTTTGCAAATGTACTGATTAATTCAAAGATTAAAATACTTAATAATTGAAACTATTTAAAATCATTATTTCAATTACTATTCCTAAAAATGATTAAATGTTAAATTGTCAGTTTATTTATATTCACTCGTAAAATGTAAAGTAACACTTGGGTATTTACTTTGTGTCATTTGTATGGTAAAGTCAGAATCTGCTAAAAAGACCAACTGTCCTTTTTTATCTTTAGCCAAATAGCGTTGTTTTACACGTAAAAAATCTTTGTATTCCTTATTTTTTTCATCTTGAGGTTCAACCCAACAAACTTTGTGCATATTTAGATTTTCATAGGTACACTTTGCACCATATTCATGTTCTAATCTATATTGAATCACTTCAAATTGTAAAGCGCCAACTGTACCGATTACTTTTCTTCCGTTAAGGTTTAAGATAAATAATTGTGCAACTCCTTCATCCATTAATTGGTCAATACCTTTTGCTAATTGCTTAGATTTCATTGGGTCTGCATTGTTAATATATCTAAAATGCTCTGGTGAAAAACTTGGTATTCCTTTAAATTCTAATATTTCGCCTTCGGTTAAAGTATCGCCAATTTTAAAATTACCAGTATCGTGTAAACCAACAATATCACCAGGAAAAGATTCGTCTACAATTTCTTTTTTCTCAGCAAAAAAAGCATTTGGTGACGAGAATTTCATTTTTTTATTCAGTTTTACGTGTAAATAATTGGTGTTACGTTTAAAAGTACCTGAAACTATTTTTAAAAATGCCAATCTGTCACGATGTTTAGGATCCATATTTGCATGAATCTTAAAAACAAAACCTGTCATTTTAGTTTCAGTTGCTTCTACTAATCTGGTATCCGACATTTTTGGTTGTGGACAAGGCGCAATATCAATAAAGCAATCTAACAATTCTCTCACACCAAAATTATTTAATGCAGAACCAAAAAAGACAGGATGTAGTTCGCCTTTTAAATATTCTTTTTTGTCAAATTTCGGATAAACTTCATAAACCAATTCTAATTCTTCACGTAAATCCGAAGCATGTTTATCGCCAACTATCTTGTCTAATTCAGGATTATTAACATCTGTAAATTCAAGACCTTGACTAATAGTTTGTTTATTATCACCATCAAATAAATTTAGTTTTTTCTCCCAGATATTATAAATTCCTTTAAAATCATAACCCATACCAATTGGGAAACTCAACGGACAAACTCTTAGACCTAATTTTTGTTCTACTTCATCTAATAAATCGAATGCATCTTTTCCTTCACGATCCATTTTATTAATAAATACAATAATAGGTATGTTTCGCATTCTACAAACCTTTACTAGTTTTTCGGTTTGTTCTTCAACACCTTTTGCAACATCAATTACTACAATAACACTATCTACTGCGGTTAAAGTTCTAAAAGTATCTTCTGCAAAATCTTTGTGACCTGGCGTATCTAGAATATTTACTTTCTTGTCTCGATAATTAAATGCCAAAACCGAAGTCGCTACCGAAATACCACGTTGGCGTTCAATTTCCATAAAATCGGAAGTAGCACCTTTTTTTATTTTATTGTTTTTTACAGCGCCAGCTTCATTAATTGCGCCACCAAAAAGTAATAATTTTTCTGTTAATGTTGTTTTTCCAGCATCTGGATGCGATATAATTCCGAAAGTTCTACGGCGATTTAATTCTTCTAAAAAGGACATTTTTTTGTTTTAAGGTTAAAGGTTTTAGGTCAAAGGTTTTGAGTTTGTAATGTTGGGTGAGACCTTAACCTTTTACCCAACACCTTTTACCTAATAATGAGAATCTTCAGGATAATTTTGCATGAAAGAATCCGATTTTTCTACCATACTTTTACTTCCGCAGAAAAACGGAACACGTTGGTGTAATTCGGTTGGTTTGATATCTAAAATACGTCTGTAACCATCGGTTGCTAAGCCATTTGCTTGTTCGGTTAGATATGCAATTGGATTACATTCGTATAATAAACGTAATTTTCCTTTAGGACTTTTAGAACTTGTTGGATAAATATAAATACCACCTTTAATCATATTTCTATGAAAATCAGACACTAAAGAACCAATATATCTTGAGGTATAACTATTCCCTTTTTCAACACTTTCTTGAATGTATTTTAAATAATCTTTCACACCTTGTGGAAAATGTATATAATTTGCTTCGTTTATAGAATAGATATTTCCTTTTTTAGGGAATTCCATTTTTGGATGTGATAAGTAATAAGTCCCTAACGCAGGATTTAAAGTAAAACCATTTACGCCAGAACCTGTTGAATAAACTAACATAGTTGAAGTACCATAAACTACATAACCAGCAGCAACTTGTTTGTTACCACATTGTAAGAAATCATCAATAGTTACGGGTTGACCAATAGGAGTTATTCTTTCATAAACCGAAAAAATAGTACCAACCGAAACGTTTACATCAATATTAGAGGAACCATCTAAAGGATCCATCAAAACGATATATTTATTTTCGTTTGCACCATTATTACCTTTAATAGTTACAAAATCATCTTCCTCTTCACTTGCAATACCGCAAACAATTTCTCTGTTTATAAGCGTTTGCATGAAAATTTCATTAGCATAAACATCTAGTTTTTGCTGTTCTTCACCTTGGATGTTTGTATCGCCAGCATTTCCTAAAATATCTACTAATCCTGCTTTACTAACTTCGTGATTTACAACCTTTGCTGCTAATCGTATGGCATTAAGCAATCTAGACAACTCACCAGAAGAGCCTTGAAACTCTTTTTGATTATTAATAATAAATTCACCTAGAGTAGAATGTTTTTTCATAAAAATGCTATTTAAAATGCAAATATCGTTAAATTTGTGAAATAATATAAAGATAAGGGGAGGCAATATGAATTTTTTGATAAGGGAAGGAAAAGTAGGTGATTTAACATCTGTTTTAGAATTAGTAAATGAATTGGCAGAAATTAGAGATATTAATAATGTTGTCTTTATAGATATATATGACTTAGTTGGAGATGGTTTTTCACTAAACCCATTATTTAAATTGTTTGTTGCTGAAATTAAAGATAAAATTGTTGGTTTCGCTTTATATTATATGTCTTATTCTACTAGTGGTAAATCCTTAATTATAGAGGATGTCTATGTTGCAAGAGCGCATAAAAAAAGCGGTATCGGAATTTCTTTATTTGCTAAGTGTTTAGATTATGCTAAAAAAGAAAATATACAAAGAATAGAATGGAGAATATTGGAAAAAGAAAAATCTTTAATCGAATTATACAAACAGGCAGGTGCTAAAATTTTAAATGATACTTGTATTCTTGAAATATTTAGAGAAGAAATTATTAAAAATGCAGATGTAAAATTTAAATTAATTAAACCAATAAAATATAAAAAAATTATAATTCGGTTTGGTGAAATAAATGATATGGCAAGTGTTTTGGATTTAATAAAAGAATTGGTTGTATATAAAAAAGACACTTGCGATATTACTGTATATGATTTAATGAAAGATGGTTTTTCTAAATCACCACTTTTTAAGACTGTTATTTTAGAAGTAGAAAACAAAGTTGTTGGAGTGCTAATGTTTCATGTTGCCTATTCTCCATTTCATGGAAAATCATTAATAATTGAAGATCTAATAATTAAAAAAGAATACAGAGGTTTAGGTTTGGGAAGAGCATTAAATATTAAATTACTTAAATATGCAAAATTAAATAAAATACAAAAAATACAACAAGCAATTTTTATACATGATAAAGCGGCAATAGATAGATGTTTGGTTTTTGGAGCACAAAAGGCAAAAGGATTACGAATTGTACAAATTAGTTATAAAGCATTAAGTAAGTTTATTAATAAATAATTATCAATGAATATTAGACTAGCAAAAAAAGAAGATGCATATTCTATTTTAGAATTAATTAGAGAACTAGCAACTTTCGAAAAAGAACCAGATGCAGTAATTATTAATGAAGATTATTTGGTTGAAAACGGTTTTTCAGAAAACCCAAGTTTTACTTGTTATATTGCTGAGTTAGAGAATGAAATTGTTGGTATGGCATTGTTTTATTATCGTTTTTCTACTTGGAAAGGTAAGACAATTCACTTAGAAGATTTAATTGTAAAGCAAAATAAACGCAGTTTAGGTGTTGGAAAAGCACTATATAAAAAAGTGCTTGAATTTGCGCAAAAGCAAAAAGTAAAAAGAGTAGAATGGGTAGTTTTAGATTGGAATGAAAATGCGATTACTTTTTATGAAAACTCTGGCGCAATAGTTTTAGATGATTGGCGAACAGTGCAAATGACAGAAAAAGCGTTAAATAAATATTTAAAATAAATAAAAAGAGAAGTGGTAGATAAAAATAAATACCAACAAACTTTTGTTTCCTTTTAAAAAATAAAAAATGAAAGTTTATAAATTCGGCGGTGCATCGGTTAAAAATGCGAAAGGTGTAAAAAATCTTCTGAAAGCATTAAAACAATTAGATCAGAATAATGTAATACTTATTGTTTCGGCAATGGGTAAAATGACAAACGCTTTTGAATTAATTGTAACCGCTTATTTTAATGATAAAGATGAAATTAGTGAAAGAATTCAGCGTGTTAGAAAATATCATGAAGATATTCTATCCGATTTGTTTTTAGATAAAACTCATCTTATTTATAACGATATAAATAACCTATTTATAAATCTTTCAGGATTTTTAATCAGAAATAAGAAGACTAATTACGATTATGTTTATGATCAAATAGTAAGTGTAGCAGAATTGATTTCTACTAAAATTGTTAGCGCATATTTAAATAATAATAAGGTAGTTAATGCGTGGTTAGATGCGCGTGAGTTAATTAAAACAGATAGTAGTTATAGAGAAGCAACCATAGATTGGTCACAAACCGAAAAAAACATAACGACTATTGCAACAGGTAATATGGTTGTAACACAAGGTTTTTTAGGAAGCGATGTAAATAAAAATACAACAACACTTGGTCGAGAAGGTTCTGATTATTCCGCTGCAATCTTCGCATATTGTTTAAATGCAGAAAGTGTAAGTATCTTTAAAGACGTAGATGGTGTATTAAATGCAGATCCAAATTATTTTAAAGAAACAGTTTTACTAAAACAAATTTCTTATAATGAAGCAATCGAAATGGCTTATTATGGTGCTTCGGTGATTCACCCAAAAACGATACAACCTTTGCAGAAAAAAGGAATTCCGTTATTTGTAAAATCATTTAAAAAACCTTTAAATAAAGGTACTGAAATCAGTAAAAATATCAAAACAAAACCTAAGGTTTCTAGTTTTATACTTAAGAAAAACCAAATATTGGTATCTATATCTTCCAAAAATCTTTCATTTATTATGGAAGATAATATTAGTGAAATTTTTAACTTATTACATCGTTTTAAATTAAAAGTAAGTTTAATTCAGAATACTGCTATAAGTTTTTCGGTATGCTTAGAGGATAAATTTAATTTATTAGAGCCCTTTTTAAATGAATTAAAATTGAATTATAAAGGTTTGTATAACGAAAACGTTACTTTAATTACCATTAGACATTTCACAAAAAAAGCAATGCATGAAATCGAAAAGAATAATGAAATTCTAATTAAACAAACAAGTAGAGAAACAGTACAATTTGTAGTTAAATAAACAACAATTCTAAAAATTATTTTTGAAGAATTAACTAATAATCGATTAAATGTATTTACTAAAAAAACAGTTCGCTTTCTTAATATTAATTTTTATAGCTATTATTTGTAATGGTCAATATAGAGATTTATCTTCGGATGCTGAAGTAAGTATTATTACCATTGGTCAAGGTCATTTGTTGAACGATAGTTTCGGACACTCGGCAATTAGAATAAAAGACATAGGTTTTGATAAAATATACAACTATGGTATTTTCCCTTTTCATGAAAAAGGATTCTACCTTAATTTTATGCGAGGTAAATTATTATATGAAATAGGAACAAATAATACTTTTCAATTTTTTAAATATTATGCAAATCAAAATCGCGAAATAAGAGAGCAAGTTTTAGAACTTACATTAAAAGAAAAACAAACGTATTTTGAGTTTTTAGAAAATAATGCAAAACCAGAAAATAAAAAATATTTGTATGATTTTTTCTTTGATAATTGTGCTACTAGATTACGTGATGTGAATACACTTGTATTAAAAGATAAAGTGAATTATAAAGATGAATTGTTAAATGGTAATTTTACGTTTAGAGATTTAATAACCCAAAAATTAGATAAACAAGTTTGGGGTAAATTCGGAATTGATATTGCATTAGGTTCCGTTATAGATAGAAAAGCAACCGCCAAGGAATCCACTTTTTTGCCAGATTATGTTTTTAAAAACTTTAAAAATGCAAAAATAAGTATAGATAAAAGAGAGCGACCGTTAGTAAAGAAAACAAATTACATTTATAAAAAAAATGAAGAAATAAAAATGACCAATAAAGATTTTTTCTTAACACCAATGTCGCTATTTATATTAATTGGTTTGGTGATTTTATTTATCACTTTAAAAGATTACAAACAGAAAAAACAATCAAAATGGTTAGACTTTATAATACTTTTTTCTACAGGTTTAGTTGGTATTGTTGTGTTTTTACTATGGTTTGCAACAGATCATAAAGCAACAGGAAATAATTTTAATATTTTTTGGGCATTTACACCAAATGTAGTTATGGCGTTTTATGTTTTTAAGAATAAGTTATTTTTACAAAAATATTATTTATTGCTTTTATGCTTATTAGGAGTGACTATTTTTCTTTGGATTCTTAAAATTCAAGTATTTAATTTGGGGTTAATTCCGATATTAATATTTCTAGCAATCAGGTATTTTTATAATTGGAAATTATTAAAAGTTAAATATAAAGTTAAAATATAATTTATTTGAAATATTAAAGATAATTACCTTAATTTCGCAGCAAAATAAATAGTTCAAAGAACATGAAAATTAAAATATATTTTTCCGTTTTAGTATTAGCAATATTAATTTATTCTTGTAAAGATGATGATGATAATGTCGTTGATAATTTTGATCATGCAGCACAAGCAATTAAAGATGATGTAACCATTAGAGAATATTTAGAAACGCATTTTTATGTACCGCCAACAGGCAATGAACCTTTTGGTGTAGTGGATACTTTAGAAAATGCGGAAGTATCAATACTAGATTCTGAACACATGAATATTCAAATTGTTAATTTAGGCGATGTTGATTATACATTATATTATTTAAAAAATTTTTCAGAAGGTATTGGAGAAAGTGCATCTAAAGTAGATTCTGTTTTTGTGAAATATCAAGGTTTATTAATGAATTATTCTGATGAACCTAAATTTGATGAAAGAATTACATATACATGGTTTACATTAAATGCTGTAATTTCAGGTTGGTCTTACGGCTTTCCTAATTATAGACCAGGTGAAAATATATCATTGCCAGATATGCCTATAGAATATGAAAATACAGGTAAAGGTATGTTATTTATACCTTCTGGCTTAGCTTATAGAAATATTGGTACAAGTGGTATTTCTCCTAACGAACCAATTATGTTTCATATAGAACTAGCACAAGTAGAAGAGGCAGATCATGATAGAGATACAGTTTCTTCAAATTATGAAAATTTAGATAATGATGATGATTATAATAATGATGATACAGATAATGATTCAGTACCTAATTATTTAGATGTTGATGATGATGGCGATAGAATATTAACACAATTTGAAAATGCAGATCCAAATGGTGATGGAAATCCAAATGATGCATTAGATACCGATGGTGATAATACACCTAATTTCTTAGATGATGATGATGATGGCGACGGAAAGACATCTATTAGAGAAAACGCCGATCCAAATGGCGATGGAAACCCAGAGGATGCTTTAGATTCTAATGGTGATGATATCCCAGATTATTTAGATCCTGATACAAATTAAAAATAAGATATAAAGAATTAAAAAGGCTTTCGATTACATCGAAAGTCTTTTTAATGTACATATTTCTGCCATTATTTTAATGGTAAATTGGTAATAAGTATTCCTGTGAAAACAGGAATCTTTAATTATTATAGATGTCTTCCTTCAAAGGAAAATAAACTTTCTTTAAACCAATAAGAAAGGAAAGAGTTAATGATATTTAAGATTTAATTCCGCTAAATTTTTGCTGTAAAAATAATTTATAACTGTAAAGAAAGGCTAAATATAAACTGACTAGGTTTAGCATCAATTTCACTATTTATATTGTCAGTATTAAGAGTATTGACTGTAGAAATATTGTCTGAAATTCCTAATTCATATCTAGCATCTAATCTAATTTGTTTTCCTAATTGTAATCCGATACCAAATTGACCATTTATCGCTATATCATTTTTAATATCAATTTTTTGATCACCAACATTTTCTAAATCGTTTTCTAATGTGTATTGAAATGATGGCCCTAAAAAGATACTTAAGGGTCCTAAAATTTTCTTACCAAACATAATTGGTACATCGATTTTAGAAACTTCAAAATCATTAGATTCATATGAACTCTTGGTTTGTGAGTAAACTACTTCTGGTCTAATATAAAAACTTGGTAAGTTAAAGTTTAAAAATAACCCAGCATGAAATCCAGAATCTTCCTGACTTTCTATGCTAGTGCTTAGACCATTAATACTTAAATCACCATTAGAACCGTAGTTGTAACCTGCAACAGCACCAATATCAAAAAAATCATCGTTTTGAGAAAAATGATTGGTAAAACTAAAAATTGCGATTATTAAAATTATTTTTTTCATGATATAAAAGTTTTGTTTTATAACGTACTAAAATCGTTATTATTTTCTTTGGCACTATAATACGTTATTATTTTAAATTTCAAGTAAGAATCCGTGAAAAATCTGTTAAAAATCCGTGTCATCTGTGTTCTATTTTCCAGAACAAAAATTGTTTTATTTACAGTTAAGTTTGTAAATACTATAAACTTGTACTTTTTCTTTTTAATACTTTTTCAACGGCGCTGACAATTGCAACATCGTTTAAATTATATTTTTTTAATAATTGCTCTGGCGTTCCTGATTCGCCAAAAGTATCTTTAACGGCAACAAATTCTTGTGGAGTCGGATTTTCTTCTGCTAATATTCGTGCGATACTTTCGCCTAAACCACCTAAATAATTATGCTCTTCACAAGTAACAACACAACCAGTTTTCGCAACCGATTTTAAAATCGCATTTTTATCTAAAGGTTTAATTGTATGAATATTAATTACTTCAGCAGAAATTCCTTTATCAAATAATTTTTCAGATGCTTGTAATGCTTCCCAAACTAAATGACCAGTTGCTATAATAGTTACATCTGCGCCTTCGGTTAGATGTATTGCTTTACCGATTTCAAATTTTTCGTTAGTTGGCATAAAAACAGGCACTTTTGGTCTGCCAAATCTTAAGTAAACTGGTCCAACATAATCCGCAATTGCAAGAGTTGCTTGTTTAGTTTGATTATAATCGCAGGTATTAATTACTACCATGCCTGGCAACATTTTCATCATACCAATATCTTCTAAAGTTTGATGTGTAGCGCCATCTTCGCCTAGAGTTAAACCAGAATGCGAAGCACAAATTTTTACATTTTTATCAGAATATGCTATAGATTGTCTTATTTGATCATAAACTCTTGCGGTTGAAAAGTTTGCAAATGTTCCTGTAAACGGAATTTTTCCGCCAATAGTTAAACCTGCAGCAATACCCATCATATTTGCTTCGGCAATACCTATTTGAAAAAAACGTTCAGGATTTTGATCTTTAAAATCACCCATTTTTAACGAACCTGTTAAATCGGCACAAAGAGCAACCACATTTTTATTTGTTTTTCCGAGTTCTGTTAAAGCATCTCCAAAACCAGATCGTGTATCTTTTTTTTCTGTAAATGTGTATTTTTTCATGTCTAAAGTATAAAATTTTACCGCAAGGTTCACAAAGTTTTTTTTGCAAGGTTCGCTAAGAAAAATGTAATTTATATGTTTTTTTGTCTAATTTTTTTAACCCTAATTAAGTCTTTTTCTCTAAAAAGTAAAAATATTAATTCTTGTTGCTCTTTTGCTAAAATCTTAATAATTCTTTATAAAACTTATGAACAGGAAATCCCATAACATTAAAGAAACTACCTTTTATTTTTTTTACAGCAATTAAACCGAACCATTCTTGTATGCCGTAGCTACCAGCTTTGTCGAATGGTTTGTAAGTATCTATATAAAAAGTAATTTCTTCTAGTGTTAATTTTTTAATATAAACAGTTGTAGTATTACTAAAAACAACTTCCTTTTTATTAGATTTTAAACAGACAGATGTAAAGACCTTATGTTTTTTGTTGGATAGTTCTTGCAACATTTTTATAGCGGTTTCCCTGCTTTTTGGTTTTTCTAACGCTTTGTTTTTAAACCAAACTATAGTGTCTGATGTTACTAGAATATCTTCATCGTTAAGGTGTTCAAAAGCATTTGCTTTTAGTTTTGCTAAAAAGTTAGTGATTTGTTTTCCTTTTAGTTTTTTTGGATAAATTTCTTCGACTTCTTTTAGTTTTATGGTAAAATCTAATTTTAAATCGTTTAAAAATTGCTGTCTTCTAGGTGATTTTGAGGCTAGAATTAGGTTTTTGTTTTTTAGTTTTTGTTGGAGCATTTTTTTATGGTTTGCTAACTCTGTCAAAGTTTTAAACTTTGACAGAGTTATTTAGTAATTAATAAAATAGATAACATACCTAAAAACATAATAATTTTTAGAAGTATACTTAGATTGTGAAATTCTTTTTTTGAGTTGATTTTTAATATTTTGTACATAAAATAACCTAACGGAAGAATAATTAAAAATAGAATATAAAGTGCTATTATATATTGATTTTTAAAATGGATAAATGCAAAATAAACACTTAAGAATAATGGAATTAATGTCAAAGTAAAAACCACATTTTGTGTTCTTTTTTTTCCGATAATAATCGGTAAAGTTTTCATGTTTTGATTTGCATCACCTTTCATGTCTTCTATATCTTTTACTATTTCTCTAATAAAATTTAAGATGAAAGCGAAGAAGATATAAAATAAAAATATTTTATAATTACTATATTCCTCTAATGAAATATGTGATTTGGAAAATAAAAACACCAAATAAATACTAAACGGAATTAAAAGAGATACAATTAAATTGCCAAGTAACGCAATCCGTTTTAAATATTTGGAATAGAAATAAAGAATTGCTATTGTGATTATAAATATTAAAGAATAAGGTAATTTATCATTAATATAAGATAAATATAGTCCAAAGAAAATGCCTAATAATGCAAAGATAATACTAATTAGAAGTGCTTTTTTTTTAGTTAGCAGTTTACCAATAATAACTTTTTCAGGTTTATTTATATTGTCTGTTTCAACATCAAAATAATCATTAATAATATTCCCGTAAGCAGTAATATTTGTTATTGCTAAAATTAGTAGAATTAAGTTTTTAATTTCAAAAGAAGGAATAGTATTAAAAAACAAAAATTTAAAAAGAATAATCATAAAAACAAGCATCAACAAATTTTTATAACGTATAAGTTGTAAAAAGTGTTTGATTTTCATATCTAAAATCTGTTAGTCTAAAGTCTATAAATCTAGACTTAAAAATCCTTCTTAATTCTTGCTAAATCACGTTTGTTATCACGATCTTTTAAAACCTCACGTTTATCGAAAGTTTTTTTACCTTTACATAAAGCGATGTCTAATTTTGCCCAACCTTTATCGGTTAGATATAATTTTATAGGTATAATGGTTAAACCAACATTTTTCACATCTTTTTCTAACTTACGCAATTCACGTTTATTTAAAAGTAATTTTCTTGCTGCTTTGGTTTTGTGATTATATGTGTTGCCATATAAATACTCTTCGATAAACATATTAATTACAAATAATTCGCCCCTATCATTAAATTCGCAAAAGGCTTCGGTTATTCGTGCTTTAGATTCTCTAATGCTTTTTATTTCGGTACCAGTTAAAACAATACCAGCGGTATAATTTTTTAAAAACTCGTATTCATAACGTGCTTTTTTATTCTGTATATTTATGGTTTTTTGCATTACTACAAAACTAATGAATTATTTAGGGCAAACGAACTACTTTTTAATAATTATTGAGTTTGCTTGATTTTGTTGTTTATTTTTCCGTACTTTCGTATGATTAATATTTGAATTAATCGAAACAAAATTAATATATATAAACTAAAAAAAATGAAATATAAAATTATTTTTTTGATAATTCTAATATCAAATACTTTAATGGCACAAATAGATTTTGATGAAGAAGTTGCTTTAGTTGATAATAACTACCTTACTTTTACTGGAATTGCAAATTCCTTATGTAGTGCAGACCTTGACAATAATAATTATAAAGATATTATAATCGTCACTGGTAGTAGTGAAGGTTATGTTTTTTGGTATGAAAATCAAGATGGTAACCTTTTTTACAGACAAAAAAAGACACTTCTTACAATTGGATACCCTAGTTGTGTTAAAGTTGGTGATTTAAATGGTGATGGATTACTTGATATTATTGTGACAAGTAAAATTGAAGATACTATTGTGTGGTATAAGAATTTAGATGATGGAAATTTTTCTGATATGATAAATATTTCGACAACTATAGATGGACCAATTAATGCATCAATAGTTGATATTGATAATGATGGAGATAATGATATATTGATTGCTGTTACTAATGCTGATTCAGTAGTTTTTTTTGAAAACTATGGCAATGAAACTTTTTCTAATGAGACATTAATTTATTCTGTAAGTAGTGACACAAAAGAAGTAAGGGCTAAAGATTTAGATAATGATGGGTTATTAGATATTATTAGTGGACATTCAAACGGTAATCTATATTGGTCAAAAAATTTAGGTAATAATAATTTTGATGAGCCTCATTTCATTTCAGGTTCAGTAAATTTTGGTACTGCCTTTGATTTTATTGATATAAATAATGATGGGTTTGATGATATAATGATAATTGGGGAATCAGATGATAAAGTCGCACTTTATTTAAATCAGAATGGTACTACTTTTTCTTCGTCAATTACTATTGATAACACTAATGAATCTCCTTTAGAATTAGGAGTTATTGATATGGATAATGATGGATTTAAGGATTTAATAGTTTCATTTTCTGGTGTAAATGATAAAATAGGATGGTATAAGAATTTGGGTAATGGAGTGTTTGATTCATTCTTAGAGATGATAACTAATGTTGAGTTCCCAAAACTTTTTATCATAGATGATTTGAATAATGATGACTTTTTTGATATAATTTCAATTTCTAATAAACAAACAAGTTCATCTCAAGCAAAACTTTCCTATTTTGAAAATTTAAATAATATTTCATTTAAAGAGAATGTAATAGTTCCCAATATACGTGGGGTTCGAACGGTTAAAACGGTAGATATAGATGGCGACGGTTTATTAGATATTATATCAGGGTGGTTTGGTGGTTTACTAATTATCAAAAATTATGGTAATAATACTTACGGTTCTCCAAAACTTATTTCCGACCCTTCAGAATTGATGAATGAAATTCAATTTTATCATGAGATAGATATTGTAGATTTCGATAATGATTCTGATTTAGATATAGTAGCAATATCAAGCTTAGGTGTTAAAAATTACACAAATATTGGAAATGGAAATTTTGTAATTGGAGATAATATTGAAATTAATAATGCTAAAGAAATTGAAATTAATGATTTAAACGGAGATGGATTAAAAGATATAATAATTAATTTACCCAATGTTTCGGAAAGGTTATTTTGGGCACCTAATATTGATGGAGTTAATTTTGGAGATTTGATTCCGATTAGTTTTACTGAAAATGATTATCGTCCAAATATTATAAGTAGTGGAGATATTGATAATGATGGAGATATTGATTTAATTGTTGGGTCTGATAATGCTAAAGTTCAGTTATTAGAGAATGACGGTAATGCAAATTTTTCATATAGTCAAATAGCATACCCTGTATTTACTGACAAAATAGAATTAATAGATATTGATAATAACGGATTTTTGGATGTTGTTACTGCGGGAGATTATAATGGTGGTAGTGTAATAAATTTAATTTATAACGATGGTTCTTTTTCATCACCAATTTTACTAGAATCCTTTTATGATTTTCATGATTTTACTTTTAATGATCTAGACAATGATGGATTTACAGATTTAATATGCATGTATGAAGATAATTCTGGTGAAGATGCTAAGTTGTATTTTTATAAAAATAATTCCTTAGGATTTCAAGACAGAGAAGAAATTGCTATGATTGATAGTTTTTTCACTAATTCATTTAGTATTGGTGATTTAAATAATAATGATTTATCAGATATAGTGATTGGTCATAACAAAGTGTTAGGTTATTTAAATAATAGATCAACTTTATCTGTAGTAGATGTTTTGAATAATAAAGAAGACTTAACTATTTTCCCTGTACCTTTTACAAATATTATAGAATGGAAAGAACTTGTTTCTTCTCATTCTTATGAGGTGAAAATATTTGATATAATGGCTAAAAATATTTTATTTAGAAAAGTAATTGGTATAAATCAAATTAATTTAGAATTTCTTAATAAAGGAACTTATTTTATTGAAATTATAAACTCTAATGGTGTCCACTTTATACGAAAAATAATTAAAGATTAAATTTTCTATATGTATTTTTGTTTATTAAAAATTTCTAAAAATGAAGTTGTAAAAAAATTATTCGTTTTAATTATGATTATTTTTTTATTTTCCTGCAAGTCAAAACAAGTAGCAAGTTATCCTAACGAGATGACTTATGCTGAATTTACCAAACAACAAAAAAGTTTTAAAACGGAACAAGGCATTGTTAATTATATAGATAAAGGACAAGGAAAAGTAATTTTGCTATTACATGGCATACCAACTTCGGGTTGGTTATACAGAAAAATGATTGATCCTTTAGTCGTAAATGGTTATAGAGTAATTGTGCCAGATATGTTAGGTTTTGGCAATAGCGATTCGCCAAAAAATTACGATA
>JAMONN010000071.1 GCA_027065775.1 Flavobacteriaceae bacterium | reverse complement strand
TGTACTTGCATTCAGCGAAAAATAATGCATTACTGCTTGTTTTTGTTTTTTCGCTCTATTTAAATCATTTAATAAATTCTGTAAATTTTCTTCGGATATATAAGTATCACTTAACTTTATATATTTGACTAACTTTGGTTTGTATTGCTCAAAAATCTCTTCCTTTAAGGTTAAAACACCTTTGCTCATTAATTTATTAATGATTGGCAACACTGTTTTTTTGTCTAAAATTGCCGCAACTTCTTGAATTTTTAAAATGGACTGCCTTTGTAAGGCTTCATAAATTAAAAACTCCTCATCGTTTAAAATAGATTCGTCTTCAAAAATTTCGTTTCTAATAACAAGTGTTTCACTTTCCAATAAAAATAAAGATGGTAATCCTGCTCGTAAAACATCACCTAATGAACATAAATAATAAGCCGCCAACCAAGTCCAATGTTTTAATTGTGTTTCGGTAACAATTGGTGTTTCATCTAAAATCTGATAAATTTCCTTAGCATCATAACCTATCGGAGCAATTTTATGAATTTTATAAACTAATGCCGTATAAATTTTTGATTTGCCAAATGGTACAGCAACACGCATTCCTGGTTTTAGAAATTCGCTTTCGGCTTGTGTAATCGCATAAGTAAACAAGCGTTCTAAAGGTATTGGCAATATGACGTTTATGTAGTTTATGCTCTTGAGTTTGAATGTTTAATCTAATTCCTCTACGTTCATCGTTGAGTGCAACATTATACTTTGTAACCTTTGCCACGAATACACGAATATTACATTCGTGCATTCGTGGCGAAATTATTTGCTTTTATACCTAGATGATTCTCATTTTGAATTCTCTTTTCGCTCTTCGCTAATTACCTTTTCGCTAATTAACCTATCTCTTTCTACTATTATTTTTATTATTACTATTTCGGTTGTTAGTCTTTCGGTTATTGCTTTTTCGGCGATTATTATTTCCTCGTTGGCCTTTTGGTTTCGCTTTTTCGTTTTCTGGTTGAATTAAACTTGGTTCAAAACCTTCTATAACGGTACTTTTTAATTTATGACCTAGTAATTTTTCAATACCGCTTACATATTCTAATTCATCACTACTTACTAAAGAAATTGCTTCTCCGTTTGCTCCTGCTCTACCTGTTCTACCAATTCTATGTACATAATCTTCCGAAATATTTGGTAATTCAAAATTGATAACATGTGGCAATAATGGTATATCTAAACCTCTAGCCGCAATGTCGGTTGCTACTAAAACTTGCACAGAACCATCTTTAAAACCTGCTAAAGCCTTAGTTCTAGCACCTTGACTTTTATTACCATGAATTGCCATCGCATTTATGCCCTTACCAATCATTTTTTTACAAAGGTTATTAGCGCCATGTTTTGTACGTGTAAAAACTAAAACTTGCTGCCAATTACCTTGTTTTATTAAATGAATGATTAATGCTGGTTTTTTAGATTTATCCGTTCTATAAATTTTCTGAATAATTTTGTCTACCGTAGAATTTTCGGGTGCTGCTTCTACCATTACTGGATTATCTAAAAATGCACTAGCCAATTTTTTAATTTCTTTAGAAAATGTAGCAGAAAACAATAGATTTTGTCTTCGTTTTGGTAGTAAAGCCATTATTTTATTAATATCTCTCTGAAACCCCATATCTAACATTCGGTCTGCCTCATCTAAAACCAAAAATTCAACTCTTTTTAAAGATAATTTATTTTGACTTTCTAAATCTAACAATCTACCTGGAGTTGCTACTAAAATATCTACACCTTGGCGTAAAGTAGCAATTTGTTTTGCTGGTTTAACACCACCAAAGATAACCGTAGATCTAATATTTAGAAATATACTATATTCTAATATGTTTTCTTGAATTTGCGCGGCTAACTCACGTGTTGGTGTAAGAATTAACGCTCTAATTGGTCTATACTTATCATGTTTACTTGCCGCTAACAATTGTAACATTGGCAATGTAAAACCTGCTGTTTTACCAGTTCCTGTTTGTGCAGAGGCCAATACGTCTTTCCCTTTTAGAATTAACGGAATTGCTTTTTCTTGAATCACAGAAGGTTTTGTATATCCTTTTTTAGCAACTGCTTTTAATAAATTATCTGATAATCCTAAAGATTTGAATGACATAAATATTTTTTAAGAAATGATAAAATAACATTTCAATTTTTTTGCAAATGTAAGTTTAAATTTAGTAATCTATTAAAATAAGTCTTCAATTAATAAATCTACAGATATTGTTTTCTCTATGACACCAAATTGTTTTAATTTTTTTTGAACTTTAGAAATCATTTTTTTAGAAATATTTTTTTTTCTACTCCACTTAGTAATCGACAACCAATCTTTAATATCTTCAGTTTTAAGATTGTAGCGTTTTGAGAACAATGCAATTAATTCTTTATTCTCTAACGGATTTCTAAACTCTTTTAATTGTTTGTTAATAACCTTAATAAGATTTTTAATTGCTTTTTTATCCTTTTCTAAAACTTCATTTCTAACTGCTATAACAAAGCAAGGCCAAGGCGATTCAATATTACCAATTCTTCTAACCGTTTTATCATAAACGTAAGGTTTGGTTGTAAAGTGTTCCCATAAAAAATAATCAGCAGTATTATTTTTAAGAGCATCAATTCCTCCATTTAGGTTTTTAATGATTTCAAAATCTAAATTATCTATATTAAAACCTTGTTCAAAAGCATTCACAATTGCCATTAAATGTGATCCTGAACCGTATCTGCTAATCGCAATTTTTTTATTTTCTAATTCGGTAACGGAATTAATTTCTGAATCAAAACCAACATGAATTCCCCATAATAAAGGTGATTTTACATAAAATTTCACCAATGTAGCATCGTTACCATTTATGATATCTTTAATAATTCCTTCGGTTAAAACTAGCGCAATATCAATACTTTTATCTCGTAACGCTTTACACATTGCGCCTGTTCCACCGTGAATATCTTGCCATTTCAAATCAATTCCTTTATCTGAAAACTTATTGTTTTCTATGGCTAAATGCCAAGGTAGATTGAAGTGTTCTGGTACGCCACCGATTGTTAGTTTTTTAGACACTGATTTTTTTAATTTTGACACAGATTATCACAGATTTTTTTAAGTTAAAAGAACTCAATATTCTTTTGTTTTCTTTTGTGGTAAAAATTTTTGACACTGATTTCACAGATTATCACAGATTTTTTAAGTTAAAAGAACTCAATATTTTTTTATTTCTTTTACTCTCTTTTATGCCTTTTGTGGTGAATTTTTCAACCATTCGCATTTAAAACATCAACTAATTCTTATATGAACTTAAATGGTTAGTTATCAACACTAGCAATCAAAATA
>JAMONN010000070.1 GCA_027065775.1 Flavobacteriaceae bacterium | reverse complement strand
TTATAGTTACCTATTCCTCAAACCCCAACATTTCATCTACACTACCAACAGTAACCGAATGATAATTAGGTCGTGCTTTTTTATAAATACGCAAAGCATCTTCTAACCTATTATTATTTTTTAAAGCACGATAAACCGTAGTTACATACCAACGACGACCAACAGTAATTAAAAACTCTTCTATTTTTTTATCTACATTTTGCCCATGATAACTATGTTTAATTGCTTGCTCAAACCAAACCATCGAAATATACGAATTTGTAGTATGTGTATATTTACAATGCGCATCTAAACTTTCTAAATCTTTTGCTGTTAAGGAAGCAGGAATATTACGTATAAAATGTATTTTTTGCTGAATCGCCCAATCTTGATTACAAATATCTTTCGCCATCATTTTTCCGTTTTTCCATTTTTCAATGACTTGCATGACAATTTCAAACTTATCGGAAGTTATTTTAACTTGGTTTTTCGGTATGCCAGGTTTATAAATCCATTCGTTAGTATTAAAGTCTATTTTGTTTGGTATTAATAGATTTTCATCTAAATAAGCAATAAATTTTTCGGTAGTAATAGTAGAGAAAGCATGTTTTTTAAAATAAGATTTTAAGAAAACATCCATTTTTTCTCGTCCAACTTTTGCTTCCAAAGTTTTTAAGAATAGAAATCCTTTTTCATAAGCGATATCTGTCATTCCATCGTCTGGAGTTCTTCCGTTGAGGTCTAATTTTAGTTTTGTATCATTTGGGTTATCTTTTAAACCTTCCAAACCTTCGTCTAAATCTTGTCTACCAATTACAGCTAACATATCTCCATATTTTTTTCCGTAAACTGCCTCCATAATTCTACGTTCAAAGTAAACGGTAAAACCTTCGTTTAACCAAAAATCGTCCCAAGTTGCGTTGGTAACTAAGTTTCCAGACCACGAGTGTGCTAATTCATGTGCAATTAAAGTAGTTAAACTTTTATCGCCTGCAATTATGGTTGGTGTTGCAAACGTAAGCCTTGGATTTTCCATGCCTCCAAACGGAAAACTTGGCGGTAAAACAATAATATCATATTGTTCCCAATTATATGCACCATATAATTTTTCTGCTGCTAATACCATTTTTTCTACATCTTCAAATTCTTTTGCGGATTTATCTATTAAAGAATGTTCTGCATAAACACCAGTTCTTTCGCTTAATTTACGATATTCAAAATCGCCAACTGCCAAAGCAATTAAATATGGTGAAATTGCTTGTTTCATGGTGAAATTATACATGCCATTTTCCGATTTTTCTTTCGGATTCTCGGCACTCATTACTGCCATTAAATTAGTTGGTACCGAAACTTTTGCGTTATACGTTAGTCTTAATTGTGGCGAATCTTGAATAGGAATCCAAGTTCTTGTTAAAATTGCTTGACCTTGTGTTAATAAAAAGGCTTGTTTTTTATCGGCTGTTTGTTGCGGATTTAAAAACTGTAATGCTTCCGTTTTATGAGTTGTTTCGTAAAATATAGTGACTTTTTTACTGTCTTTTGGTAATGCAATCGTTAGATTATCGCCATGTATTTCATCGCCTTTTACTAAATTAAAACTTGTTTTTTTATCGTTTACAGTTACATTTTTAATAACTAACGCCTTAGCATCAAAATGAATATATTTTGCATTTACATTTTTTTCAATTTTATAGGTTGCGCTACCAGAAATGATTTTATTTTTAAAGTCCACTTTAATATCTAAATCTAAATGTTTGGCAACTGCTTCGTTTGGTTTTGCATAACTATGCACATCGGTTGCATATTTTAAAGACGATTTAGTAGTAGTTTTTGGGATTTCTTTTTTATCGGTTGTACAATTCCATATTAAAAAAGAAATGGTTAAAATTTGTATTATTTTTTTCATTTTTTTAAATTTTTTTAAAATTTAGTCTTTGTACTTTAAGTCTAACTTTAAACTGTTATAGATTAAATCGAAAGTTTGTTTTTTTATATCAATTCGATCATTCATTACTAGATTTTCGGTCTGTATAAATTTATGGGTTTTTACTCTTAATTTTCCTGGACTTCCACTAAAAAAAGTATAGGAGAATCGTTTTTTACAATCAAAAAAAGTGATTGGTACAATTGGTATTTTATGTTCAATAGCCAATCTAAATGCGCCAGATTTAAATTCGTCTAAAATAATGCTTTCATCACTTGGTACTTTCCCTTCAGGAAAAATACAAATACTCGTACCATTTTTTAATCTTCTGTTAGCATCTTCAAAAGCCTTTCTTCCGCTTTTTTTATCGGTTCTATCTACTAAAATACAGGTTCTTTTATAAATAAATCCAAAAACTGGTATGTTTTTCAATTCTTTTTTACCAATAAAAACAAACGGATTTTTAGTAATTGCCAACATTAACATAATGTCAATCATTGAAGTGTGATTTGGGCAAAACAAGTAACTTTTTTTATCATTAATAATTTCTTCCGTTGCAACAACGGTTTTAAAACCACTGGTAAATAAAATAGTTTTTGCCCAAGCTCTGGCAATTTTAAAAAATAAGTGATACCATTCTTCTTTAGCAATGACTATTATTAAAATCGGGAATATTGGTATGATGGTAAATAAAACCCAGCAATAAAACCAAACACGCCAAAAAAGAATTAAAATATTTTTGATTAATCGCATAAGTGCCAAATGTAATAAAAACTTCGGTCTTTACTCTTTAGTCTTTAAAGCTTTTATTACTTTTGCTGTGTAATTTTTTCAATTTTCATTTTTTAATCTTTCAATTAAACAATTAATGTCAAGAATATTAACAGGAATTCAATCTACAGGCACACCACATTTAGGAAATCTTTTAGGAGCAATTATTCCAGCAATTGAATTAAGTAAAAATGATAAAAACGAATCTTTTTTATTTATTGCAGATATGCATTCGCTTACACAAATTAAAGATGGTAAATTACTTAGAGAAAACACCTATAGTACTGCTGCAACTTGGTTGGCATTTGGTTTAGATATTAGTAAAACGGTTTTTTATAGACAAAGTGATATACCGCAAGTAACCGAATTGTCTTGGTATTTAAGTTGTTTTTATCCGTATAAACGATTAACGCTAGCACATAGTTTTAAAGATAAAGCAGATAGATTAGATGATGTAAATGGCGGTTTATTTACATACCCAATGTTAATGGCGGCAGATATTTTATTATACGATGCTACTGTTGTGCCTGTTGGTAAAGATCAATTACAACATTTAGAAATGACACGTGATGTTGCTTCACGTTTTAATTCTAAATTAGGCGAAACTTTTGTGTTACCTGAAGCAAAAGTACAAGAAAACACCATGCTTGTTCCAGGAACTGATGGCGAGAAAATGAGTAAATCTAAAGGAAATATCATCAATTTATTTTTACCAGACAAAAAGTTGCGCAAACAAATAATGAAAATACAAACGGATTCTACTGCTTTAGAAGATCCTAAAGATCCAGATACTTGTAATCTTTTTGCGTTATATAAATTGGTTGCTTCTAAAGAACAAACCGAAGAAATGCGAAATAAATACCAAGCAGGAAATTACGGTTATGGACATGCAAAACAAGCATTTTACGAATTGTTAATCGAAAAATTTTCGAAAGAAAGAGAATTACATCAATATTACATGAACAATTTACCCGAAATTGACAAAGTATTAGCAATTGGTGCTGATAAAGCAAAATTAGTTGCGAATGCTGTTTTAAAAAGAGTGCGTTCTAAGGTTGGTTATTAAGTAAGTAAAGACGTTTTGCAAAACGTCTTTAACTTATTTCACTTATTATTTAATAAGCCCTTTTATTATTGCCTTCATAATAATTCACAAATGCTTTATTTACAAATTTTGCGCCACCAATAGTTGGGTAATCACCTGTAAAATACCAATCGCCTTTATGATTTGGTATTGCTTTATGTAAATTATCAATACTTTGATAAATTATTTTTACTTCCGATTTTATAGTTTCATCGGTAAGTAATTCTGCTATTTTATCTGAAACTTGTTCTTGTGTAAAAGGTTTGTAAATTGCTTTTACGAAGTTTTCAGTTTCTTCGGTATTCGAAATACATTGCTTGTAAACATCTTCCACAATTTGCTTTTGATTGGTATCTTCTAATAAAGAAATCGCTGCTCTAAAAGCAATAAAATCTCCTAATTTTGCCATATCTATTCCGTAACAATCTGGATACCTAATTTGTGGTGCAGACGAAACAACAATTATTTTTTTAGGATTTAAACGATCTAAAATTTTAATAATACTCATTTTTAATGTTGTTCCTCTAACAATGCTATCATCAATAACTACTAAATTATCGGTTGGTTTTACAACACCATAAGTTACATCGTAAACGTGTGCAACTAAATCATCACGCGAATCATCATCTGCAATAAAAGTACGTAGTTTAGCGTCTTTTATAGCAATTTTTTCTATTCTTGGTCTTTCTGCTAAAACTTTACGTAATTCATCTTCTGAAATATTACGTTGTCCTTTAAGAATAATATCTGTTTTGCGTTTGTTTAGGTAAACTTCGGCTTCTTCGGTCATACCAAAAAAGGAAGTTTCTGCAGTATTTGGTATAAAAGAAAAAACGGTATTTGTTAAATCGTTATCAATTACTTCTAATACTTTAGGAAAAATTAATTTTCCTAAATCTTTACGTTCTTGATAAATATCGGCATCCGATCCACGAGAAAAATAGATTCGTTCAAAAGAACATGCCTTTTTTTCTAAAATAGCCATTACTTGTTCTACAGAAGTTACACCATTTTTGATAATTAAAGCATGTGCAGGTTCTAACTCTTTTACGTCATCTATGTCAACATTAAAAACAGTTTGTATAACAGGTCTTTCGCTTGCAACAACTACAACTTCATCATCTTGGTAATAAAAAGTTGGTCTAATACCTGCAGGATCACGTAATACAAAAGCATCGCCATGACCAATTAAACCTGTCATTGCATAGCCGCCATCCCAATTTTTTGAGGCTCTTTGTAATATTTTTTTTATGTTTAAATCTTTTTCAATTATGGCAGAAGCATCTTTTTTAGATATTCCTTCTTGCTTACATTTTTCATAAATATCGGAAACTTCATCATCTAAAAAATGACCTATTTTTTCCATAATAGTAACTGTATCGGTATTTTCTTTTGGATGCTGACCAAGTTCAATTAACTCTTCTAATAATTCATTAGAATTAGTCATATTAAAATTACCAGCCATAATTAAATTTTTATGTCGCCAGTTATTTTGTCTTAAAAACGGATGCACAGATTCAATACTATTTCTACCAAAAGTACCATATCTAACGTGTCCTAAAAACACATTACCAACATAAGGCATGTTTTGTAATTGCCAATCTATATCGTCTTTTTTATCTGGATTTTTCTCAAGAATATCATTAATACGTTCATTTATTTGTTTAAAAATATCTTGAATTGGTTTTGGTTGGTTTGATCTAACTCTAGAAATATATCTTGTACCAGGTTTTACATCTAATTTAATACTTGCAAAACCAGCACCATCTTGGCCACGATTGTGTTGTTTTTCGAGTAATAAATACATTTTTTGGATGCCGTAAAAAGAGGTTCCGTATTTTTTTTTGTAGAATTCTAAAGGTTTAAGAAGTCTTACTAATGCAATACCACATTCGTGTTTTAAAGAGTCACTCATTTTTATATTCTAAAATTAGAAATTAAATCACAATCTATCCGTAAAAAATTCAAATATATAACTTCTTTATTAACTATAACAAGGTAGATAAATAATTAAATAAAATATTTTTTAACATTTATTATTCAGTATATCAATAAGTTACATAACAACCCTTTATCCGAAATTAGGTATTCCACTGTATTAAACCTGCCCAAATATCTAAATCATAATCCGCTGTTGAAGAGAAAGCAAAAGAGTTACAATTTGATACTATATGGCTTTCTGTATTAACACCAATTTTACATAAGGTAAATCATCATCTACATTTCTGAAATTGCAAGAAAACATAAATTAGAAATCGGAAACTGGCAACGTTATGATAATGCAAATTTAAAACACAATGCTATTAGAATCGGTTTTGCAGCATATAACGAAGAAGAAATTTATGAATTGATAAATAGACTTAAGAAAACTTTTGATGAAATGTAAGACTATTAAATAAAGAGTTTTCGTAATTCTGTTGCTTCTTTAGGTTCAATTTTATTTGCTAATAATAAGCTTAATTGTTTTCTTCGTAAAGCACCTTCAAAACGTTCTATTTCTAATTTAGTTTCAGGTACTAATTCAGGTACTTTTACAGGCGTTCCTGTTCTATCTACTGCAACAAAAGTGTAAATACCTTCGTTTACTTTAGTTCTTTCTTGTGATTCTCTATCTTCAATCCAAACATCTACAAATATTTCCATAGAACTTCTAAATGCTCTAGATACTTTAGATTCAACGGTTACAACCGAACCAACAGGAACTGCTTTTGTAAAAGCAACATGATTTACACTCGCTGTCACCACAATTCTACGTGAATGTCTTTGTGCCGAAATACTTGAAGCACGATCCATTCTTGCTAATATTTCGCCACCAAATAAATTATTCAGTGCGTTTGTTTCACCTGGCAAAACCATATCGGTTAATATGGTCAATGATTCTTTTGGGTTTTTTGAAGTCATTACTTTTTTTAGGCAAAAATAGTGGTTTTTACTATTAATTAGACTTGTTTAATAATAATGTTTCTGTATAATTATGTGTGGTGAAATATTCGTTTTTAAATTTTTGTAAATAACTTACTATTTCTCGATGTTCTTTATAATCGGAATCTAAACAATCGTTATACTTTTGATCTGTGACGGTAATAGCAATATACCATTTACCAGATCTTGAAATATAAGCGTCTTCAAAATAAGTATTGTGACCATTTGATTGTAATGCACCATCAATTAATACAGGTGCAACGTTTACCGTTTTAGTTTTTCTTTTAACTTCATAAAATGAAAAACGATATTCCTTATTTTTAATTTTAAATGGAATATCTCGTTCTAATAATTGATTGTTTAGATTAAACTTAGCATCTACAAATTGATAAAATTCTCCCGCATTTTTGGTGTCATTAAAAATAAAACTTTTTTGTTTTGGTAATTTTCGTTTAAACCTTTTACCATTTGTTATTTTATAATCATCAATATCTGGTGCAATACTTAATGGTACACAAGAAGATAAAAACATTATACAGAAGATAATTAATATTGTTTTCATTTTAGATTATTTAAGTTGTTTTTTACAACCTCAATAATTATGCCTTTAGTTTTTTTAAAAAAATTATAAAATTGAAATTTCCCTTAAAAATATAGATTCTATGCTATTATTAATAGTGAGTAATTTATTTTCTCGCAAAGGCGCAGAGTCGCAAAGTTAAGTCTGTCTAATGAGATAAGTCGCTATTATATTTGCTTTGCAAACATTTGGCGATTCAATAAGATTTTTAAACACTTTGCGTCTCTGCGCCTTTGCGAGATTATTTACTTTAATTAACCACACATTTGATATAGCGTCAGAATGTAAAGCGTATAAAAATTTTAAAAAAATCAGGAAAAATTATTTTCTAACCAACAACCAAGCATCACTAGCAATAGTGTTTTTAATTGTTGCTAATTCGGTATTTGCAGTTTCTAAATCCGAAAAACTTGTAAATGCAACTTGTGTAAGATTCCATTTATTTGTACCAATAATTTTAGCATTAAAACCTTGACTTAGTAACTGATTTACTTTTTTATTAGCATTCACTTCACTTCTAAAAGCACCTGCAATAATATGATATATTTCTTTTTTAGTAGAAGTTGTATTTAAGGTAATTGTTGGTAATGGTGCATCTATTACAAAAGTTGCTGTTTGTATTTTTGCTTCGCGATCTTTTTGCTTTTGTTGTATCTCTACAACTTGCTTTTGCGATACATTATCTTTATACATTTTATTACCCAAACCAATCAAAGAAGCACTTAGTACAAAGATTGCTGCATATTTAATGAAATTTGAAGAGTTTCTTCGTTTTTCTGGAGTAATAAATATTGGTGTAGTTTCTTCTATTTTTTCTACTTGTTCTTTATAAACTTCTCTTTGGTTTCCAACAACAATATCTTGCATTAATAATTGTTCTTGCAATTCAATAATTGGTTGTTTGATCATTGGTGTTTTACGTTCTATATCATCCGATATAAATCGACTTAACCCAAACGAAGATGTTAAATAATTAACGGTATTTTCAGGTTCAAACTGTATTTTATCATTTACTAAAAATAAAGTACCTAAACCTTTTAAATCTAATTCTTCATCTAGTAATTTATCTACCCATTCTTGCACTTCAAAATCAATAAAATTGACTGCAGTTTCATAAGGCATTTTATCTACTTGAGCGATATAATTTGCTAATAAACCATCGTTATTTTGCAATAAAGAATTAAAGGTAATTTGTTTATATGGTGGTGAAAATGTATTCTCGTTTACTTTAGCGGATTTTGCATTAGCAACAAAACCACCAAAATTAGGTACAATTACACATTCGTAGCGATATAATAGGTCTGTTATGTAAGTTTCAAGTGTCATCTAAAACAAAAATACAATTTATTAATTAATAAAATATTATAAGATGTCTACAATTTTTTTTGCATTCTCTAAAGTGTTGAAATTGAGTAATGTTTTTTTTCTGTTTTCAATTTCTTGAATAGAATATTTTTTTGAAAAACATTTATTAATTTTTATTGCAAATTCACTTTTAGTATTTGCAATTTCACAAAGTGGTTCTAAACCTGTATCTTCTACCATTTCATTATTAACGACACAAAAACGACTATCAAATAAAGCGTGAATTAATTTTAATTTAATACCAGTTTTTTGAAATGTTGGTAATACATTTATATGTGCATTATGAAATAATTCGCTTAACTGATTTTCGTCTTCTGGACATAATAAATTAAAGGAAACATTATCATATTCATTAATTTTTTTATTTACAGAGATGTTTTTATAACTACTAGCAATCACTAGCGGTTGATCTAAATCTTTAAAAACCTCCATTAAAAAAAGTGCTGCTTTTTCATTATCAGAAACTCTTAAATCACCATGATATAATGCAAAATTTCCTTTTTCGGATAAACTTACAACCGTTTCGTTTTTATGAAATACCGGAATATAAACTGCTTTTTCTCCGTACTTTTTAGTGAAATAATTTTGTTCGAATGGTGAAATAGTTAAAATATGTGCTGCTTTTTTTAAAACACTTTCATAATATTTTAATTTCTGAGCTTCGGTTTTGAAAAATCGTTTTTTAAAGAATTTTTTTTCGCTTTTAGCCAAACCATTATAATATTTATGCTCTATATTATGTGTTCTAACTAAAATTTTTTTATTCTTAAATCCGTTATTAATAATAGGAAAAGTGGTGTGCAAACCTTCAAACAAAATCGGGTTATCATCTTTTTTAAGATTTTTAATCAATTCCGTACTGTTTCGAGTTTTTACGATAAATGGTTTTCTAGATATTAAATTTTTAAACGATTTTGTACGTTTATAATAGGTAATATCATCGCAAAATTCTTCTAATTCCTTTGGTTTTCCACGACCATATTCATAAGTATGTAAATGTATGCTAACGCCAAGTTTGTGTAATGCTTTGATTTTATAAAATACATCTATTACACCACCATAATTTGCAGGAAAAGGAACATCAAATGAAACTATGTGTAATTTTTTGGTCAATAAAATAAGTTTGGTTTGTATATAATAAACTTAGAAAAAGGTAAAATAGTATAAAACGAAGGCAAATATATTTTATTTACGCTATTAAATATAAAAAATCGCTAATTTTTAAATACTATTTTCAAAAATTAGCGATTTTTAGGTTTCAGAAATTTAAATTACCAAATTTTAACTCTGTCTTTTGGTTTAAGATACATTTCGTCATTTTCTTTAATTTCAAAAGCGGCATAAAATTCATCTATATTTTGTAATGGCATATAACCACGGTACATACCTGGCGAATGTGAATTTGTTTTAATTAAATTCTTTAAAGCATCGTCTCTCATTTTAGTTCTCCAAACTGTTGCCCAAGACATAAAGAAACGTTGTTCGCCTGTAAAATTATCTATGTTGTCTGGTCTTCCGTTTTCTTTATAATATAATTGTAAACCTTCATATGCAACATTTACACCACCTAAATCACCTATATTTTCTCCTAAAGTGTATTTTCCGTTTAAGTTTATTCCTGGTAATGCTTCTACGGCAGCGTATTGTTCTTCTAATTGTTTACCTAAAATTGCAAATTGTTCCGAATCTTTTTCTGTCCACCAATTATTTAAATTTCCATCACCATCATATCTAGAACCTGAATCATCAAAACTATGCGAAATTTCATGACCGATTACGGCACCGATTCCACCATAATTTACTGCTTCATCTGCTAAATAATTATAAAATGGTGGTTGCAAGATTGCTGCAGGAAAAACTATTTCATTATTAGGCGGATTAAAATAAGCATTTACCGTTTGTGGTGACATATGCCATTCCGTTTTATCTACTGGTTTGCCAATTTTAGCAACATTTTTATCAAACCTATATTTTGCTACTGCTAACTGATTTTCAAAATAAGAATTGGTCTTATTTATTTTCATTTTAGAATAATCTTTCCATTGATCTGGATACGCAATTTTCACAGTCATTTTACCTAATTTCACTAAAGCTTTCTCTTTAGTTTCATCACTCATCCAATCTAATTTTTTAATTCTATTTCCAAAAGCTTTAATGATATTTTTAATCATTTTTTCTGCTTTTATTTTTGCTTCTGGCGGAAATTTTTTGTCTACATATAATTTACCTAATGCTTCACCAACCGAACCATTTAAAGTACTTAATGCTCTTTCGTTTAATGGTCGTTGTTCTTTTGCACCTCTAAGTGTTTTACTATAAAAATCCCAATTTGCAATATCAATTTCTTCAGATAATGCACCTGCAGCTCTATCTATGGTTGTCCATTTTAAATAATCTTTCCAATCTTGTACGCTAGAAGTTTTTAAAACATTTTCTAATGCTTTAAAATAATTTGGATCTGTTACAATTATTGTATCTATTTTTTGAATGCCAATTCCTTTAATATATTTATCAAAATTGATAGAAGGTGTTAATTTAGCTATTTCGGCAATAGTCATTGGGTTATATCTTTTTCTTGCATCTCTTCTGTCTTCTTTGGTCATTCTAGGACTAGATAAAGCGGTTTCAAAAGCTACAATGCTTTTTGCTTTTTCTTTATCATCACCAAAAAATGCTAACATTCTACCAACATGAGCAGTATATTTTTGCATTTTTCCTTTAGTATCATCATCTTCATCTACATAATAATTTCTACTTAATCCTAAACTTGCAGGATATAAAAATGCGGTATTAATATTAGAATTTTTAGGATGTGAACCTATATATAAACCGTAAAATCCGCCGCCACCAGAAGGTTGTGTTTCAATAATAAAATTTTGAACATCGTTTAGATTTTTAATATTGTCTATTTTATCTAAATATGGTTTTAAAGGTGTAATGCCGTTTTTATTTCTTGTTTCTAAATCGGTGTAAGATTTATAAATATAAACTGCTTTTTGTTGGTCTGTAATGTTCACATTAGTAGAAGCATCTTTTAAACCAGAAGTTTCTTCTTCTTTAATTGCTTCGTCTAATATTGCTAAAGCATCATCATCTGTTCTTTTTCTTAGTTCGTTAAAACTTCCCCAAGATGTTCTGTCCGATGGTATTTCGGTATTTTTTAACCAATTACCATTTACATATTTAAAGAAGTCATTTTTAGGACTTGTTAAAGTGTCCATATTAGAAAGGTTGATACCTTGTGCTGTTTTTGCGGTTTCTTTTTTACAAGAAACAATACTTATCCATATAACGATAAGTGTTAAAAATAGGTGTTTTGTAAATTTCATATTAATTATGTTTAGTTAGTGTTAAATAATATTTTAGTAAATCTTAGAACCAAAAGCCAATATTAAAATACCAATAATTTTGATTGTTATCTGGTGACCAGGCATATTTTAATTCAATTGGACCAACTATAGATTTATTACCAAAACCTACTGCATAACCTGTTTTTAAATCATCAAAAACGGAACCTTCGGTAAAAATATTATTATTTACTCCAGCAATATTCCCAGTAAATGATATATAATTTTTTGCAATAATTTCATACCTTAAAGTTGCGGCAGATTGTATAAATGCGGTATTACTCATATCTGCAATATCGTAACCATAGAATGGTACAAAATTGTTGATGAAGTTTTCATTATTTCCTCCTAAAAAATAATTAAAAACAGGCGTGTTATCACCTATGGTTAACCCCATATTACTTATAGATTGTATCGTTATTTTGTCCATAAAAGTATAGGCGTAACCTAATTTTGCTTTTAATTGTGAAAAAGGATTAAATTCTTCGCCTTTATTAAATTTTGAAGATGTAAAATATAATTTATAATCCGCTTTAAAATAAAGTCCTTTTTTAGTAAAATACTTTGAATCATATGTATCTAACATTACTTCACCAAAAAGATCGTAATAACTTCTGTTTTCAAAATAATCGTTACTATTGGTAATCTCATTATCTGTAAAAACCCGTATGTATTTGTGTTCTAATCCTATTTTTACCGATACTTTTTCCCTAAATTTAGATTGTAAATATAATTGATTAGAAAAATCGGAGTATTTTAGTTGTTGGTTAATAGAAAATATTGAAAAATTATTAGTTTTATTAATAATAAAATTTCTTTTAAAACTAGTATATCTTGATTTAAAACCAAATTGCCAATAAAAACCGTTATCTACAATATAATCTAAATTATACCTTAAATTATCTCCAAAAATGGCATCTAAAGAAAAAATATCATTATTGGTTAGTGCGTGTTTTGAGGTAAAATTAATCAAAACACCTGTTTTATATAAGTCATCATAATGTGCGCCTAAACTTAGTGAGTTTGATATGTCATTTTCTTTTAAATTAAAACTTATAATACTTTTATTATTTGGTAATGCTGTAAATTTGTAGTCAATGCTTTTGAAATTACCTGTTGCAGATAAACCTTTTATACATTGATTAAATTCATTGTAAGTAATAGAATCTTTCCCTTTTAAGTTTAATTTTGATAAAACATAATTTTTAGTATAATTTTCATGACCAGTTACTTCTATATTTTCTATATATATATTATCTGTACTGTTGGCAATAATATTATTATTTACGTTAACAGGTTTTTTTATTTGCTGTAAAGCAATTGCTCTTAAATATTCTCTTTCTTCTGTAGCAATTCTTTCACCTTCATCTATCAAACCATTAATTTTATCGAAGGATAATATATTATAATTTGAAATGTTAGGATGCATGTATATATCTGTAATATCCTTATGTTTTTCAGCATCTGTATACATCTGAAAACTAATTATTTGCATGATTATTTTTGGAGCAGAATCTAAATTTTCACGAGTACCTAAATTATCTTGTACGTCTACACCAATAATAATATCCATGCCTTTTGCTTCCATAATATCTACAGGAAAATTATCCACAATACCGCCATCTACCAAAAGTCTGTTATTAATTTCTACGGGTTCAAATAAAGACGGAAAAGCACCACTTGCTTTAATTGCTAAAGGTAAAAAACCATCTTCTAAAATCACTTTTTCACCAGTTTCTATATCGGTTGCGACACAATAAAAAGGGATTGGTAATTTTGTAAAATCATTAATATCATGTACGTGTTTTGTTAACTTCGTTAATTCATTTAAAATACTTTGACCTTTAGATAATGCTAACGGCAAACCTACTTTCCAATTTTTTATTGGTAATGTTAATGCGTATTTTTCAGAATTTTCTTTTTGATATAAGGTAAATTGATCTCTTGGTATTTTATCTTGAATTAATTCATTAAAATCATACGATCTATTAATAGAATCTATTTGTTTGGCACTATAACCCGAAGCATATAAAGCACCAATCATTGCTCCAGCACTTGTACCACCAACATAATCTACTCTAACGCCAATCTCTTCTAAGATGTTCAAAACACCAATATGTGCAAAACCTTTTGCGCCACCACCAGAAAGTACTAATCCAACTTTTAAATCTTTATTGGTGGTTAAAGTTGTTTTATTACGCAATAATTTTACACTCGAATTTTCTTGAGAAAACCCAATAATATGAAAGATAAAAAAGAAAACTAATGCAATTTTCTTCATAAAATGATTTTTATTCAAAGATAGTTAACTTTAATAAAACAAAGGAAAAGGAGAAGTTAATTTTTTTTATGAAAAAAACCAAAAACTTTTTGTGCCTTATCTTTGCCTATTATTTCAGTTAGACGTTCTAAACTAGCATTTGTTACTCTTTTAGTAGACTTTAATGTTTGCAATAAATTTTCTACTGTTTTGGTGCCTATTCCGTCAATATTAAATAATTCGGAATTGATTGCTGCTTTACTTCGTTTATTTCTATGATGCGTTATGCCAAAACGATGCGCTTCGTTTCGTAATTGTTGTATGATTTTTAAAGTTTCGGATTTTTTATCTAAATATAACGGAATTGGATCATCAGGATAAAAAAGTTCTTCCAGACGTTTTGCGATTCCGATAATGGCAATTTTACCTCGTAATTCTAATTTGTCTAAACTTTTTAAAGCCGATGATAATTGTCCTTTTCCACCATCTATAATAATAAGTTGTGGTAAGGATTGTTTTTCGTTTAATAAACGTTTGTATCTTCTATAGACAACTTCTTCCATAGAAGCAAAATCATCTGGTCCAACAACGGTTTTTATATTAAAATTTCGGTATTCTTTTTTACTTGGTTTTCCATTTTTAAAAACAACGCAAGCCGCAACAGGATGTGTTCCTTGGATATTAGAATTGTCAAAACACTCTATATGTCTTGGTTCTGTAATTAAACGTAAATCTTTTTTCATTTGCGACATAATTCGGTTTACATGTCGTTCTGGATCTACAATTTTAATCTGTTTAAATTGTTCTTGCCTAAAATATTTTGCATTACGGATTGACAGATCTACAATCCGTTTTTTATCACCAACTTTTGGGATGGTTACCTTAATTTCTTCACCTAAATTTACTTTAAAAGGCACGTAAATTTCT
>JAMONN010000069.1 GCA_027065775.1 Flavobacteriaceae bacterium | reverse complement strand
TTTCTGTTGGATTACCATGTGTGTCAAAATAATTGATAGGATAAGGTAATTTTTCTAAATTTGGCAATACATCAATTGCCTTACCAACTACTACAATTCTTGCGTTTTCTTTACTAAAATATTTGTTTGCTACACGTTTTATGTCCGCAATAGTAACCGCATTAATTTTTTGCAAATAGGTTTCGTAAAAATTTTCTGGTAATTTTTTTGTTTTAATATTTAATGCATAATTAGCAATTGTTCTAGGTTTTTCTAAAGCTAAAACAAATTTACCAACATAACCAGCTTTGACATTTGCAAGATTTTTTGCAGTAACATTTTCGGTTCTAATTCTATGTAATTCTAACATAGTTTGTGTAACAGTGCTATCTGTTACCATATTTCTAACGCTTGCGCTAGTTCTAAACATTGTAGCATGTTTGTCGGCATTAAGACTTGATCTTGCACCATAAGTATAGCCATGAGCTTCACGTAAATTCATGTTTAAATACGAATTAAAATCGCCACCTAAAATCTGATTTGCAACTAAAACTGCATGATAATCAGAATCGGACATTTTAAGTAATGTAGTACTTAGTACGGCAACTTCAGATTGCACTGCATTTGGCATATTAATAAAATTAATTTCCGTTTTGGAAACATTAGTAGGAGCATTAAATTCAGAAATATTTAAATCGCCTTTTTTCCATTTGTTAAAATGTTTTTTTACTAATTTTTTAACTTGCTTTACCGTTACGTCTCCAACAATAACTAAATAAGCATTGTTTGGTTTAAAGTTAGTATGGTAAAAATTTTCAACGTCTTTTAATGAAATGTTTTCCACTGTTTCTTTGGTTGTAATTTCTCCATAAGGATGATTTTTACCATAACCAATTGCTAATCTAACTTGATTGGCAATATTAGAAACACTCTTTTCGCCAGATTTAATTCCGTCTAAAGTTTGTTTAACATTTTTATCAAATTCCTCTTGTGTAAATAATGGATATAATGTTGCGTCTGCCATTAATTCAAAAACTCTTGGAAAATATTTTGATAAAGAATTTGCGGTAGCGCCATTACTTCTTATGTTTACTCTTGCGCCTAAATAATCTACTTCTTCATCAAATTTTTCTTTAGAAATATTTGAAGATCCACTACCTAATACTGCACTTGTTAATGCGCCTAAACCTGTTTTGTTTCCTTCAACTATTGGCGGATTATCAATCATTAATCGTACGGAAACTCTAGGTAATTTGTGGTTTTCCACTACAAGAACTTGCAAACCATTTTTTAACGTAAAAGAACTTGGTTTTTTTAAATTAATTTTTGGTGCTGGTCCTGGTTTTGGTTGAATACTTCTATCTATTTGTGCTTGCATAATTACTACCGTAAATACGAAACTTAATACTAAAATTACTTTTTTCATATCTATTATTTATTTGTTTTTTTCTTCTTTTGGAAGATAATTTAAAATCATTCTTTGGTTACTATTTAAGTATTTTTTAGCAACATCTCTAATATCTTCTCTTGTTATTGAGTTGTAAATATCTAATTCATTATTAATTAAATTAACATCACCATATAACATATAAAACGACGCTAAAGAGTGTGCAATACCTTCTACGCTGCTGTTTGAGTTAACAAATTGATTTAAAAACTTATTTTTTAGTTTTTCCATTTCTCTTTCCGAAATTAATTCTTTTTGAATTTTTGCAATTTCTTCATCAATATCACCTATTAAGGTTTCTTTTGAAGTTTCGCCTAGCGGTAAAGCATAAATAATATATAAACCATAATCTTCTTGACTAAAGTTTAAAGCGCCAACTTGTAATGAATTCTTTTTAGTATCCACCATTTTTTTATACAATCTAGAACTTTTACCGTCACTTAAAATAGTTGAAATCATGTCTAAAACATGCGCATCTTTAGTTTTCATAGATGGTGTTCTATACGCTGCTAAATAGGCAGGTATCTGAATGTTTGAATCGTGATATTCTGCTGTAAATTCTTTTGTAATAGGTTCTTCTTTAAAAGTTTCTCTTTTAATAGAAGTTCCTTTAGGTATATTACTAAAATATTTACTAACCATTTTTTTAGTTTCAGCAACATTAATATCTCCTGCAACAACTAAAACAGCATTGTTAGGTATGTAAAACTTTTTATTAAATGCTTGAAATTCTTCTAACGACGCAGCGTCTAAATGATCCATAGAACCAATAGTTGCCCAACGATAAGGGTGTTTAATAAACATATTTTTTTTAATCTCAGCTAAGAAATTTCCATAAGGAGAATTGTCTACACGAAGTCTTTTTTCTTCTTTAACAACTTCATTTTGAGTATCTACACCAATCTGATTAATTACAGGATGCAACATACGTTCAGATTCCATCCATAAACCTAATTCTAAATTGTTTGAAGGGAAAACTTCGTAATAATAAGTTCTATCATCGTTAGTATTGGCATTATTTGTTCCGCCATTAGAACTTACGATTTCAAACCATTTTCCGCGTTCAATATTTTTGGTACCTTCAAATAAAAGGTGTTCAAAAAAATGGGCGAAACCAGTTCTTTCTGGGTTTTCGTCTTTTGCTCCAACATGATACATAACTGCGGTTGTTACTACAGGTGCTGCATTATCTTGATGTAAGATAACGTGTAAGCCATTACTTAAATCAAATTCTTCAAAACTTACTTTTTGTGCCATAATTGTACTTGTTACTAAAACACAAAAAAGTAAAAGGATACTTTTTTTCATACTTTTGTTTGTTTAAATTATTAATATTATTATTCTATGCGAATTTACGTATTTATAAGTAGATTTGGCAAGTAAAAAGTTGCAGTTTTATAAAAGTTTATTTTGTTATTATATAAGGAGCAATTAAAAGTTAAAATAACTTTCCTAATTAAAAATAAACTGTATATTTGCACTCGTTAAAAAATTTAAGAAATAAACTATATGTACGCAATTGTAGAAATAGCAGGGCAGCAATTTAAAGTTGCAAAAGACCAAAAAGTATTCGTACATCGTTTACAAGGAGACGTTGATTCAAAAATTAGTTTTGATAAAGTTTTGTTGTTAGATGATGGTAAAGTTACTATTGGCGCCCCAGTTATCAAAGGAGCAGCAGTAAATGCTAAAATCCTAAGTCACTTAAAAGGTGATAAAGTAATCGTTTTTAAGAAAAAACGTAGAAAAGGTTACCGAGTAAAGAATGGTCACAGACAATATTTGTCTGAAATTGTAATTGAAAGTATCGTAACTAGTGGTGCTAAACCTGCAAAAAAGGAAGCTGCAAAAAAAGCAACTCCTAAAGCAGAAGCAAAAAAAGCAGCACCAAAAAAGGAAACTGCAAAACCAGTAGCGAAAAAAACAGCTACTAAAAAA
>JAMONN010000068.1 GCA_027065775.1 Flavobacteriaceae bacterium | reverse complement strand
TAGCAATGAGTTTCACTCTTGCTAAATTTAATTTTCCTTTAAATTGTGTGTCTAAAATTGATATTAATTCAGTACTTTTGGGATTAACATTGGTATTTTGCATTAGTAAAATCTTTGAAATTATTCTGCTAATATGCTGAATATCAATGTTTTAAACTAATTATTTAACGTTTAATTTATTAATAATCAGTAAGTTATGTTTTTGTCATGTACTAAACTATTTTAGATAAAATATAATATATTGATTATCAATATCAAAAAAGTTTAATGCGTCGCCCCTGAATTCCGATACCATAATACCATGGCATTTTAATATTTTTTATAGTACTCAAATCTATATCTTGTAATTTAACCGATTTTGATATCACACCAATGCCAAATTTAACTTCAATTGTTTCGTATTTTATAGTTATGTTTAATTTGTAAAACATTAATATTATTGCTAAAAATAATAACGAAATAATTATGGTAACCAACATTGGTATTGGTTTTGAACCAGTTTGATAATAACTAGAATAAATTAGAAAAGGTATCAGAATTATAAATAAGACATTCATAAAAATTCCGTATTGTGTTTTGTTATATTTTGTCATAAGAATCTGTTTTTTAGTCTCACCGTGACTTTGAGTCACGGTGTTTTTAAAATCGTTTATTAATCCAATTTGTAATTATTTTCATTGCGTCTTCATTAAACGTTTCTTCTAATTGTGCATATTCGCTTAAAGCACCTGTTTTACATTTTTGGAATAAATGGTTTAAACCTTCTAATTCTATTGTAGTAACATCTTTATTGTGCTTTAACGCACTTTTTATTCCGCTAAGGTTTAATTTTGGTAATACTTGAAAATCTTTAGAACCATTTAATGCTAAAACTGGGCAATTTGTTTTTTCTAAAAACTGTGCTGGATCTGTTTTTATAAAATAAATGTGCCAATTATTATACGCATTAACCATTATATTTACCATGTCATCGGTAATATAATTAGTGTATGTTTCAGTATTATTTTTTCTGAAATCTGTAAAAAATGTTTTCAGGTTTTCGGTTACTTCTTTACTATTATTACTTGAATTAACAATATCGTGCATTTTTTTACCTAAACGCTCTTTATAATCTAAAGCGTCTTTAGTAGCACCACTTAGTTCATTTGCTCTTCTTTCTTGAGTTCTTAAAATTAAACCACCATCAACTCCAGTGCCTGCTAATAATACAATAAATGCTATTTCTTTATTTTTAGAGGCAATCATTGGTGCTATAAAACCGCCTTCGCTATGACCAATTAAACCAATTTTTTTGGTGTTTATATCTTTTCTTGTTTTTAAGTATGTTATTGCAGCATCTACATCGGTTGCAAAATCTACTGAAGTTTTTCCTTCTTGTGTTCCTTCGGAATCTGCAACTCCACGATCATCATAACGTAAAACTGCTATTCCGTTATTGGTTAAATAATCGGATAATACTAAAAATGGTTGATGTCCTAAAATTTCTGAATTTCTATTTTGTGGGCCAGAACCAGTTATTAAAATGGCAACTGCTGGTTTTTTAACATGTTTAGGCAAAGTTAAAGTGCCTGCTAATTTTATGTTATTTGCTTGTTTGTTTACAAATGTAATTTCTTCCGAAATATAATTATACGGTTTTTTAGGTTCTTGTGGTTTTGCTTTTGGTTTTTCTGAAACTATTGGAGTTTTAGATAATATTAATGGTATTGACATTCCGTTTTGATTGAAAATTCCATCAATTTTATCTTTTTTTAATTCGCCTATAAAACTAACACCTTGTAAATTTACTTCTAAAGTATTATTTGTAACGTTTGTACTTGCAGTTGGAATGCCCATTGCTCCTTGATCTGGCGAATCCATAGTAGTTGTATAAATACCACCTTTTTCAGAAACATGAAAATTTATTTTTAATTTTGTTCCTTGAATATCTAATTGTCCGTACCAATCGCCAGTTATTGCTGTGTTTTGAGAAAAAGCCGTAGTTACAAATACCAATAAAGTAATAATTAATGCTGTTATTAAACGTATCATATCTATTTTAGTTTTTAAATTATAGTTCAAAGATATGGTAACATCAACGTTGTTTTTAAATAAATATGACAAACGGTTTTTATATAATGATGAACGGTTTTCTTAGAAATTAGAAGTTTGATAAGTCTGTAAACCTCCATTTTTATCCACGTAAATTAAAAAGACCTTTAGTTCTTTATGTTTTTTTAAAAACTCTTTACTTTTTTCTAAGCCAAAAGCCATTAAAGCGGTCGCATAAGCATCCACATCTGCGCAATCTAAAGAGGCTATAACCGAAGCACTTAACAAATTGCTTTTACTTGGGTAACCAGTTTTGGTGTTTAAAATATGTGCGTAGCGGTTTCCGTTTTCGTCAACTTTAAATTTTCTGTAAGTTCCTGAAGTTGCCATAGATTCATTATCTAAACTAACTATTTTATTACCAGATTGTGTACCATCAAAATTCGGATTTTCAATCTGAATAGACCAATTTTTATCTTTTGGGTTTTTTCCTCTAACTCTTAATTCGCCACCTAATTCAATCATATAATTAGTAATCTTATTCTTTTCCAAAAATCTACCAATAATATCAATACCATAACCTTTTGCAATAGCATTAAAATCTAAATAAGTTTCTGGGTTTTCTTTAATAACCTTATCGAAAAAAATTTTTACTTTATTAAATCCTACCTGTTGCATTAAATTTTTAATAACAACCGAATCTAAATTCTTCAATTTTTTTTCAGGACCAAAATCCCAAGCATTCACTAAAACCCCAATTGTTGGATCAAAAACACCATTGGTTTCTTTGAAAATTCGCATAGATTTATTAAAAACTTCTTTAAATTTTTCATCAACAATAATCGTTGTGTCACCTTTGTTGATTTTCGAAATATCGGAATCTTTTATATAAGTAGAAAGCGATTTATTAACCGAATTTACTAAACTATCTATTGTAAAATTCCAATTTTTATTGGAAGTATCCTTTATCTTAATATGATATGTGGTACCAAACGCATTTCCGATAATGGTTTTGTAATCATTTTTTTTACATGAAATAAAAGAAATAATTATTACGGTTAAAATAAAATTTTTCATGAAAATGAATTTATTTCTAATACAAAACTATTAAATAATTGTTAAAGCACACTAAAAAGTAAGATAGTTAGTTATTATTCCGAGCAATTATGTTAAATTTGCTATTAAAATCATCAAAATTACATTTATTATGAAGAAATTACTCGTATTAATAATATTAATCACTTTAAGTTCTTGTGTTTCTAAAAAAGAATTCGCAGACCTACAATCTAGGTATGATACTCGAAGTCAAGAATTAGTTAATGTAAAAGCAAATTTACAAAATTGTTTATTAGATAAAACAGGCAGTTCAAGTAGAGTAGATTCCTTAAATGATCAAATTGCTTTGTTAAATAGACAAATTTCAAGATTAGAAAAACAAAACGAAAATTCAGTACAACAAATTGATAATTTAACGGTATTAACGCAATCAGGTTCTGATAATATGAAAGAAATTGTTGCGCAATTAAGTGCAAAAGATAAATATATTAATGGTGTTAGAGATGCAATGACTAGAAAGGATTCCTTAAATTTAGCTATCAAATTTCAGTTAACAAAACAATTAGCAAATGGTATTCAAGACGAAGATATTATAGTTGACGTAGAAAAAACAGTTGTTTATATTTCTTTATCGGATAAATTATTATTTAATAGTGGTGGTTCGGTTGTGTCAGCAAGAGCAAAAGAAATTCTAGGTAAAGTAGCAACAGTAATTTCTAGCAGACCAGATATGGAAGTTATGGTAGAAGGTCATACAGATAATGTAGGTATTAATACTTCTTGCATGAAAGACAATTGGGATTTATCTACAAAAAGAGCAACCGCAGTCTTACGTGTTTTACAAAACGATTATAATATTGATCCAAAACGTTTAGTTGCTTCAGGTCGAAGTGAATTTTTACCTTTAGAATCTAATGACACTGCATCAGGTAGAGCAAGAAACAGAAGAACAAGAATTATTATTTTACCTAAATTAGATCAATTTTTTGATATTTTAGAAGAAAAGACAGAATAATTTCATGTAGTTAAAAGAAACACAGATTTCACGGATTATACAGATTATTAAAACGATTAGATTAAGAAGTCAAGATCTGTGTAATCTGTGTTTTTTTGTATTTAATATTGTTCGATGAAAATTATAGACAAACAATGAAACCGAATAATAGAGGCAATTCTATATTTATTAAACCACATCTTGGTTTTTAATAAAACGAATTATTTTTCAATGAAAAACACATGTGGTTTTTAAGACTATATTATCAATTAGTTACGGTTAGTCTTATGTCTTAAGTCTTAAAGCGAAGCGGTCTTATGTCTTTTGTCGGACAACAATACTACAAAACCTCAAATTAAATAAATTTGAGGTTTTGTTATCTTATTAAGTTTCACTACTTTTGCAACCGCTTAAAAATGAAAATAATTAACTAATTAAAATATATTTATGGAATCAATGATGATTTATATGCCAATACTTGCAGCTGCAATTGGCTTAATTTACATGGTAATCAAGAAGTCTTGGGTAATGAAACAAGACGCAGGTGATGGAAAAATGAAAGAAATTTCTGATCACATTTACGAAGGTGCTTTGGCATTCTTAAAAGCAGAATATAAACTTTTAGCAATATTTGTAGTTGTTGTTAGTGTTTTATTGGCAATTGTTTCCTATTTAGTTCCATCAACCCACATATTAATAGTGGTTGCTTTTATTTTTGGAGCAATTTTTTCTGCTTATGCAGGAAATATGGGTATGAAAATAGCAACTAAAACTAATGTAAGAACTACACAAGCAGCAAAAACTAGTTTGCCAAACGCTTTAAAAGTATCTTTTGGTGGCGGAACTGTAATGGGATTAGGAGTTGCTGGTTTAGCAGTTTTAGGTTTGACAGCGTTTTTCATTTTTTTCTTCAAAATGTTTATGCCAGAAGGTTGGACAAACGTTGCAGATATGACAAAAATATTAGAAACCTTAGCGGGTTTTTCTTTAGGAGCAGAATCTATTGCTTTATTCGCAAGAGTTGGTGGTGGAATTTATACAAAAGCAGCAGATGTTGGTGCAGATTTAGTTGGTAAAGTTGAAGCAGGTATTCCTGAAGATGATCCAAGAAATCCAGCAACAATTGCTGATAATGTTGGTGATAATGTTGGTGATGTTGCAGGTATGGGAGCAGATTTATTTGGTTCTTACGTAGCAACTGTATTAGCAGCAATGGTGCTTGGTAATTATATTATTAAAGATATGGGCGGAAGTATTCAAGATGCTTTTGGCGGAATCGGTCCTATTTTATTACCAATGTCAATTGCTGGTGTTGGAATCATCATTTCTTTATTAGGTACAATGTTAGTTGGTATTAAATCTAACGACGCAAAAGAAGCTCAAGTTATGGCAGCATTAAATAAAGGTAACTGGTTTGCAATTGTTTTAGTTGCAATAGCATGTTACGTTTTAGTAATATGGATGTTACCAGAAACTATGAAAATGAACTTCTTTGGTGAAGGATTAATAGATATTACTGCAATGCGAGTGTTTTATGCAACACTAGTAGGTTTAGTAGTTGGTGCTGTTATTTCGGCAGTAACTGAATATTATACAGGTTTAGGTAAAAAACCAATTTTAAATATCGTTCAAAAATCTGCTACAGGTGCAGGAACAAATATTATTGCAGGTTTAGCAACTGGTATGATTTCAACATTTCCAACAGTAATTTTATTTGCTGCTGCAATTTGGTCATCTTATGCTTTAGCAGGATTTTATGGTGTTGCAATGGCAGCATCAGCAATGATGGCAACTACAGCAATGCAATTAGCGATTGATGCTTTTGGACCAATTGCAGATAATGCAGGTGGAATTGCTGAAATGAGTAATCAAGATGATATCGTAAGAGAACGTACAGACATATTAGATGCTGTTGGTAATACAACTGCTGCAACAGGTAAAGGTTTTGCAATTGCTTCTGCAGCATTAACATCTTTAGCATTATTTGCTGCTTATGTTACTTTTACAGGTATTGATGGAATCAACATTTTTAAAGCTCCAGTTTTAGCAATGTTATTTATTGGTGGAATGGTTCCTGTTGTATTCTCTGCATTAGCAATGAATGCCGTTGGTAAAGCAGCAATGGAAATGGTTTACGAAGTAAGAAGACAATTCAAAGAAATTCCAGGAATTATGGAAGGAACTGGGAAACCAGAATATGATAAATGTGTAGAGATTTCTACAAAAGCATCATTAAGAGAAATGATGTTACCAGGTTTATTAACTATCGGTTTTCCATTAGTTATTACATTTTTACCAATGATTTTTGGTATGGATAAATTAATGATTGCAGAAATGTTAGGTGGTTATATGGCTGGTGTTACAGTTTCTGGTGTGCTTTGGGCAATATTCCAAAATAATGCTGGTGGTGCTTGGGATAATGCAAAAAAATCTTTTGAAGCAGGCGTTATGATTAATGGCGAGATGACTCATAAAGGTTCTGCAGCTCACGAAGCAGCAATTACTGGTGATACTGTTGGTGATCCTTTTAAAGATACTTCTGGACCATCAATGAATATCTTAATTAAACTTACTTGTCTTATCGGTTTAGTTATTGCTCCAATTTTAGGTGGTCATTCTGATGCACATACAACTAAAGTTGAAATGCATAAAGAAGTTAAATTGATTGCTGAAAATCACACTGTAAATTCTGATAAAAACATAGACAAAACAGTTAAAGTTTTAATTAAAAAAGAAGAAGGCGAAAAAAACGCTACAGTAATTACAACAACAACTATTAATGGTAAAAAAGATGTAAAAGTTGAAACTGTTACAGGCGATAAAGTTGAAGAATTAATGAAAGAATTTGAAAATTAGATTCTTTTTGTAAAGAAAAAATTTAAGAAAAATCGAAAAAAACCCTGCTAAAGTTTTAAACTTTAGCAGGGTTTTTATTTTAACAAGATTTTTTAATTTAAACTCATTCTAAATAATTATCTTTGTAGCCTAACTAAAAAACGATTAAAATGAAAAAAGTAATATTAGTACTTAGTGTAGTTTTATTTTTCACTTCATGTAAAGAAGATAAATCTAAAAAAACAGAAACAAAAGCAGCAAAAGAAGTTGTAAAAACAACAGCAAACAATGCTTATAAAGTAATGTCTTCAAAATTAACTTGGAAAGGTTATAAACCATCTGGTTCTCATAATGGTACCATAAACTTAAAAGAAGGAGCATTAAATTTTGATGGTAAAAACTTAAAAGGAGGCAAATTTACTTTCGATATGGCAAGTATTGATGTATTAGATATTCCTAAAACCGATGAAAATTATGGTAAATTAGTTGGTCACTTAACAAATCCTGATTTTTTCGACACCAAACAATTTCCAACAGGAACTTTCGAAATTACCAAAGTAGTAAAAGGTGACATTGTTTCAACAGTTGAAGGAAACTTAACTTTAAAAGGAATTACAAAAAGCATTTCTTTTCCTGCTTCAGTAACCGAAAAAGATGGTGTGGTAACATTTTTAAGTAATGCAATTAAAATTGATAGAACTGATTTTGGAATTAAATACAAATCAAAAAAATTCTTTGATAATTTAAAAGATAAATTTGTAAATGATCTTTTTGATATTACGTTTGAAGTAACTGCAAAAAAATAAATTAAAGATATTATAAGTCAAGGTTTCACTTAAAGTAAAACCTTGACTTTTTAAATTAAAAAAATGAAAACTATATTCAGAATTATTAGTCTTTTAGAAGGAATCTCTTATCTTTTATTATTATTCGTTGCTGTGCCAATAAAATATTTTGGCAGTGATCCGTCTTATGTAAAAATGCTAGGTATGCCACATGGCGTACTTTTTATAACGTACATTATTTTAGCATTTCTTTTAAAATCTGAATTAAAATGGAATAATAAAACGTTTTTTACCATTCTAATTGCTTCCATAATTCCATTTGGTACATTTTATATTGATAGAAAATATTTGAAAAATTAACCACCAGAAACAGGTGGAATTAAAGCTACAACATCTCCATTTTTTAAAAGATAAGTATCTTGCTGATATACTTCATTTACAGCAACAGAAAAATTATACGATTTAATATTAGAATACTTTTCAACTAAAAGTTCTTTAAATTCAAAAATAGTTATTGACTTATCTAAATCTATTTTTAATTTAGTTTCATCAATTAAATCTTTTAAAATACCAAATAACAACACTTGTATTTTCATTTTACAAAAATAGAATTTTTTTATTTAAAATCATTCTAAATAATAGTTTCAGTTACAAAAGTTACAACATTTTATATAAATAAAACTAACTTTGAAAACTAACTAAAATCAAACCATAAATGAAGTACGGTTTTATTATTGATAACCGAAAATGTATTGGTTGTCACGCTTGTACTACTGCATGTAAAAGTGAACATGATGTCGCAGTAGGTGTTAACAGAACTTATGTTAAACAAGTCGAAAAAGGGGAATTCCCAAACACACGTAGAATTTTTTCAGTAATGCGATGTAACCATTGTACAGATGCTCCTTGTGTGGAGATTTGTCCTGTAGAAGCATTATTTACTCGTGAAGATGGTATTGTAGATTTTGATAATAACCGTTGTATTGGTTGTAAATCTTGTATGCAAGCCTGTCCTTACGATGCCTTATATATAGATCCAGATAACAATACCGCAGCAAAATGTAATTATTGTGCACACAGAATAGAAGTTGGTCGTGAACCTGCTTGTGTTACGGTTTGTCCAGAACACGCTATTATTGCAGGCGATATGGAAAATCCAAATACAGAAATTTCTCAATTATTAGCAAGAGAAACAGTTACCGTTAGAAAACCAGAAAAAGGTACAAATCCGAATTTATTTTATATCGATGGTGATTTTGCTTCATTAAATCCAGAAGCAACCGATAAATCAGGTGATTTCTTATGGAATTCTCAAGCTCGTGGTGTTGGTCATTATGCAAAATATGCAGAAAAAATGATGAATACCAACGATGATGTCAACTTACTAAAAATGACATTAGATAATGACATGCAATCTGCATATCATAAAAAAGAAACCGAAAATCCAAATTATATTGATGTCCTTAACGGAAAAGCACGTAGAGTTTACGATACTCCAGATAAAGGAATACTTTGGGGTTGGGAAGTTTCTGCCTATGTAATGACAAAAGCAATTGCTGCAGGAGCATTTTTATTGCCGTTTTTAGCAATGTTATTAGGTTATGAAGTTTCAGATACTGCAAAACTTTGGTCAGCAGGTTTGTCTTTAGTATTCTTATCTTTAACAGGATTATTTTTAGTAATGGATTTAGACAGACCAGACCGTTTTTTAAACGTTCTTTTAAGACCACAATGGAAATCTTGGTTAGTAAAAGGCGGATATATTATTACAATTTTCGGATTATTAGCAACCGTTTTCGGAGCAATGACATTCTTCGAAATTAGAACAGGAAGCACTATTTTAATGTGGATTACCGCATTTTTCGCAGTAATGTTAGCCATTTATACCGCTTTTTTATTCGCACAAGCAAAAGGAAGAGATTTTTGGCAAAGTCCAACCTTACCTTTACACATGTTAGTACATAGCGTTATGGCTGGAGCAGCAATATTTATAATCGTAGAGACGTTTTGCAAAACGTCTTTTCTAGATATGAATTTAGGAAATTGGAGTGGTTTAATGACAACAACCTTAATAATAGCTTTAATTGTGAATCTATTTTCATTAATAACCGAATTAACCATTACGCATCCATCAACAGCAGCACATGCAGTTTTAAACATGATTACAAAAGGTCGTTATAAAAATTTATTTTGGTTGGTTGTAGTTTTAATAGGAAACGTTTTACCATTATTATTACTGTCATTCCGAGGAATCGAGGAATCTCTTGGTAGTATGACAATGGTCATTGCAGCAGTATTAGTCCTTATCGGAATATATGCGACAGAAAAAATATGGATTGAAGCACCACAAAGAATACCACTTGCTTAATTGAATTTAGAATTAAAATATAAACTCATTGCGAACCTTGCGTAAAACTTTGCGAACCTTGCGGTTAATTTAAACGCAAAGATCGCTAAGTAACAGCAAAGGTCGCTAAGAAAAACAAAGATTATGGGTTACAAAAAACCATCATTCATTGAAAATATCGCAGAAAAACTAGGAATCATTCCAAATCTGCACAAAGAAAAATACCAAGAATTTGATGGCGATATGCGTCAGTTTTCTGATGAAGAAGTTGCGTCTATGTACGAGAACTTTCCACCACCAGAAAAATGGGATAATTGGGTAGAATACGACCCAAAAGTATGGCCTAAAAAGAAAAAAACAACCTATCAAATTGTACCAACAACTTGTTTTAATTGTGAATCTGCTTGTGGTTTAACGGCGTTTATTGATAAAGAAACACAAACAGTTGTTAAGTTTGAAGGTAATCCAGAACATCCAGGTTCAAGAGGTAGAAACTGTGCAAAAGGACCAGCAACTATTAACCAAGTAAATGATCCAGATAGAATCCTTTATCCGTTAAAAAGAAAAGGAAAACGTGGCGAAGGTGAATGGGAACGCGTTTCTTGGGATGAAGTTTTAGATACTATTGCAGCAAGAATCCGTAAAGCAATAAAAGAAGATAGAAGAAACGAAATAGCATATCAAGTTGGTCGTCCAGGACACGAAAAATTCATGAATTGGGTTTTACAAGGTTGGGGAATTGACGGTCATAATTCGCATACAAACATCTGTTCTTCAGGAGCAAGATTCGGTTATAATATTTGGTATGGTTACGATAGACCATCACCAGATCATGCAGAAGCAAAATTCATTTTATTAATTTCTGCACATTTAGAATCAGGTCATTATTTTAATCCGCATGCGCAACGTATTATCGAAGGAAAAATGAAAGGTGCTAAGTTAGCAACCATGGATCCTAGATTATCTAATACAGCGTCAATGTCTGATTATTGGATGCCTTCGTATCCAGGAACTGAAGCAGCAGTTTTGCTTGCAATGGCTTTAATCATTTTAGAAGAAGGATTGTACAATCGTGATTATTTAGAAAATTGGACAAACTGGCAAGAATATTTACAAGCAAAACACAGCGATAAAGAAGTTACTTTCGAAAATTATATCGCAGAAATGATTAACGAATACAAAGAATTTACACCTGAATTCGCAGAAAAAGAATCAGGAGTAAAGGCAGAAATGATTCGTGAAATCGCCGTTAAAATTGGGGAAGCAGGAACACGTTTTGCATCACATAACTGGCGTTCTGCTGGAGCATCTAATTTAGGTGGTTGGGCAGTTGCAAGATGTTTACATTTCTTAACTGTATTAACTGGAGCAGTTGGTGCAAAAGGTGGAACTTCTCCAAATTCTTGGAATAAGTTCTCGCCTACACAACCAAATCCGCCAGCACCACAAAAAGTATGGAATGAATTACATTTTCCTAAAGAATATCCATTAGCATTTTTCGAAATGAGTCAATTATTGCCGCATTTCTTAAAAGCAGGTCGTGGTTATATGGACATGTATTTTTCACGTGTATTTAATCCTGTTTGGACGTATCCTGATGGATTTACATGGATGGAAATGTTCTTACGTGAAGATAAATTCGGATTACATGCAGCATTAACACCAACATGGAATGAAACCGCATTTTATGCCGATTTTGTTTTACCAATGGGATTAGCGTCTGAAAGACATGATATTAATTCGTATGCAACACATGGTGGAACTTGGATTGCCTTTAGACAACCTGTTTTAAAAGAAGCAGCGCGTAGAAACGGTAAAACATTTCAATATACTTACGAAGTAAATCCTGGTGAAGTTTGGGAAGAAGATGAATTTTGGATTGAATTATCATGGCGAATAGATCCAGATGGTTCTATGGGAATTAGAAAAACATTTGAATCACCTTACCGTAAAGGAGAAAAAATCACGGTTGATGAATACTACCAATACATTTTTGAACGTGTAGATGGTTTACCAGAAACTGCAAAAAAAGATGGGTTTACAGGTGAATTTGCCGAGTTAAATTACATGAAAAAATATGGTGCTTACGAAATTGAAAAAGGAGAATCGTACCATAAAAATGAAACACCATTAAGTGATGAACAATTAAAAGGAACAAAAGTAGATCCAATTAATAAAGTAATTTCTAAAGGCGGTAAGAAAATTGGCGTAATGGTTAATGATAAAGCCGTAGTTGGTTTTCCAACACCATCACGTAAAAACGAATTCTATTCGCAAACTATGGTCGATTGGAAATGGCCAGAATATTCAACACCAACGTATATTAAATCACACATTCATTTAGATGAATTAGATAAAACGAAAGGCGAATACGTTTTAGTACCAACATTTAGATTACCAACATTAATTCATTCACGTTCTGGTAATGCAAAATGGTTGGTAGAAATTTCTAATCGTAATCCTATATGGATGCACCCAGAAGATGCCGCAAAATGGGGTTTTAAAACAGGTGATTTAGTAAAAATGAATACCGATATTGGTTTTTTTATCGATAAAGTTTGGGTAACACAATCTATGAAACCTGGTGTTGTGGCATGTTCACATCATATTGGTAGATGGAAAAAACCACAAGATCAAGACGGAAATCGTTGGGCAGTGAATACCGTAGATATTTCAAATGATGGAAAAGGAGTTTGGAAAATGAGTACTATTTCTGGTATCAAACCATTCGCATCAAAAGATAAAGATTCCAAACGTATTTTTTGGAAAGATGGTGGCGTACATCAAAACATTACACATGCTGTACATCCAGATCCAATTAGCGGAATGCATTGTTGGCATCAACGTGTAAGGATTGAAAAACCAGGAGCAGATGAAAAATACGGTGATATTGCAGTAGATACTAATAAATCTCACGAGATATTTAAAGAATGGTTAGCCATGACAAGACCTGCGCCAGGACCAAACGGAGAAAGAAGACCACTTTGGTTTAAACGTGCTTTCACACCTGATAAAACAGTTGGTGGTGCTTATTATATAACGGATGATGATAAGAAGGAATAATAAAATTTTACTCACACCGTGACTTAAAGTCACGGTGTGAGTTTTTATAACAGATATTTTTGTAATTTTATTCCTTTAAAGGAATAAAAAATAAATTAAATGCAACTAGAAAAAGGTTATTTATATCACATCTACAATCAAGGTAATAACCAAAGAAAAATTTTCTTTAAACAAGAAAATTACATCTATTTTTTAGAAAAAATTAAAACACATTTATCTCCTTATGTAGATATTATTGCTTGGTGTTTAATGCCAAATCATTTTCATTTAATGGTTTTAGTTAAGGAAGAAGAATTACTAAATAAAGAAACTCACACCGTGACTCAAAGTCACGGTGTGAGTAAAAACTTAAAAATAAACGATTCTATTGGAATTATGTTACGCTCTTACACTAGAGCAATTAATAAACAAGAAAAATTTAGTGGTAAACTATTTAGAGAAAAAACAAAAGCAGAATGTATAAACTGTTTTAAAGGAAATACTCCTTCTTTTATAAGTGATAAAATGAGTTCAATTAATTTGATTTCAGAAAAACAATATCCACAAGTTTGTTTTGATTATATTCATCAAAATCCTGTTAAAGCCAAAATGGTTGAAACTGCTATTGATTACGAATTTTCATCAGCAAAAGATTATGCTAATTTAAGAAATAATAAATTAACTAATAAAAAAATTGCTTTAGAATATGTTGATTATCAAGACACTCACACCGTGACTTTGAGTCACGGTGTGAGTGAAACCTTAACTAAAACTCTTAAAAACCCAGAACTAGAATTAGCACAAGATTTCGTAGAAAAAACCGATAGAAATATCTTTTTAACAGGAAAAGCAGGTACTGGTAAAACAACTTTTCTTCATAAAATAAAAACCGAATCTAACAAACGTTTAGTAGTAGTTGCACCAACAGGAGTTGCTGCAATTAATGCAAAAGGTGTTACAATTCATTCTTTTTTTCAGATGCCTTTTGGGCCTATTATTCCTGGAGTTGAAAAAAAATCTAAATTTAGATTCAGTAAGATTAAAATTGATATTATTAGATCTTTAGATTTATTAATTATTGATGAAATTTCTATGGTTAGAGCCGATTTGTTAGATGGTATTGATCAAGTTTTAAGACGTTATAAAAACAGAAATAAGGTTTTTGGTGGCGTTCAAGTTTTAATGATTGGCGATTTACAACAACTCTCACCAGTTGTAAAACCTTATGAATGGCAAATGCTGAGTGCCCATTATAAAACCATGTATTTTTTTAGTAGTAAAGCATTTCAACAATCTAATGCGATAAGTATTGAATTAAAACATATTTATCGTCAAGCGGATGAAAAATTTATTAAAATATTAAATGAAGTTAGAAACGATAAATTGTCTAATGAATCGGCTGCTATTTTAAACGAACGTTTTCAACCAGAATTTACACCAAAACAAAAAGATGGTTATATTACGTTAACCACACATAACAATAGGGCAAATACGATTAATGAAACTGAATTAAACAAAATTTCATTAAATGAACGTTATTATTCCGCAAAAATAAAAGGTAAATTTAACGAACAGACTTATCCGACAAAAGACAAATTACCATTAAAAGTTGGCGCACAAGTCATGTTTATTAAAAATGACAGTAGTTTTGAAAAACGTTATTATAACGGAAAAATAGGAACAATTACTTTATTAGAAAAAGATAAAGTTTGGGTAAAATGTAAAGATGATGATGAGATAATTGAAACAACCCCAGAAATATGGGAAAATATAGTTTATGCCATAAATAGTGAAACCAAAGAAATTAAGGAAGAAATTGCAGGTTCTTTTACTCAAATTCCGTTACGATTAGCTTGGGCAATTACCATTCATAAAAGTCAAGGTTTAACTTTTGAAAAAGCAATTATAGATGCCGAAGCATCATTTGCGCATGGTCAAACTTATGTAGCATTAAGTAGATGTAAAACTTTAGAAGGCATTATACTTAAAACTAAAATTACAAATAATGCTATTATAAATGATAATAGAGTTGTTGCGTTTACAAATGAAGTGGAAGAAAATTTACCAACAATACAAGATTTAAGTAATTCGCAAAAAAAATATCAATTAAATTTGATGGACGATTTA
>JAMONN010000067.1 GCA_027065775.1 Flavobacteriaceae bacterium | reverse complement strand
TATGCCGCCTGCTTTTTGATGTGGTAAAATAGTCAACGAATCTTCCGTATCTCTAATACTAATTTTTAACCAATTTGGCGTTTTAAAAATACCATTTCCAGAAGAATAAGCTTGACTTAATAATTCTGTCATTCCGTATTCTGAATGAATTTTTCTAAGGCCAAATCCGTTACATAATTTTTCATGTAATTCGGTTCTTATAATTTCTTTTCGTCTACCTTTCATGCCACCAGTTTCCATAATTATGGTGTTTTTTAAATGAAACTGTTGCTTTTCGATTAAATCTAACAAAGCAAAAGAAACTCCTATAAGTAATACTTTTTTACCTTTTTTATCTAACTCAGTTAATTTTTGTGCTAATTCTTCTAAATTATTAAGATAAAAACCACTATTTGGATTGTTCGTTTTTTTAATTAAATCATCTACCATATAAACTAAAGAAGAACCTTTACGCTCTAAATAATTTGGTAGTAATGCTAGAATGGTATACTCATTTAGGTTTCCGTAAAAAGATTCAAAACCTTTTAAATAACTAGTTTTATAGATTTCTAAATCCGTAATATGATGTTTACTTAAATCTTGACTGGTTGTACCACTACTAAAAAAGGTTTCTTTTATAGAATGCTGATTACTTACAATTTTATGGGATTTAAAAAAGGAAATAGGTAAAAACGGGATTTTCTCTAAAGTAGTTACTTCTTCCGTTTTAACGTTTAAAAGAGTTACAAAATTTTTATACACTTTATTATTTTCCGCTTGAAAGCGAAATATTTTTAAAGCAACATCAAGAAATTGCGCATCGGTTTTTATGTTGAAAATTTCTTGATAATTCATTGTAAACTTATATTTAAAACAGAACTGTAACTACTCAGTCAGAAAATTTTATACAAATCCACAAGTGTATCTAACTAGAAACAGATTTTAACTTTTTTTTAAAAAATAAAATTATTTAAAACAATCTGTGAAATCTGTGAAAATCTGCGTGACATTTTTTATCTACTGAACAGTTATACAAAACTACAAATTAGCGATGTAAATGTTCTTATTTATTTGTAATTTTGCCATTCGAATTTTAAAAACAAAAAGCATGTCATTTAATATAAAAGATGTTTTAGCTCAATTAGGAGTAAAAGATGTAAATAATGGAGTTTCAACAGGTTCAAATAATTTTGGTTCTGGTGAAACAATCGAATCTTTTTCGCCAGTTGATGGTAAATCTATAGGAAAAGTTACTACTGCCACAAAAGAAGATTTCGATAAAGTAATCGAAACTGCTCAAAGTGCATTTAAAGAATTTAGAGAAATTCCTTCACCATTAAGAGGTGAATATGTACGTCAGTTTGGTGATAAATTACGTGAATTAAAGCAACCTTTAGGCGAATTAGTTTCTTACGAAATGGGTAAATCGTTACAAGAAGGTTTAGGTGAAGTTCAAGAAATGATTGACATCTGTGATTTTGCAGTTGGTATGTCTAGACAATTATATGGTTTTACCATGCATTCAGAAAGACCTGGTCATAGAATGTACGATCAATATCATCCGTTAGGAATTGTTGGTATTATTTCTGCATTTAATTTCCCAGTTGCAGTTTGGGCATGGAATACTGCTTTAGCTTGGATTGCTGGTGATGTTTGTATCTGGAAACCATCTGAAAAAGCACCTTTATGTAGTATTGCTTGTCAGAATATAATTGCAGGAGTTTTAAAAGATAATAATTTACCAGAAGGAATTTCTTGTATTATAAATGGTGATTATAAAGTTGGCGAAATGTTAACTTCAAATAAAAATGTACCTTTAATTTCGGCTACTGGTTCAACTAGAATGGGTAAAATTGTGGCACAACAAGTTGCTGGTCGTTTAGGTAGAAGTTTATTAGAATTAGGTGGTAACAATGCTATAATTATTACACCAAGTGCAGATTTAGACATGACAATTATTGGTGCTGCTTTTGGAGCAGTTGGTACTTGTGGTCAACGTTGTACTTCTACAAGAAGATTAATTATACACGAAGATGTTTATGATGTAGTAAGAGATAAATTAATTGCTGCTTATGGGCAATTAAAAATAGGTTCTTCTTTAGATGAATCTAATCATGTTGGTCCTTTAATTGATAAAGAATCGGTTGCTACTTATTTAAATGCAATAAAACAAGTAAAAGAACAAGGTGGAAAAATGCTTGTGGAAGGAAAATTACTTACTGGCGAAGGTTATGAAAGTGATTGTTACGTTTCACCAAGTATTGCTGAAGTTGAAAATCATTATCAAATAGTACAACACGAAACTTTTGCACCTTTATTATTTTTAATTAAATATTCTGGCGATTTAGAAAATGCAATCGAATTACAAAATGGTGTTGTTCAAGGTTTATCCTCAGCAATTATGACAAATAATATGCGTGAGTCTGAAAAATTCTTGTCTTATGCAGGATCTGATTGTGGTATCGCAAATGTAAATATTGGTACAAGTGGTGCTGAAATAGGTGGTGCTTTTGGTGGTGAAAAAGAAACTGGTGGCGGACGTGAATCTGGTTCAGATGCATGGAAAGCTTACATGAGAAGACAAACAAATACTATAAATTATACAGATAGTTTACCTTTAGCACAAGGTATTAAATTTGATTTGTAGTTATTAATTAGCACGCAGATTTTCACAGATTTCACAGATTTTTTTTGATGAAATTTTGATTCTATTATGTTAAAACATAGTTAAGTTAAAACGCTGGCAGGGTTGAAAGTCGACTAAATAAATATTTCAAAACCGTTTAGCAAATGTTAAACGGTTTTTTTTATGAAATTTTGATCTGCGAAATCTGTGAAAAATCTGCGTGCAATATTTTTTTCTTGGCATAAATCTTGACTAATTACTTCTATAAAAATGGAATTACAAATTTGATTTATTTTAAATTTCATATATTGTAATCCATAAAAATAAATAAAATGAAAAATTTTAAAATAATTATAGGGGTATTTTTATTGTTTGGACTATTCAGTTTTATCGAAATACAAGATGATATTTGGAAAGCACCAGCAGAATCTAAAAAAATTAAAAACCCAGTTGCAAATTCAAGCGAATCTATCGCTAAAGGAAAAAAATTATTCCGTTCACGTTGTGCTGTTTGTCATGGTACTAAAGGTCTTGGCGATGGACCAGGCGGAAAAGCATTAGATCCAAAACCAGAAAGTTTGATAACCGATTTAGTTCAAAATCAAACAGATGGCGAAATATTTTGGAAAGTCACTAATGGTAGAAACGATATGATAAAATGGGGACCAATTTTATCCGAAAAACAACGATGGGATTTGGTTAATTATATGCGTACTTTAAAAGAATAAAAATGATACATTGGATAGGAGATACAATGATAAGATTGGATAAAATTAATGCAATTAGACATAATTCTCATAAGGAAAGAGGGAAAATAAATATTGTAAAAATTTTATTATCTGACTTCAATTCAACAATAATTAAAATAGAATTTGACGATTTTGAACACGCTTCTCAAAGTGTAGAAAATTTAAAAAACGAGCTTGAAAAATTTTATAATGAGCAAAAAATTAGATAAACATTTAATCGGACTAACTGGAGAGTATTTTGTTGCTGGAATGCTAAGTTTAAAAGGTTGGGTAGCAAGTTTGACTTTAAAAAATTATCCTTCGGTTGATATTTTTGGTCTAAACCCAAGCACTGATAAAACAGTAAATATTCAAGTTAAAACTACAAGAAACAAAAAAGACTATTTGATTGGTTTACGACACGACCAACGAGAAATAATAAAAGAAAAGATTACTTGTCCTTTTGTTTTTGTGCATATAGATAAAAAAAATAATATTCGGTACTTTGTGCTTTCTAAAAAAGAACTTATTAAATTAATTGAATTTACAGATGATAATTATTTTAATAGACCACGAAAAAAAGCAATAAAAACAAACTACCCAATAGCAATTACAGTATCTGATTTGGAGAAATATCAGGATAATTGGAGTAGTATATGGAAATAATAAACGGTTTGTAATAATCTGTGAGAGTATTTGTGAATTCATGGCATTATTTTTTAAGGTGTAATATCATTTTGATGATAATCAGAAAAATCTAATAATTAATTGGTATCATAGCGTAAAATATAACTCACATTATGATTTAAAAGTCACGGCGTGAGTTTTTTATTTACTATAGTTTTTTAATTTTATATCGTATTAATAATCAAGTCATTTCAATAGAATAACATATCTTTGCAAAAAATAAAAACAATGTCAAAAGAACAAAAATCGTCGCGAGGACGACAAGACAGTAACAAAAAATCTTCCTCAAAAAACAAATTCGGAAATAAAAAAGATAAAAATTATCGTATTAATCCGAATAACATCAAAAATTATAAAAAGAAACCTTCAAAAGATACTTCAAAAAATGAAGAAATCAAAAAAGGAATTCGTTTAAATAAATATATTTCAAATGCAGGTATCTGTTCTCGTAGAGAAGCAGATGTTTACATTGCTGCTGGTAATGCAAGCGTAAATGGTAAGATAATTGTCGAAATGGGCTATCAAGTACAACCAGACGATATTGTAAAGTTCGATGGGCAATCCTTAACACCTGAAACGAAGCAATACATTTTATTAAATAAACCTAAAAACTACATCACCACAATGGATGATGAACGTGGCAGAAAAACGGTAATGGATTTAGTTGGTGCTGCTACCAAAGAACGAATTTATCCTGTCGGAAGATTAGACAGAGCAACTACAGGTTTATTACTTTTTACAAATGATGGCGAATTAACTAAAAAGTTAACACACCCCAAACATAATGTTCGTAAATTATACCATGCTACTTTAGATAAAAAACTAAAAATGAGTGATTTACAAAAAATTGCTGCAAATTTTGTATTAGAAGGAAAAATGGTTTTTGTGGATGATATTTCTTATGTAACTGGTAAACCAAAAAGCGAAATTGGTATCGAAATACATTCTGGTAGAAACAGAATTGTACGTAAAATATTTGCGCACTTTGGTTATAAAGTAGTAAAGTTAGATCGTGTTATTTTTGCAGGTTTAACTAAGAAAAATTTGCCTAGAGGTTTTCATAGGCACTTAACAAAACAAGAATTGAATTATTTGAGGATGATATAATGTTTTGGCAATAAGCTTTGGTTTTATGCTTTAATTAATATTTTAAGTCGCAATTATGTTTCCGTAGTAAACATAATTGCGACTTTTTTGAAGACTTCAACTTTGCGACTCTGCGCCTTTGCGAGATTTTTTTTATATTTACCCATTAAAATCGTGATAGCATGAACAATAAACAATTAATTCAAAATTTTTATGAAGCATTTTCAAAAGCAAACGTAGAAGAAATGATTTCTGTTTACCACGATGAAATCGAATTTGAAGATCCTGCTTTCGGAAAACTAAAAGGCAAAGACGCTAAAAATATGTGGAAAATGTTACTTTCTAGAAATAGTAATATTAAGGTAACTTATTCTGATATTCAAACAAACGGAAATTTTGGTACTGCAAATTGGAAAGCAGTTTACTTTTATGGTCCACAAAAACGAAAAGTAACTAATAATATAAAGGCAAGTGTTATATTTAAAGAAGGCAAAATAATAAAACATACCGATGTTTTTAGCATATGGAAATGGTCAAAACAAGCATTGGGATTTAAAGGTTTGTTGTTAGGTTGGACTCCTTTTTTGAAAAATAAGGTGCAAACAATGACCAATAAATTGTTAAAGGAATTTACGAATAACTTATAATTATTTCACGCAAATTTCACAAAGAATATCTTAAAACTTTGGAATTATAGCTGAGTAAAGCGAACAAATGTTTAGTAAAAACAAATCAGGTTGTAAAAGAAAAACCTGCAAAACCAAATGGTAGTAATTGGTAAAAATTTAGTTACTTCGCGTTAGCCAGAAGATGTAAAAATTACTTGTTAAGACTTTAATTAATAAATTAGAAGAAAGGTGGTTTTTGTCATTTTTTATCGAATAAGAACACATAGTTAAACAATTAAACTTCTTACTTTAAAACAAATAGTTGCTAAACTGCTTTTAATAGTGGATTTGTTTTTGTAATTTCGCGCACTAATTTTTAAACAAATCACAGACAATGGCAATTTTAGGTAATATAAGAAAACGTCCTATATTTTTAGTAATGATTATTGGTTTAGCGCTTTTCGCATTTGTGATAAGTGGTATATTTACAGACAATGGTTCTAATAGAAATAATATAGGTTCGATTAATGGTAACGATATAAGTGGTGAAGAATTTGCTAGAAGATTGGACGTGCAAAGAAATAGAAATCAAAATGGTTCTTCTATTCAAAATGTAAATACGGTATGGAATTCTTTAGTTAGAGAGAAAATATATGAAGATCAAATAGAAAAATCTGGAATTACAGTTTCAGAAAATGATATTTGGAATTCTATGATTAACAATCCTGCATATCAAAACAGTCCTAATTTTAAAAATGAAGAAGGTCTTTTTGATGAAGATAAATTAAAAGAATTTATCGCAACTATGAAAAGTACTCCGCAAGGGAAACTTAATTGGTTAAATGCTGAAAAAAATATCGTAAATTCACTTAAACAAACTTCTTATGACAATTTAGTAAAAGCAGGTTTAACAGCTTCATTAAAAGAAGGTCAACAATTTTATACTTCAAATAATACTAGTGCTGACATTAAATATGTTTTTGAACCTTATACTTCTATTAAAGAGGTGAAAGTAAGTGACGCAGAAATTACGGCGTATATAAAAAATCATGCAGATGAATTTGAAGTTGAAGCATCAACAGAAATAGAATATGTTAATTTTGAAGTTAAACCTTCCGCAGAAGATATTGCAAAAGTTAAAACGGATTTAACTGTATTAATAAATGATTTTGTTGAAGATGGTACTACCATTCCAGGTTTAAAAAACACAACAGATTATGTGAGTTTTGTAAACGAATTTTCAGATATTAACTATGAAGATAAAGTTTACTTTGCCAATGATTTAATGACTGGAGTTTATGATTCGATTAAAAACTTACCTAAAGGAAGTGTTTATGGACCATATATAGATGGTGATTATTATAAACTAATCAAATTTATTGACAAGAAAAATGAATTCTCTGTAAAGTCAAGTCATATTCTTTTAGCTTATGAAGGTTCTGCAAGTCAAAAACCTGATGTAACTAGAACAAAAGAAGAAGCAGAAAAAGAAGCAAAAAGATTGTTTAGAATCGCAAATGCAACAAATTTTGCTGAGTTAGCAAAAACTAATTCTGATGATTCTAGCGCTTCTAGAGGTGGAGAACTTGGTGGTTGGTATAAAGAAGATGGTAAATTAGTGAAAGAATACAGCGATTTTATTTTTAATAATAGAAAAGGAAAAATTGGTATGGTAGAAACTGTTTTTGGTTATCATATCATTAAAATTGATGAAACTAAAACAGAACCAGGTTTAAATATCGCTTTAATAGCAAATAAAATTGATGCTTCTCCTGAAACAGAAAGTAATGTTTATCAACAAGCAGAAACATTTGCTTCTGATTTAATTGACGGAAAAGATATTTTAGAATTAGCAAAAACAAGTAATTACGCTATAAAAAAAGCAAATAATTTAAAAGCTTTAAGTGAAAGCATTATAGGTTTAGGAAATCAAAGAGATATCGTAAAATGGACTTATGAAAAAGGAACTAAAATTGGTGATGTAAAAAGATTTGATTTAGAAAATTCATTTGTAATTGTTATATTAAAGAATAAATTAAATAAAGGTCTGAAATCATTAGCTTCTTCAAAGCCTATAGTTGTTCCAATTCTTGAAAAAATAAAAAAAGGACAACTAATTAAAGAGAAAATGGTAGGTAGTACTTTAGAAGATATTGCAAAATCTGTTGGTAAATCTGTTAATTCTACTAATGGTGTTTCTATTATGAAACCTGCATTATCAGTTGGTGGAAGCGACGAAAATATTACAGGAGCATTACTGTATATGAAACAAGGAGATATAAAAATTGTAGAAGGTAAAAATGGTGTTTACGCTATAGAGATCATAAAAAAAATTCCTTTATATGATATAAAAAAGTATGATACATACTCAAAAACGATTACAACCCAATTAAAAAATAAAACCACACAAGTTTTTAATGCTCTAAAAAATGCTTCTGAGGTTGACGACCAAAGAGCTACTCGTTATTAATAATTAGCTGGTGAATTTTATTAACTTGTAATTTTACAATAGAAATATTATATAAATAAATAAGTTTACTTATATTTGCATTTTAGTAGATTAACCTTTTTGTTAATTTACTATACTTGAAATTGAAAAATACAAACTTAAATTAATTTAAAAATGAAACATTTAAAAAAAATTTTATTCGCAGTGTTAATCGTTTTTGCGGTTAGTAATATGCAAGCACAAGATCAAAATAATCCTTGGGCTATTACATTAGGTACAAATGCAGTGGATTTTTACCCAACAAATCACACAAGTATTGTAGATGTCGATGGTGTAACTACAGGTTGGTTTGATCAATATGCAAATGCAAATGATTATAACTTTTCTGCGTCTCCTTTATCTAGAGTGCACGTTGGTAAATATATTGGTGATGGTTTCTCTTTAGGTGGAGCATTATCATTTAATAATATTGACCAAGTAGGTATTAATAGAATTAATGATGAGATTTATATCGGTTTAGATATGGATATTAGATATGACTTAAATAATGTTTTTGGTGATACTAAATGGTTCGATCCTTATGTTAATTTTGGTGGTGGTTATACTTTTCAAGATGATAATAATGGTGCTGGAACTTTAAATGGTGGTTTAGGTGCTAACTTTTGGTTTAATGAAACTTTTGGTTTAAACGTACAATCTAATTATAAACATTCTTTTGATGACGATCGTATTTTACCTCATTTTCAACATGCTTTAGGTATTATATTTAAATTTGGTGGTGTTGATACTGATGGTGATGGCATTTACGATAAAGATGATGCTTGTCCAGAAGTTGCTGGTTTAGCAGCATTTGATGGTTGTCCAGATTCTGATGGTGATGGTATCAAAGATAGCGAAGATAATTGTCCTCAAATTGCTGGTTTAGCAGAATTAAATGGTTGTCCTGATGCTGATGCTGATGGTATTGCTGATAAAGATGATAACTGTCCTGAAGTTAAAGGTACAAAAGTAAATAATGGTTGTCCTGATTCTGACAATGATGGTGTTATTGACAGTAAAGATGATTGTCCTGAAGTAAAAGGACCCAAAGCAAACAAAGGTTGTCCTTGGCCAGATACTGATGGTGACGGAATCTTAGATAAAGATGATAACTGTCCTAAAGTTAAAGGTGTGGCTTCTAATAAAGGTTGTCCTGAAGTAAAAGTTGAGGTAAAACCTGTTCCTGTTATAACTGCAGAAGCAGAAGAACAATTAAGAAATTATGCTAAAACTATATACTTTAACTCTTCAAGATCAACATTTAAATCAGGAGTAATTCCTAAATTAGATGCAATCTATGATATTATGAAAACTTTCCCTAATGCAAACTTTAGTATTGGCGGACATACAGATAGTCAAGGAGGATCAGCTCTTAACCAAAAATTATCTGACAGAAGAGCAAATGCTGTTAGAGATTACTTAATAGGTAAAGGTTTAGGTGCACACAGATTATCTGCTTACGGTTTTGGTGAAGATTATCCAATCGATTCTAACAAAACAAGTGCTGGTAGAGCAAATAACAGAAGAGTTGAAATTAGCTTAATTAAAAACTAAGTAATTTATAACACTTTAATAATAAAATTTTAAAAAACCGTCTTGTAGATATACAAGACGGTTTTTTCTTTTAACTTTGTTTCTCAAATTAATTATATGCAAAGCTTTATAAATAAAGTAATTAATAATTTAATTAACCGAAATATTGTTAATCATAAAATCATTTTACCTAGTAAAAGAGCTGGGATATTTTTTAAAGAACAACTAAAAAATCAATTGAGTTCTTTTACCTTCTTGCCCGAAATATTGAGTATTGAAGATTTAATACAAGATATTTCTGAAACAGAATTATTGTCAAATATTGAAATTTTATTTCAATTTTATAAAATATATTTGGCAAATACTCCAAAAGAGAAAATAATTGATTTTGATCAATTTATTAACTGGGCAACTATAATATTACAAGATTTTAATGAAATAGATAGACAATTAATAGATGTTAACTACTTGTTTAATTATTTATCTGACATACACAGAATAGAGAACTGGTTTTTAAACAATAATAAACCAAACAAATTAACTGAAAATTATATAAATTTTTATAATTCATTCGCGATATATTATAAAGAATTTTATAGTCATTTATTAAACCAAAAAAAAGGATACCAAGGTTTACAGTATAGAGAAGCTTCAAATAATATTGATTTCTATTTAAAAAAGAATAAAAACTCTAAGTTAATTTTTGTAGGTTTTAATGCATTAAATAAAGCAGAAGAATTAATTATTAAAAAAATATTAGATCAAAAAATTGGTGAAATTTATTTTGATACCGATGAATTTTTAATTAAAAATAATAAATCCTATGCTAGTTTTGTAACTAAATATAAATCTAGTTGGAATCACTTTAATACAGCTGATTTTGATTTTTCGAGTACTAATTTTATTCAAAAAAAACAAATAGACATTATCGGAATACCAAAAAACGTATCGATAATTAAAGAAACAGGTATTTTATTAAAAAAAATTAAATCTACAACTAATAATTTTCAGAATACAACTTTGGTGTTAGCTAATGAAGAACTTTTAACTACGACACTTAATTCCTTACCAAACGAAGTAACTAATGTTAATATTACAATGGGTTATCCGTTAAAAAATATTGAATTATCGAATTTATTTACACACTTATTTAAATCACAAAAAAACAAACAGAAAATAGGTGATAATAAGTCTTTCTATCACAAAGACATCATTACAATACTAAACCATACTAGTTTATCAAAATATTATATTAATAATCATATAAATATTAGTGATTTTGTTAGAAAAATACATCAAAATAATCATGTTTTTATTGAATTTAAAAATTTAGTAGCATACACACAAGACAATAAAGAATTAAAATATATAATTCAGTTACTCTTTTCATCTATAGAAAGTACCAATCAATTAATTGATAAATGTATTGAATTAATTGAATCTTTAGAATTACAAAATAATAATAATCTAGAATTTGAATATTTAAATAGATTCAATAACCTATTTCAACAATTAAAAAATTTAAATCTTAAATATAACTATATAAACACAATTAATAGTTTGCAACTTGTTTACAAACAATTATTAAACACCGAAAGTTTAGCCTTTAAAGGCGAACCACTAAATGGTTTGCAAATTATGGGTATGCTAGAAACTAGGGTTTTAGATTTCGAAAATGTAATAATTACATCTGTAAATGAAGGTTTTATTCCTTCAGGTAAAACAAATAATTCCTTTATACCTTTTGATGTAAAACGGGAATTTAACATACCCACTTATCAAGAAAAAGATGCTATATATTCATATCATTTTTTTAGATTATTACAAAGAGCAAAAAATATTTATTTGCTTTACAATACAGAAACTAACGATTTTGGATCTGGAGAACAAAGTCGTTTTATTACACAATTAGAGATTTTAAATAATAAATTACCTAACTGTACTATCCATAAATCAATTGTTAGTCCGAAATTGAATAATACGATAACGGAACTTATTCTTATAGAAAAGACTTCTACAATCCATAATAAATTAAAAGATCTTGCAGTAAAAGGAATATCACCAACTACATTAACAAATTACATTTATAACCCTATTGAATTTTATAAAAATAAAATTTTAAGTATAAAAAGTATCCAAGAATTAGAAGAAACTATCGCTGCTAATACCTTAGGAACTGTCATTCACAAAACTCTTGAAGAACTCTATAAACCATACATAAATACCTTTTTAAAAGTAGATGCTATTGCCTTAATGCAAAAAATATCTGAGGATATTATTAAAAAATATTTTAAGTTAGTCTATAAAAATGGAGATATTACTTCCGGAAAAAATTTACTGACTTTTGAAGTTTCAAAACATTATATAAATACCTTTCTAAAACAAGAATTAAAACTATTAAAAACAGGTAAGCGATTAAAAATACTTGCATTAGAAATAGATTTAGAAACCTCTATTAAAATAAAAAATAGTAGTTATCCCATAAAAATAAGAGGTCAAGCAGATAGAATTGATGAATTAGATGGTGTTATTAGAATTATTGATTATAAAACAGGTAAAGTAGAGCAAAAAAATTTAAATATTGAAAATTGGGATCTAATTACTACGGATTATAAAAAGTACAGTAAAAGTTTTCAGGTATTAATGTATGCATATATGTATATTAAAACCAATAATATTCATTTAGAGAGAAAAAGGCTTGAAAGTGGTATTATTTCATTTAAAAATTTGAAATCTGGTTATTTAAAAGTAAATAAAAAATCTATTACTGAGTTTGAAATTAATAACTTTGAAATGGAATTATTTTCTTTAATCGAAGAGATTTATGATCCAGAAAAACCATTTATAGAAAACGAAAACTTACCATTTTAGCATGCAAAAAATAAAGAATCAAATAATTAATGGCAAACATAACAAACCTATTTTAATAGATTATTTCTTTAATAAAAACGAAAAACAAAAACCAATTGTTATTTTTTGTCATGGTTATAAAGGTTATAAAGATTGGGGTTCATGGAATTTAATGGCAACACATTTTGCCAATAACGATTTCTTTTTTATTAAATTTAATTTTTCTCATAATGGTGGAACAATTAAAGAGCCTATAGATTTTCCTGATTTAGAAGCATTTTCAAACAATAATTATTGTATTGAACTAGATGATTTACAATCTGTAATCGATTCCGTTTTAAACGATAAAAATTTCACTCCTGAAATTAATAAAGATAATATTACATTAATAGGTCATTCTCGCGGCGGCGGAATTGTTACTTTAAAAGCAAATCAGAATTCTAAAGTTTCTAAAGTGATTTCCTGGGTAGGAATTAGCGATATTGAAGCAAGGTTCCCTAAAGGACAAGCATTAGAGGAATGGCGAAAAAATGGTATTGGTTACATAGAAAATAGCAGAACAAAACAACAGATGCCTAATAAATTTCAAGTTTATGAAAATTTTATGGCAAATAAAGAATTATTACATATACAAACTGCTGTAGAACAACTCAAAATACCACAATTAATAATTTTTGGAACTAATGATGAAGTTGTATTACCAATAGAGGCAGAAAACCTTCATAAATGGAATCCGAAAAGCACCTTAATTGGTATAGAAAACATGAATCATGGTTTAGGAAATACACAACCTTGGTCAGAAAGTACGATGCCAAAAGACATGCAAAATGTTGTGAAAAAAACAATTGAATTTATTAATCGGAAATCTTAAGCTAAATAAAAAAAGTAAAGACGTTTTACAAAACGTCTTTACTTTTATGGCTAAGTTCTAAATAAGTCAGCGAATTGTTGTATATTTGTATAATGCGAACAAGTCAAGATATAAAAGAGTTATTCAATACACTTCCAATAGGAGTTCAAAATGAGTTGCTAGGAGATTTACTTATAGAACAGGAACTTAAAGGTAAGGTTTTAGAGGAAGCAAGTCAAATCGTTGTTAAAAAGCGCACTAAAAAACCTTGCCCTCACTGCAGTAGTACAAAGGTTTATAAGCGAGGTAAGCAAAGAGGAGTTCAGATGTATAAGTGTAATGATTGCAACAAATGGTATAGCGAAACCACAGGAACACCATTATATGATATAAAGATAAAACACAAATGGCAGGCATATTTAAACTGTATGGAACAGGGAATGCCAATAAAGAAGATCGCCAAGGAATTGAATATAAGCATTCAAACCAGTTTTGATTGGCGACATAAGATATTGAGTTCTTTATCACAATTTACACCAACAGAACTTTCGGGTCAAGTAGAATGTGATGAATTAGAATTAGCTTTGAGTAACAAAGGGAGTAAATCCTTAGAAAGAAAACCAAGAAAAAGAGGAACAGATTTTAAACGTAACCAAGGTAAAGGTGTCGTTACAACAGTTCAAGTAGTAACCGCAATACAAAGGAATGGAGAAAAATACCTCAAGGCTGTTCAAACCAAACGACTTAGTAAAAAGGATCTAGAAAAGGTCTTTGAAGGAAAGTTGGCAGACAAAACAACATTAATAACCGATAAACATCCTTCTTATAAAGCTTTTGCTAAAGACAATCCAACTATTAAACACAAATCGTTGCTAGCAAAAGACCATGTGGATAAAAAAGACAAAACAGTACACTTGCAGAGCGTTAACAATACACATCAACAAATCAGAAGATTTTTAAAACCTTTTAACGGAGTAAGTTCTAAATATTTGCAAAACTATTTAAACTGGTATGCTTATGTGGATAAAATAAGAAATAGCAAAACTACGATTAGACAATGGTTTATTGCAATGCTTTTAATAGACCAAGCATATAACCTTTTTGAGTTATTTAAACAAAACGCTGTGTTAATTAGAACTTAGCCATTCTTCTTTAATGTATATATAATCCTTTGAAATTTGAAGTCATTTAAATTGAATTACTAAAACTAATAATTCATCAGTTTCAAAATCTTTTCTTTAACTTTTTCTGTAGACGGAATCATCGTTTGTTCTAAAGTAGAATTTAATGGAATTGCTGGTAAATTTTCACTACCAATAACCATTACAGGAGCATCTAAATAGCGAAAACATTCTTCTTGAATTTTTCCTGATAGCGCTCTCGCAAAACTATTATTACTTGGTTCTTCGGTTACAACCAAACATTTTCCTGTTTTTTTAACAGATTTCATAATCGTTTCTTCATCTAAAGGATAAAGAGTTCTTAAGTCTATAATTTCTATTTGTTTCTTTAAATTTAACTCTTCGGATGCGTTAATCGCCCAATGAACGCCCATTCCGTAAGTTACAATCGTTATGGTTTCTAAGTCTTCTTGTTTCCAAATTTCTTGTAATAACCATGCTTTTCCTAAAGGTAACATATAATCTTCTGCTGGTTCTATCGAGGTTGCTCCTTGTGTTCCTTTTACTTTAGACCAATACAAACCTTTATGTTCTAAAAACACTACAGGATTCGGGTCATAATAAGCCGCTTTTAACAAACCTTTTAAATCTGCACCATTACTTGGGTACGCAATTTTGATTCCTCTAATATTTGT
>JAMONN010000066.1 GCA_027065775.1 Flavobacteriaceae bacterium | reverse complement strand
TAAAACAATAAAATAAGGTTTTACTATCAACTTCGCAGGAATGACAATTCTAAAAAAATAATATTAAACAATTTGCCATTAAAATAATGGTCTTAAAATAAAAACATGAAAAAAATAATTTTAACAGTACTAATCCTTTTACAAAGTATTGTGTTTTTTGCACAAGAATATTCGTTTATTTCAAAAGACTTACACGAAATGGAGGAAAGCGAAATGATTGAAAATAATGTGCAGTTTAATCCTGCTATTATTAAAATGTATACTATTGATGGTAATATAATTGCAGCGAATCAGATAAATGACATTATGATGAGTGGTAATTTCATGCCTGTAATTTTCGGAAATAAACAACACGAACCAATAGCTTTAGTTTTTAGAAAATCTACAAAAGAGGAAAAAGAGCAATTGCAACAAGCAATGTCTATGCAAGACCCTAACGCTAATTTTACAACTGGCATTATGGCAAAAAACTTTGCAACAGTAGATTTAGAAGGTGAAAAAGTTTCTTTAGCCGATTTAAAAGGTAAAGTAGTTGTGCTTAATTTTTGGTTTACAACTTGTCCACCTTGTATTGCAGAGATGCCCGAATTAAATAAAATGGTTAAGAAATATAAAAATAAAAATGTAGAATTTATTGCAATTACATTTGAGTCTAAAGAAAAAATCAAGGCATTTTTAAAAGAACATAAATTTAATTATAAAACTGTTTCCGATAATTCTATTGTTCGTGATTATAATGTTTCTATTTTTCCGCTAAATATGATAATTGATCAAAACGGTGAAATTATTTTTAAAAAAGTTGGCGATTTTATTGAAGAGTTAGATATTAAAATTGGCTTATTACTTAATAAGTAAAAAATATTTTTTTAACAAAAAATAAACAATTACTTTTTTAGTTATATTAGTAGATGTTGTTATTTTGTACTCTATAGTTTATTAATGCAAAAAATTGTTGTCATATTATTATTATTGTTTTGTTCCGTTTTTGTTTTCGGGCAAGAAGTTGAGTTGTCTCCAAACCAAATAATACAAAAAGTAATAGATAATAAGAAAGAAAATTATATAAAGCAAAAGTTAAAAACGTATAAATATAATAGTTATAATAAATTAATATTTAGTGTAGATAACTCTTTAATAGAAGGTAATATTGATTCTGTTTTTGTAGAAGAAAACAATAAAAAGTATTTTAAAAAATTAGACTCTACCAACTACTTCTTTAAAAAAGAAATTGCAGATCAGCATTTTTATATATCCGAAAAAATAGCAGAACATAAATTTGATAACGGCAAAGAAAAAGAGAATATCTTAGCTGCTAAAATGGCTGGTTTTCAAGAACCAATTTATGAATTTTTAGCACTTGGTATTACAAACATTTCATTTTACGAAGAAGATGTTGTTATTTTAGGAACTAAATATGTTAGTCCGTTAGCAAAAAAAACATTTAAAGATTATCGATTTTATTTTGATGAATTTAACAGTGAAAAATCACATTATGTAGTTAGTTTTAAGTCTATTAAACGAAAAAAATCTATCGGATTAAAAGGTGAGTTGCATATCGATAAAAAAACATTTGCAATACTAAAAAGTAAGGTAAAGATTATTGGTAAAGTTATTGTTTTTGTAGAACAAGATTATGAATATCTAAAAAATGAAACGATTTGGTTTCCTAAAAAAACTACTATTTTTTTACGTAAAGGAAGTTCTAAACGAAGCATAAAAGCATTCCGAAAATTAATAGGATATAACACAAATTATGTTTCGGATAAAAATATAAGTCCAGAAGATGTTTCGTACATTTTAATAAATACAGATAATTTTAATGTAGAAATTAATAAACCTGTACATATTGCAAGAAACTCTTGTGCTGTAGAAATTAATGCAGCAGCAGCAGATAGAAATACAAAAATTTGGGATGCGTTTAATTTAGACTCCAAAGATCAAAAAGATATAAATACCTATACTTTTTTGGATAGTATTGTACAAGATAAAAAAATTGAGCGAAAATTAAATATACTAAGAAAATTTACGGAAGGAAAGTTTGCAACAAAATTACTAGATATTGATTTGAGTAATGTGGTGAATTTTAACAATCATGAGGGATTTCGCTTAGGTTTTGGCGGTACAACAAATGATAATTTATCTAAAAAATTTCGCTTAAATGCGTATGTAGCAAGAGGCAATAAAGATAAGGTTTTAAAGTTTCACTATGGCGCAAATGTGTTGTTAAACAAGAGTACTAATACTTGGTTTGGCGGTAGTTTTACCAATGATATTTTTGAAGCAGCAAAATCAAAATTACTATTTGAAGAACCTAACTTTGCTATTATAAATCCAAGAAATTTGAATATCAGTCAGTTTTATTCCTATAAAGTAACCGAAGCACATTTACATCATAATATTTCACCAAGGTTATCTGGTAAACTTCAGTTTGATGCAGGTACTTATGAAAACGAATTTGAATATACTTTTATAAGTAGAGATAGATTATTAAACGATTATAATTTAAGTAAATTAACACTTGCTTTCTATTGGACGCCTTTTAGTAAATATTTAAAATCGCCCAAAGGTAAATTTACTGTTAAGAAAGCATATCCGATTATAAAAGCAGAGTTTACTAAAAGTTTTGATAATATTTTAGATAGTGATTTTGATTTTCAAAAAGTGGATTTAAATATTGAATATCAAATTAAAACAATAAAAAGTGGTTCTACAGAATTTTTATTAAAAGCAGGTTATGTTAATGGCGAAGCACCATTATCACATTTGTATAATGTAACACCTAACCATTCATTGATTGATCCTTGGCGTGCGAGAATTAATTTTTCGGGTACTAACGCATTCGAAACTATGTTGTTTAATGAATTTATATCGGATAAATTTGTTTCTTTTCAGGCAAGACAAAATTTTGAAAAATTTAGAATTGGTAAAAATTTCAAACCTAAATTAAGTGTAATTACACGTTTTGCTATTGGCGATATTGAAAATAGAGCAAACCATCAAGGTGTTGATTTTATTTCTATGAACAAAGGTTTTATAGAATCTGGTGTTGTGGTAAATCAATTATTTTATGGTTTAGGCGTAAGTAGTTTTTATCGTTATGGCGCATATCATTTTAATAAATTTGAAGATAATATTGCATTGAAGATTACTTATGTGATTGATTTGTTTTAGATAGCGTCATTTTTTTAAATGATTGATTTGACTTTATCATTTATTTTCACTAACTTCGTCTACCATATGTATAAAACATTAAAATGATTTTATATATAATTGTTGGCAACAATAAAAACTCAGAAATATCTGAAATGGGAAATACGGGAAATACTGAAAAATTATATGAATTTTTAACTTTGAAATTGATAAAACCAATCAAATATCAAGATTTGAGTGATTTATGT
>JAMONN010000065.1 GCA_027065775.1 Flavobacteriaceae bacterium | reverse complement strand
GTGAAATAGAGTTCAACAACTGCCTGTTTAAGCTTTCGCTAAAATTTTCCAAATCAGTTGGCTGACTAAAATCAAAACCATTATCCTCCTCAAAGTCATTTTGAGCATTTGCTGCAGCTAATAATTGCTGATAATTAAATGTATCACCACCAAAAAAAGGATTTATTGGCTTATAAACCAAATTTTGTGAAAATAAAAAACAAGGGACTAAAAAAATAATAACTGTGAAAATTTTTTGAAGCTTTTTCATAATCTAAATGTATTAAAAAATAATTATATTCTTCTGTTTTTATATAATAATTTTCTTTGTTTGTCAAACATTTTTAAGCGCTGTAAGGCCAATCTTGCGTACTCTTTAAGGTATTCTTCATCGGGTCTTGAATAAAATTCAATAATTTTTTTATCATCAACCTGCAATGTTATTATACTGCTTCTCCCAAAAGATGGCCTTTCTTTGATTGTGATAATAAAAGGGTATTGATTTCCTGAAACTAAATAAGCTTGGTAAAAATAATCATGAAAGTCTTTCCCTAATTTAGTAATTGCATTGTCTATAACAATACCTTTAATTTCAAAATCATCTTCTTCTACTACCTTTTTATCGGCCTTTTCAGCTGCAACAATTACAACAGAATCTTTTGAAATAAGGTTCCCAGATTTTCTAATGTAAAAATATACTTTACATTCTTCATTTTCCTGAATATTAATTTTTAACGTAGCTAAAACTTTTTGTTCATTAGATTCCAAAGAAAAAACGCCAGATTGTGTATTTTTAGAATAACTCCCTCCTTGTCCTTTTTTTAATGAAAATAACAAATAAGAATACTCATCTTTAAATGTTACATCATTATTTTGAGCAATGGCTTTAATATCAATTAAGTTATCTGCAACTTTTGACACTATTTTTGCAGTAATAACTTCCTGAGAAGTACAATAAAATGAAGTGCTAATAAATAAAATAAATAAGAATAATTTGTTGTGGGAAGATTTCAAAACACTGATACATTTTAGTAATTACGGATAATTAACGTTTTAGCATTAGACTTTTGTACAATTTTTAAGTTTTTTATGATGGAATTTTGACCATAAATTTGCAAAAAATTATTATTCCCTTGCTGCAAAATACTCATATTAGAAGGGTTGCTATTAAAATAATTAATAAAAGTATAATTATTTTGATTTCCTATTTGATTAATCAATTGTGAATCATTTAAATTACTTTTTATACTTAAACTATTAGCTTCTCCTGTTTGATTAAAATAAATAGTACTATTAATAGTACTATTATAGTTGATATTTGTAGCATTTTTTAGGCTTTCATTAGTTAAAATGGATTTATCATTTTGATTTAATTGATTTATTTGAGTTAAAACATACTCTTCTTGCTTTGTAATTTCTTGAGCATACAAAAAATTATTAACCCCCATAAATATAATAATAAAACTCACTAATTTCATAATTGTATAATTTAAAAAAGTTGGAGGGGAAAAAGCCCCCCCAACTTTACATAATTTAATTTACATTTTTTTTTAAAATAAATGTAACGTTAGTTTTCAATTAAAATTGAACGCTAGAATTACCTGTTTGGTATATACAAGCACTATTACCATTACCATTTTGATTACCCATACTATAATTATTTGCATCTATAGCATTTTGATTTACATATGCAGAATTATTCATACCATCTTGGTAAATATAACTATCGTTGTTACCTCCTATAGCTGTTTGATCTACACATAACCAATTATTTAAACCTAATTGTTGTGAAAAACTATAATTGTAAAAACCATCTACCGCATTTTGAGTAACATAAGCTTCATTTCCATCAGCTGGATTATCAGTTGTCCAAGGGTCAAAAAAGTCCATACCTTGTGTTACCACAGCAGTATTTAGACCTCCACTTGATGCGCTTTGTTCTACGCCCGCAGTATTAGAATCACCAAATTGTGTTACCGTACTTATATTAGTACCACCTGTTTCAGCAAACTGTAAAATATATGCTATGTTATCTGAAACTGCTTGATAAACATCACTAGTATTTGATCCTCCACTAAAAGCAGTTTGATCTACTTTCGCAATATTATTACTAGTGAAAGTATAAAACCATTGTGGATATCCATTACCAAATAGTATAAACGCACCTTGTTGCACATTACTATTATTGGTTCCGTTAATAGCATTTTGAGTAACATAAGAATAATTAGAAGACGATGAAAATTGGTAAACCGTAGAGGTATTAGTTCCTCCGCGTCTTGCAAATTGATCAACACATGATTCGTTTCCACTACCATATTGAAAAACCTTAGAATCATTCCAAGAAGAACCTCCAGCGGTTGAATTTTGGTTTTCGGAAGAAATATTAGGATTCATTCCATTACCGTACCAATCAGTTTGATATGCCCAAGCAATATTACCGCTACCACGCTGAACTTGTTTAGCCTGGTTATCATCTCCTCTTTGAATAATAGTTGCATCACTTCCATCAACTGAATTAAAATTAGAACTTTGATCTTGCTCAGCATAATTGCTTAAACCTACTTGGTCAACACTTGCCCAGTTATTATCGAAACGTTGTTTTTGACGAGATACATTGTCATCACCATCTTGGAAAGCACTAGCAATATTATGTTCAGCGTAACCTACACCAACATCTTGCTTAGCAAAGTTTCTTTCACCAATTTGGGTAACAGTACCCGTATTATAATCCCCATCTTGTTTTATCCATGAATGGTTACGATTTCCAGTTTGATCAACAGTGGCAGAATTACCTACTCCACCAAGTACGTTCATTAAACCATTTTGCTTAACATAAGAAAAGTTTTCTGTTCCTAGTTGATTAACAGTTACAGAATTATCAATACCATCTTGATCATATTCACTTGAATTCTCTCCAACAGCACCAATTTGAGTTGGTATGTTTAACTCAAATGAACAATCCATACACTCTAGTTGAGGTAATGAACAATCTCCGCACTCACGAACTCCCTCACCTTGCCCTTGACCGAATGACATACTAGCAGCAAATAATAAAGCTGCACCTAATAAAATTTGTTTTTTCATAATAAAAATTTTAAACGTTAGTAATTAATTAGTTTTACTTTATCATAAATTTATAGGGGAATTAAACTTCATCACGTACACGAAAAAGTATACAAAAACTCTAAAAAGTTTTATAAACTTACAATGCTGGGGGAAAAAAAATTGAGGTTTAAACTGTGGGGTAATTAATTGCAATTTTGTATGAAATTCATAAATTTTAAACCATATATATTTACTATTTCACAAGTCTAAATTAGCCTTTATTTCTTGTGTACAAAAATTTCACTTCTAAAAATATGCAAATTGTACGTTTTCTTTAACAAACAGTAATTTCTTCCACTAAATTAACTGTTATTTTAGTATTTTCA
>JAMONN010000064.1 GCA_027065775.1 Flavobacteriaceae bacterium | reverse complement strand
AATACCCAATAATAATAATAATAATAATAATAATTTAACCTTTAAAGAAAAGCAGCGAATATTAGGGGGAGAGGCAACTATGTGGAGTGAACTTGTAACCTCATTAAATATAGATTCAAGATTGTGGCCAAGAACAATTGCAATTGCTGAACGATTTTGGTCTGATGAAAAAATTACAGATCTTGAAAGCATGTATAAACGCTTAAAATATGTATCCTTTAGATTAGAAGAATTAGGCATTACACATCTTAGAAATAAAAATGTTATTTTAAGAAATATCACCAATAATCAACAAACTGAATCCTTGGAGGTTTTAACTAAAATTTGTGAGCCCGTAAAAATTTATACTAGAAATGCTGGAGGTGTTGAATACAAAACGTATTCTCCTTTTACACTTTTTGCAGATGCCTGTACCGTTGATGCTTCTGATAGTTTTAAATTTAACAAATCCATTAACCTCTTTTTAAATAATCAAAATTCAAAAAACACAGAAGAATTAATTCATTTTTTCGATAAATGGATTACTAATTATACTAAATTTAAAGATTCAAACAGAAACCCAATACTAACAACTATTTTACCATTGTATAAAAATATTGCGTCTGTTTCAAAAATCTATAAAAAAGTTTTACTTCGTAAAAAAGCAACACAAAAACAACTTAAGGAAATAAATAAACTTTTATTAGAATTAAAAAAACCTGTTGTTGATGTAGAACTAGCAACTTATGAAGATTTAAATAAACTATTCAGTTTTTTTAATAAAAAAAAACTAATTTTAAAATATAGTTTATTCTAACATTTTCTAATTTTTTAGATATAATACTATATTAAATTATTTAAAAATAATTAATGAGAAAAGAACTAAACCGTAATAGTATACTTTTAATAAAGTATATTACTTTAGTAATTCTATTTTTTACTGCCTGTAATAAACCTCAAAATAAAACTTCGGTAACTGAAAATACGTTGTTTTCCTTAATTGATAATCAAAGAACAAATATTCATTTTACAAATAAGGTTACAGAAAGTCTTCACTTTAATTTTATAAACTACCCTTACATTTATAATGGCGCAGGAGTAGCTGTGGGAGATATTAATAATGATGGATTACAAGATATTTATTTTACTTCCAACCAAGAATCAAATAAATTATATTTAAATAAAGGCAATTTTACTTTTGAAGATATAACAGATACAGCTAAAGTTTCTGATAGTGATGGTTGGTCAACAGGCGTTACTATGGTTGACATAAATAATGATGGGTTTTTAGATATTTATGTATGTAAATCGGGTTCATTAGAAAGTCATCAAACTCGAAAAAATAAGCTCTATATAAATCAGAAAAATAATACTTTTAAAGAAAGTGCTACAGCCTATGGTATTGACCATTTTGGATTTTCTGTACAAGCCTATTTCTTTGATTTTGATTTAGACAATGACTTAGACCTATATTTAGTTAATCACAGAGAAGATTTTCAAAATAATACAGTTATAAATCCTATTATTCAGAATAATATCCAATCCTACAATTCAGATCAATTTTTTAGAAATGATGGCAAACATTTTACAAATATTACAAAAGAAGCTGGTTTACTCAATAAAGCCTGGGGTTTAAGTGCCTCAATTGGCGATTTTAACAATGATAACTTACCCGATATATATGTTGCTAATGATTTTTTAGAACCCGATTTTCTGTACATAAACAAAGGAGATGGTACGTTTAAAGATGAAATTTCAACATATTTTAAACATATTTCATTTAATAGTATGGGTTCAGATTTTGCAGATATTAACAACGATTTAAAACCAGATTTAATTGTCTTAGATATGATGGCTGAAGACCATATTAGAGGAAAAGAAAATATGGCCACTATGAGTACAGAAAATTTTTGGGCAATGGTAAATGCTGGCTATAATTACCAGTATATGTCTAATATGTTGCAATTAAATAATGGTAATGGAACTTTTAGTGAAATAGGTCAATTATCCGGTATTTCAAAAACCGATTGGAGTTGGGCACCACTAATTGCTGATTTTGATAATGATGGTTTTAACGATTTGTTTGTAACTAATGGTATTGAACATGATTTATCAAATCAAGATTTTAGAAATCAAATGAAAATTAATATTAGAAATCGTAAAAAAGTTTCATTAGAAGAAGCCATTAATATGATGCCTTCAAGTAAATTGAGTAATTATATTTTTAAAAATGAAAAAAATCTAAAATTTACAAATACTACTAAAAATTGGGGCTTAAATACAAAAGTGAATTCTAATGGAGCAATTTATGCCGATTTAGATAATGATGGCGATTTTGATTTAGTGGTTAATAATCAAGGCAGTGAAGCTTCCATATATAAAAACAACACCAAAAACAATTTTGTTTCTTTTCACTTAAAAGGTCCAAACAATAATAAAAATGGAATTGGTGCAAATTTAAAAGTTTATGCAAATAATTTACAGCAATCAAAAGATGTATATCTAAGCAGAGGATACCAATCCTCAGTGGCAGAGCAGTTAAATTTTGGCTTGGGGGACAAACTTAAAATAGATAGTGTGAAAATTATTTGGCCTAATGGAAACAGTCAATTATTAGTAAACTTAGACAGTAACAAAAAGTATGTGTTAAACTATAAAAATGCCACAAAAAACACCAAAGAAAAGAGTGTAAAAACTTCATTTTTTGAAAAAGTAAATCCAAAAAAAATTGGAATAACTTATACCCAAAAAGAGAACAAATTTAACGACTTTAATTTACAACTACTACTTCCTCAAAAACAATCTGAAATAAGTTCTCCAATTGCTGTTGCTGATGTAAATAATGATGGATTAGATGATTTGTTTATTGGAAATGCTCAAGGTGAAAATGCTGCTCTATTCATTCAAAAAAGTAATGGTTCATTTACAATATCTAATACCTCATTATTTGAAACTGATAAAATTCATGAAGATACTGATGCCTTATTTTTAGATATAGATAATGATAACGATTTAGACTTATACGTAGCTTCTGGAGGTTATGAAATTAAAGAAAATAGTATCTTATTGCAGGATAGATTATATGTAAACGATGGAAAAGGGAACTTTAAGAAATCCCATAATTTACCTAAAATGCTTACAAATTCGAAAGGAATCTGTTCAGCAGATTTTGACAACGATGGTGATTTAGATTTATTTGTTGGAAGCCGTGTAATTAACGGTAAATACCCACTAACTAATCCTCCCTATTTATTAGAAAACAGACAAGGAAAATTTATAAATGTTATTTCTGAGAAAATAAATGATTTGTCAAATATTCAAATGATAAACGATGCTATATTTTCAGATTTTGATAACGATGGTGATGCAGATTTAATAATTGTTGGTGAATGGATGCCAATCATTTTATTTGAAAACAACAATAGTAAATTCATA
>JAMONN010000063.1 GCA_027065775.1 Flavobacteriaceae bacterium | reverse complement strand
ATCGAAAAGTAATTAAAAACACAAAATATGCAACATATATTTACCGTAAAGAACAACTAAAAATGAAATTTTAAGGTTTTCCTGAAGTTTTAAATTAACTTGCGGATTTAAGGTTTTATGAAAAAATTAAAAACTTTAAGTCAGTTTAAGGCTGAAAATGAAAATGCAATTATGGAAGCAAGTTCATGCGACATGGTTAGAACATTCGGATGTGGTTTTGGTTGTGATGATTCAACTGAATCTAGTGAAAGTTCAACAGAGAATAATGATACTTGTACAATAACAACTTCAGACAAAGGCAAGTTAATAAGTCATGAACACGAAAACTAAGATTGTACTTATACTTTCGGTAGAAGAAGATCAGTCTACAATGAATGTTATCGAATGGTTGGTTTTAATGAATCAACCATTTGTTCTTTTACATCCAGATGATTTAATAAATTTTTCTTTCAACAATAAAAAGTATTATATTGAAGTAAATAATAGAAAATTAAACTTAGACGACATTAAAAGTTTTTGGTATAGACGAGGGTTTATTACGTTGAAAAAAATCCAAAATACTAAAAAAGAATTGGATTGGATAGTTTTGGATGAGAATAAATCAATCCTTGACTTTTTATATTTTTTACTAGAAAATAAATTGCATATAAATAAAAGAAGTGATAATAGTATTAATAAATTAACTACATTGATTATTGCAGAAAAATGTGGGTTATTGATTCCTAAATCTTATTATAATTCATCAGAATTTGGAAAAGAGAAAAAAATAACTAAAACAATTGTTGGTAGCGCATCCTTTATCAAAGATAATAAGGTTTATATGATGTTTACCAAAACTATTTCGAATAAAGAATTAACCGAAAATTATGAATTCAAATATACCCAAGAACGTATTTTGAAGAAATATGAATTACGTATTTTTTATTTGCACGATAAATTATGGTCTATGGCTATTTTTTCACAAAAAGATAATCAAACAAAAGTTGATTTTAGAGAATATAATTTGATTAAACCAAATAGAAATGTGCCATATTCTTTACCAAATCATATAGAAAAAAAAATAAAGAATCTCATGAAAACCCTTGATATTAACAGTGGATCTATTGATATGATTGTTTCAAAAGAGAATAAATATATTTTTTTAGAAGTAAACCCTATTGGTCAATTTGGAATGACATCCTATCCATGTAACTATAAAATCGAAAAGGAAATTGCTAAATATTTAATACATGAAAAATAAAGAGAAATTTTCTAATAATTTTAAAGAAATAAAGAGAAAAACTGTTTTTATTTCTAAATATGTTCCATGTGATTATTATAAGACTAAATCCATAAGGGTCTTAAAACCTCATAAGGCTTTAATTAGAATGGTATGAAATATTTTAAAATTTTCTCAAACTGTATAGTTGTTAAAGGGCATAAAAGATCTACAATTTGCGACCTACAAAGATCAAAAGTGGAATTAATACCAAATGATTTAGTCTTTATTATTGAAGAGTTAAATAAAAAAAGTACGATTCCAAAAATTAAAAAAGAATATGGATTTCAAAACAAAACTATCATCGAAGATTATTTGTCTTTTTTGGAAGATTCTGAATTTGGATTTTATTGTGATGAAGATGAGTTCGACAGATTTCCAGTGTTAAATAAATCATTTGAAGTACCTTCATTAATTACTAATGCCGTAATTGAAGCATCAATTACAAACCTTAATAAATTAGACAACTTAATTCCTAAACTTGATAAATTAGGATGTAAAGAAGTGGTTATAGTATTTTATGAGACATTATTGATTGATGACTTTTTTAAAATTTTCAATTATTTTAAAAACACTAGAATTAAGTCTTTTGAAATTACATGTAAATATAATCTATCTTATGATGATGAGTTTATTTTGAAATTAAATTCTAAAGTCAGCCAATTAACACAATTAACTTTTTTTTCAGCTAAAGAAAATATGATCTATTCTTGGAATGATAAAATCTCTTTCGATAGAATTTATTCAATAAATGAACTAAAATCTTTTAAATCATGCGGTATTATTGATTCAAAATACTTTAATTCAAATTTACCTAAAGTGACGGAAGCTATTAATTATAATTCTTGTTTATATAAAAAAATATCAATTTCAATTAATGGGGAAAATAAAAAATTGTCCCTCTATGGCTCAAAGTTTTGGTAATATTAGAGACACTACTTTAGAAAAAGCTCTAAATCATAAAGATTTTAAAAACTATTGGAACATTACTAAAGACCAAATAGATACATGTAAGGATTGTGAGTTTAGATACGTTTGCACAGATTGTAGAGCATTTATTGAAAATCCTGATGATAAATTTTCAAAACCATTAAAATGTGGATATAGTCCATATACTAATAAATGGCAAGAGTGGAGTGTAAATCCATTGAAACAAAGAGCAATGAAATTTTATGGTTTAGCAAATTTGACAAATAAAATTAATGGTGAAGTATAAATTTCCTAACTTTAAACAACCAGATTCTAAAGATTGTGGACCTACATGTTTAAAAATCATTGCAGCATATTATCGTAAAAAAATATCAATACAACAACTGCGTGACTATTGTGAGACTTCTAGAGACGGAAGTAGTTTGTTGAAAATTAGTTATGCTTCTGAAGTTGTTGGGTTTAGAAGTCTTAGCATAAAAATTAATATAAATAAAATTAAAGAGGTACCTCTACCTGCAATTTTGTATTGGAATACAAACCATTATGTAGTCTTATATAAAATAAAAAACAATACTTTCTATGTTAGCGATCCAGCTCACGGTTTGTTAAGATACAAAAAAGAAGAATTTTTAAAGCATTGGATAGGTAATAATGCCACAGAAGATACAGAAGAAGGAATAGCATTATTATTAGAAACTACACCAAAGTTCTATACTAGAGATTCTTCCTATCAGAATGACAAAGACACCGATTTTGGTTTCAAGTTCTTAACCAAATACGTTATAAAATACAAACAGTTTCTTTGGCAATTAATCATCGGTTTATTAGCAGCAAGTTTGTTACAACTTATTTTGCCATTTTTAACGCAATCTGTTGTTGATGTTGGTATTAAAAACCAAGATATAAACTTTATTTATTTAATATTATTTGCACAATTAGCCTTATTTGTTGGTCGAACTGCTATTGAGGTTATTAGAAGTTGGATTTTATTACACTTAAGTACAAGAATAAATATTTCTTTAGTTTCCGATTTTTTTATTAAACTCATGAACTTGCCCATCGCCTTTTTTGATACCAGAATGACAGGCGACATTTTACAACGTATTAATGACCATAAACGTATTGAGCGTATTCTAACAACTTCAAGTTTAAGTGTGTTGTTTTCTATGATGAATTTAATTGTGTTTAGTATTGTTTTGGCATATTACAGTTTGCAAATATTTGGCATTTTTG
>JAMONN010000062.1 GCA_027065775.1 Flavobacteriaceae bacterium | reverse complement strand
AATATACAGAAGAAATCGAAAAGTAATTAAAAACACAAAATATGCAACATATATTTACCGTAAAGAACAACTAAAAATGAAATTTTAAGGTTTTCCTGAAGTTTTAAATTAACTTGCGGATTTAAGGAACCTACTAAAAGATAAAATAAACTACCTAGAAAACAAATAACAAAACTTATATGCTCTTTTATGCCTTATATGTTAAAAACACAAGAAACAGTAAACACAAGAAACTGTACTTTAACATAAACAAACGGCACTATCACTAAAAAGTTACGCACTAAACCTTAACATTGCTACACTTTATATACCTCATTTTGCACTAGACCCCAAAATAACTGCACTAAACCTTCCTATTGTTGCACTAACCATAAAAAATTTTACGCTATTACTTCCTCATTATATACTCAGGCTTCCTGTTTTTACACTTTTACATAAACAAGTATAATACAAGTCTAAGAGTTTATTTTGGTAAACTTAAAGTCTCTATATCAGTGAAATTCACACAGCAATAAATTTGTGAAAATTAGTACAATTCGAGGCTAAATAAACATCAAAATCCGTGTAATCTGTGAAATCCGTGTCTAAGAATTCTTTTTCTACTTCACATCTAATAAAAAATAACTTACTTTTGCCTTTAAATTAGAAATTAAGGTTTAAATCACAATGAATGCAACAGAAATAAGACAGCAATTTTTAGATTTTTTTAAAGAAAAACAACATAAAATTGTGCCATCTGCACCAATGGTTTTAAAGAATGACCCTACATTAATGTTTGTTAATGCAGGTATGGTACCATTTAAAGAATATTTTTTAGGTCAGAAAAAAGCCGAAGTAAAACGTATAGCAGATTCTCAAAAATGTTTGCGTGTTTCTGGTAAACATAACGATTTAGAAGAAGTTGGTAAAGATACGTACCATCATACAATGTTCGAAATGTTAGGTAATTGGTCTTTTGGCGAATATTTTAAAGAAGAAGCAATTTCTTGGGCATGGGAATTATTAACGGAAGTTTATAAAATTGATAAAAACTCCATTTATGTTACTGTTTTTGAAGGTGATAAAAAAGATAAATTAGATTTTGATCAAGAAGCATTCGATATTTGGACAAAATATATCGACAAAAACCGAATTATAAACGGAAATAAAGCAGATAATTTTTGGGAAATGGGCAAACAAGGACCTTGTGGACCTTGCTCAGAAATCCATGTAGATATTCGTTCTAAAGAAGACAAAGAAAAAGTAGATGGTAAATCATTAGTGAATATGGATCATCCGCAAGTTATCGAAATTTGGAATCTCGTTTTCATGCAATACAACCGAAAAGCAGACGGTTCTTTAGAAAATTTACCTGAAACTCATGTAGATACTGGTATGGGTTTTGAACGACTTTGTATGGTAATACAAGGCGTGCAATCTAATTACGATACCGATGTGTTTACACCTTTAATTCGTGAAGTGGAAACAATTACACAAACACGTTATGAAGATCAAAAACTGTCACCAGAAAAACGTGAAGAAAAAGATATTGCCATACGCGTAATTGCAGATCATATTAGAGCGGTTGCTTTTGCAATTGCCGATGGACAATTACCTTCTAATAATGGTGCTGGTTATGTGATTCGAAGAATTTTAAGAAGAGCAATCCGTTATGGTTTTACATTTTTAGATAAAAAAGAACCATTTATGTATCGTTTAGTTGGTTTACTTTCTAAACAAATGGGTGAGGCATTTCCAGAGTTAATCGCACAAAGACAATTAATTTCTAACGTTATTAAAGAGGAAGAAAATTCATTTTTAAGAACTTTAGAACAAGGTTTAATTCTATTAGACGGAATAATTAAATCTACAAACGAAAAAGAAGTTTCTGGAAAGAAAGCATTTGAACTATACGATACTTTTGGTTTCCCTATTGATTTAACAGCGCTTATTTTAAGTGAACAAGGTTATACTTTAGACGAAAAAACATTTAAAGAAGAGTTACAAAAACAAAAAGAACGATCACGTTCTGCAAGTAAAATAGATACCGATGATTGGGTTGTTTTAGTAGATGATAATGAAGAAGAATTTATTGGTTACGATGCATTGTCAAGTAATGTGAAAATTACGAGATACCGTAAAATTTCTTCTAAAAAAGATGGAGATATGTACCAATTAGTTTTCAATTTAACGCCTTTTTATCCAGAAGGTGGCGGACAAGTTGGTGATAAAGGTTATTTAGAAGTTCCTAACGGAAACGTAGTTTATATTATAGATACTAAGAAAGAAAATAATTTAATAATTCATTTTACTAAAAATTTACCTAAAAATGTAACGGATACTTTTAAAACAGTTGTAGATGAAAAACAACGTTTTAGAACGGAATGTAATCATACTGCAACACATTTATTACATCAAGGATTACGAGAAATATTAGGTACACATGTAGAGCAAAAAGGTTCTGCAGTACATAGTAAATATTTACGTTTTGATTTTTCGCATTTTTCAAAATTAACACCAAAAGAATTACAAGAAGTTCAAGATTTTGTAAATGCAAGAATTAGAGGAAAACTTGATTTAAAAGAACACCGAAATATCACTATGGATACTGCTCTTGAAAAAGGCGCAATGGCTCTTTTTGGCGAAAAATATGGGGATACAGTTAGAATGATTGAATTCGGAAAATCTAAAGAACTTTGTGGAGGAACACACGTACAAAATACAAGCGATATTTGGCACTTTAAAATCACACAAGAAGGTGCAGTTGCTAGTGGAATTAGACGTATTGAAGCGATAACTAATGATGCTGCAAAAGATTACTATACCAATCAAGATTTAGAATTTTTAAAATTAAAACAACTGTTAAAAAATCCTATTGGTGTGGTAAAATCGGTTGCTACTATTCAAGAAGAAAATGCAAAACTTAAAAAGCAAATAGAAAGTTTAATGCGTGAAAAAGCAAAATCGGTTGGTAGTGATTTAGAAAAAAATATTCAAATAATAAATGGTGTCAATTTTTTAGCAACCACTTTAGATTTAGATGCTTCTGCAATTAAAAATTTAATGTTTGATTTAGGAAATAAAATTGACAATCTGTTTTTTATTGCTGGCACAAAAAACGAAGAAAAAGCATTACTAACCTGTTATATTTCTAAAAACTTAGTTGCTGAAAAAGGTTTAGATGCAGGTAAAGTTGTTAGAGAATTAGGAAAATTAATTCATGGCGGTGGCGGCGGACAACCATTTTTTGCTACAGCAGGCGGAAGAAATCCTAACGGAATTGCTGAAGCTTTAGAAAAAGCGAAAGAATATTTATAGTTTTTTATTCAAACAGAGTGGAGATAACTATCTTTGACCTCTATTTTTTACTAGAAAATAATGACATTTAAAGAACTGAAATTAAATAAAACAATCTTACGTGCAATTGCCGAAAAAGGTTATGACGAACCAACTAAAGTTCAAGAAAAAACTATTCCGTTAGTATTAATTAACTTAGATGTTATTAGTTCCGCACAAACAGGAACTGGTAAAACTGCTGCTTTTGCATTACCAATTATTCAGAATTTATTAATAGATCAGGATGCAAAAAAGAAAAAAATAAGAGCTTTAATTTTAAGTCCAACAAGAGAATTAGCATTTCAAATTAAAGAAGATTTTCAAGAGTATGCAAAGTATACCAACTTAAGAGTTGCAGTAGTTTTTGGTGGTATTTCTATGGAACCACAAATAGAGCAATTAAAAAAAGGAATAGAAATATTAATTGCCACACCAGGCAGGTTATTAGATTTATACAAACGACAAGAAATTAATTTAGATACCATAAAAACACTTGTTTTAGACGAAGCAGATTTAATGCTAGACATGGGTTTTATTGATGATATTAAAAAAGTTGTAAAAATTTGTCCACCAAAAAAACAAATTTTATTGTTTTCTGCAACCATGCCAACTAAAGTTATTGATTTAGCCGAAACTATTTTAAATGAACCAATTACAGTAGAAGTCGCACAAACTTCATCGGCAGCAAAAACGGTTACACAATTATTGTATTATGTGCCTAAACAGAAAAAAATGGAACTCTGTTTACATCTTTTAAGAAACACCATAAAAGGAAGTATTTTAATTTTTAGAAGAACAAAATTTGGTGTAGATAAATTAGAAAAAGCTATAAAAAGAAATGGCTATAAAGTAACTAGTTTACATGGTGACAAATCACAAGTTGCAAGGCAAAATGCTTTACAGGAATTTAAAAATAAAGAGGTAAATATCTTAATTGCAACCGATGTTGCTTCACGTGGTATTGATATTAGTAATTTAGATGCTGTAATTCAATTTGATATGCCAAATGTACCAGAAATTTATGTGCATAGAATTGGTAGAACTGGTCGTGCAAATAATACTGGTAATGCTTATGCTTTTTGTTCACCTGATGAGAATGCTTATGTAAAAACAATTCAGAAATTAATTAATAAAGCAATTCCTGTAGAAACAGAACATCCTTATTTAATTAAAGAGAAAAAAGTTTTAGAAAACCAACCAAAGAAAAAACGCAAGTATAAAAAAGGGAGAAAATCTGTTGCTAGTAAAAAGAAAAAGAAACGTTGGTATTAGAGTTAAATTATTGTCTGATAAAGATTTAAGACCGCTTTAAGACGTAAGATGTAAGACCAATCGTAACTGATAAAAGATCAGTTATAAAAATTAGAGATTAGTATTTCACTTAATTTAAAATCATTTAGCGACTTATTTTATTAAAGGTAATTGTTTACTTATTTTTGATTTTGAAGCAGGAATTTAAAAATTCTTCAATCTCCAATCTCCAATCAACAATCATTAATCTTTTTTTAGTATTTAAAACCTAAACAGCAAAAAACCATCACTTTTAGCGATGGTTTCTGTTTATAATAACATTTTAATATATTATACTTCGATACCTTTCATCATTTTATTCCAATATAAATAAGGTAATAAGTACTTTTTAAGAATCCATAAACGCCAGTGTTCTTTAGAAGAATCACTAATCATTAAAGGAAATTGTTTTAATTTTGGATCTGGTTGAAATTTACTACCATAAACAAATTCTGCTAAAACCATTTTACCATAACCTGTAACTAACGGACACGAAGAATAACCATCGTATTCTTTTTTAGCTAAAGAATTATTGCTAATTAAATGTAAAATATTTCCTACAACAACAGGTACTTGTTTACGTATTGCTGCTCCTGTTTTTGCTGTTGGTAATTGTGCAACATCACCTAAACCAAACACATTACTAAATGCAGTATGTTGCATGGTTTTATCACTTACAGTTAACCAACCTGCATCATTAGATAATTCTGAATCTGCAATAAACTTTGGTGCTGCTTGTGGTGGTGCTAAGTGCATCATATCAAAATGAATTCCAAAACGATTACCTTCTTTAGTAACTTTTACATCTTTATAGTTATATTGAATAGATTCGTCTAAAGATAATCCTTCATTATCACCAGACATTACAACACATCCGCCTGCGGTTACATCTTTTGCTAATTCATACCAAGCAATTTGTTTATCACCATCAACAGCTACTAATTTATGATGAAAACGTAAATTTATATCTTTACGATCAATAACTTCCATTAAAGTTTTTGCAATTGGTTTTACACCAAATATTACAGATCCTGCAGTAGCAAACACTACATCTGTTTTGCTTCTTACACCAGATTTAACAAAATAATCTTCTGCTAGATACATTATTTTTTGAGGTGCTCCACCACATTTAATTGGTGTAGTTGGTTGTGTGAATAATGCAGTACCACCTTTAAAGTTTTTAAGAACATCCCAAGTATGATTTGGATCTGTATAATTAGAACAAACAACCCCTTTATCCATTGCTTCTATCAAACCATCAACTAATTCTGGTGCCATTCTTAAACCAGGGCAAACCACTAAATAATCATAGGTAAATTCGTTACCATCTTTTGTAGTTACTTTATTATTTTTAGGATCAAATTTATCTGCGAATTCTTTTATCCAATTTACACCAGAAGGCATAACCGACGCCATACTTCTTGCTGTTTTATCGTAATCGTAAGTATTTGCACCTACCAAAGTCCATGCGGGTTGGTAATAATGTGTATTTGCAGGTTCTAATAAACCAATATCTGTTTTTGGATTTTTTTTGAGCATTTGAGCAGCAACCATTATTCCAGCGGTTCCTCCACCAATAATTAGTATTTGATGATGTTTTACCATTTTTATTTGTTTTTGAGTTAATTATTTTGGACTGAAAAGATATAAAGATATAATTACAAAACTGTTACAAAAGTTACAAATTTGTATTTATAACACAAAAAACACCCGTATTATTGAGTGTTTTTTTGAATTAATAGGTATTAATTATTTGTTAGATTTCATTCCTAAGGCAGTATATATTGGACAAGTGCCTACAACCGCAGTCAAAAGCATAATTGCTGCTACAGCATATAATACATAACTTACCCAAGTAGCTTCAAAACCAACATTATAAGCAAAATATCCTGCTACAATAGCAATAATGATTCTAATAATTTTGTCAATACTTCCTACATTTTTTTTCATGATGTTTAATTTAATGGTTAATTAATTATTTATAAATCTATTTTAAAAGAATCTGTTTTCAATAAATAAAATAATGAATATGATATTGCTGCCAATATATTTTTTCATTTAATTTATTTAAGTAAGGTAGTACAAAAGTACAATTGTCTTCAATAAATATGATGTGATATATGTTACAACATGGGTGAAATTACAAAATTATTATTTGTCTTTGTGAAAGTTTTACTTTTTTTTCTTTCTCCAATTTTTTTAAAAGTCTAGAAATCACTTCTCTAGAAGATCCTAATTCATTTGCTATTTCTTTATGTGACTTAGCAATAATATTTGAGTTATTAAGTTTTGCTTTTCTTTTAAGATAATCTTCTAAGCGTTTTTCTTTATTCGAAAAAGTTAATATCTTAACCATTTCTACAACTTCTTCAAATTTTTCATTGAATAATTCGTAAACATATAAATTCCATTTTGGGAAATTTTTACGTAAGTGATATAATTTATCTGATGGAATTACAATAATTGTTGCATCTTCTTCCACAACTGCTTTTACGTTTACTTTTAAATTTTTTTCTGCAGCCATAATAGACATAATACAACTTTCACCAGGTTTTATATAGTAAAGTAAAACCTCATTGCCATTTTCTTCTTCTTTATATACTTTTACTAAACCCGAAACTACCAATGGCACAACCTTTACATAACTATTTTCTTTTAAAATCGTAGTATCTTTTTTAAAATGATGTAATGTAGCAATTTCCCCTATTTCCTTAATTAAAGGAAATGAGGTTGATAAGGTTTCAAATTGATTTTTTAAAATTGAATTTACTTCCATTATTAGAAATGGTTCGTTAAAAAGTTACGGACACTATAAAATTATAAAAAAAATTAGACTTTAGATCTTACTTTCATTATTAATTTAAATTTTCTTATTATAATTAACGCCATAATTCCTCCTAAAATAGAAACCATAATATTTAAAATTAATAAATTTATGTTGACAGTACCATTTTGCATTATTATGGTTGGATTAATTCCTAAACTACCAAAAGACTTAATTAAAAAGATACTTCCAAAAACTCCTGAAATGGTATTTCCTGTATAACCGAAAGAATATTTTTTAAAGAAAAAACCCATTAGATTTGCGCTAATTATTCCAAAAAATATACTAATTAATGAGATTAATGTTTCTGTCATTTTTATAAATTTAATGTCCGTAATCCATCTCGTCTATTTTTCCTTTTCGCAATCTTTTTTGGATAATAAAATAAGCAATCATTAAAATAATTCCTACAATTGCCCAATTTAATGCAACCGATAAACCATAATTAGTTGTGCTTGTATTGTAAATGGTTAATGGTGCGTTTACGTTATTTGTAGATGGTAGTATTACGGGAAATATAGATGCTAATGATGACGCAATTCCTCCAAAAATCAATAAACTTGAAAATATAAAATTCCTAGAAAAATTTTGGTGTTTCTTCACTAAAATTAAACCTACTAAACCTGTAAAATAAATGAGTGGAAAAACTACTAAATACGGTTTGTCTAAAAAATTGTTAAAACAATTTGGATTTACTTTAAACCAAATAAATAGAGAGAAAAAAGTTAATATTGCTTGTACAATACTTAGTTTAAAAACAAGTTTTTTTAGTTGTTGGTTTATGGAAGCGTTCGTTTTTAAGATAATCCAATTTGCACCATGTAACGATAATGTAACTACCGAAATAATACCTATAATTATGGTAAACCAATCAATTACTCCTGGGTTTTCTGCTAACGGACTAAAACTACTATTCCATAATGGTAAGAAAAAATAATGTGCTTCGTAGGCAGAAACACCATTTTCAAAACCGCCTAAATTTACACCTCTAACTATATTTCCTAAAGCAATTCCGAAAAACAATGCTAATAATAAACTGGACACGCCGAAGGCTTTATCCCAAATATTTTTCCACATTTCGTACGGAAATTGTGCTCTTAATTCTAAACCAATAGCTCTAAAAATAATTAACCATAAAACAATGATTAATGGCAAATAAAAACCACTAAAAACCGATGCATAATATGTAGGGAAAGCCATAAATAACATTCCTCCAGCAGCAACAAACCAAACTTCATTAGAATCCCAAAACAAACCTGCTGCTTTTGCGATAACTTCTTTATCTTTTTCTTTTTTTGCTAAAAATAAATGAATGATTCCTGTGCCAAAATCATAACCATCTAAAATAAAAAAGATGATTAACACTAGTGTTATTAATAAATACCAAAAGATTTCCATAGTTAATGATTTTGAGGTTTTGGTCCTTGGTGAATTGTTTTACCTACTAATACTAAAAATAACAAACCAAGTAACATGTATAAAGCGACAAAGCCTAATAAGGTAAATAATGTATTTCCTGAAGATACTGTTGGCGAAATGCCTTCTTTGGTTCTTAATAAACCATATACTAAATAAGGTTGCCTACCTAATTCTGCAACGTACCAACCTGTGATATTTGCGATGTAAGGAAATGGTACAAGAAACATAATAGTCCAAAGTAAAGGTTTTATTGTAAATAGTTTTTTTCGCCATAAAAAGAAAACTGCTAAGGCCATAATACCGATAAAAATTGTTCCTAAACCAACCATAATATGATAGGAATAATATAATGCAGGAATATTATCTGGCAATTCTTCTTTTTTGAATTTATCCATTCCTAAAATTTGTTTATCCCATTCTTGATAGGTTAAAAAACTCAACACATTTGGTACTGCAATTTTATTATCTAATTTTTTTTCTACCATGTTTGGTTGTCCAACCAACACTATTTCTGAACCTGCGTGTTCTGTTTCAAAAATACCTTCCATTGCAGCAAAAGTTGCTGGTTGGTATTTTGCAACATTTTTTGCATTCCAATCTCCAGTAGGAAAAGCTACCGCTAATGTTGAAATTAATCCAAAAATAACACCTGTTTTTAAAAATAGTTTACCGAATTCAATATGTTTTTTTCTTAAGACATAAAATGTACCAATACTAGCAACCACAAAAGAAGAAGTTACTAAAGATGCTGCTTGATTATGTAAAAAAGCAGGTAATAACCACGGATTTTTAAATAATTCTGAAAAATGCGTTAGTACAAATTTTCCGTTATCTAAAATTTCGTATCCAACAGGATGTTGCATCCAAGCATTGGTCGCTAAAATAAAATAGCCACTTGCCCAAGAACCTAAAAAGACTAGAAATCCTGTGAGGAAATGTAATTTTTGTCCCATTAATTTTTCTCCAAAAAGGAACAATGCTAAAAACGAAGATTCCAAAAAGAACGAAAACATGCCTTCCATGGCTAATGTTTGTCCTATAATTCCGCCTGTAAGTTCAGAAAATTTCGCCCAATTTGTTCCGAATTGAAATTCCATTGGTATTCCTGTTACAACTCCCATGGTAAAATTAATGGCAAATATTTTCATAAAAAACTTTGCAGCATCGTTATATTTTTCTGTTTTGTTGCGTAAATATTTCCATTTAAAATAAACAATTATCAAGGATAAACCCATAGTTAATTGCGGAAATATGTAGTGAAAAGTTATGGTGAATGCAAATTGCAGACGATCATAAAAGATCATATCTTCCATATCTATAGTTTTTTTTAGTAGTAGTAGTTTAATTAACTGCTGCAAAAATAGGCACAGTTTCGCAATTTATTAGTAATAATAGTTACCTTGGTTTAAAACTTTAATGTATTGTTGTTTAAACGTGAGATTCAATAATGTTTTTAAGTTGCTGTGTAGGAACGACACCAGATTGTCGCCAAACTTGTTTTCCGTTTTTAAACAAAATTAAAGTTGGTACTCCTTTAACTTGATAGGTTGTTGCTACCGAAGTGTTTTTATCTACGTCGATTTTGATAATTTTTACTGTATCTTTTAAAAGTGCTTTTGCTTCTTTTAAAATTGGCGACATTGTTTTACAAGGTCCGCACCATACTGCAAAAAAATCAACCAAAACTAGTTTGTCTTGGTTGATTATTTCTTTAAATGAAGCCATTTTATAAATTTTGAATTACTCTGCACTCATTTTACCTGTTGCACAACTAACAAAAGACTTTGCTTTGTGTAAGACAGTATTTGCATCGCCAACTTCTGGATACCCCATTTTCGATAATTTTGCTTTTACTTTTGCAAATACTTCATCGGAAACTGTATTGATTTTTATTTCTGAATTTTCTAAGGTTACTTCAATTTCGGTAACTTCTTCTATAGAAAGTAATCCTTTTTTAATGGTACTTGCGCAGCCATTACATTTTAAGTTTAATATATTTATTGTTGTCATTATTATAGTTTTGAATACTACAAAGGTAATGTTATTTTAATTTACGTCTAATATCACCTTTTAATCTTTCAGAAAGTAGGTCTAAACTTAATGCTTTTTTTATCATTTTTTCATTCTTTTTATTTGTGGTAAAAAGCGAAAAAACCGCTGCTAATGTCATACTATCTTCATCGGATTTAATCAAAGTTAATTCGTCATCTTTTTGGACATTTCCTTCTTGTAAAACCCTAAAATAAATTCCTGAAAAAGAGGTGTTTAACAACTGTTTTACAATTTTTTGACTACCAAACCTCACACCTAAAGTAGCGCATGGCAATCTTGGTTGTGAAACTTGAATAATTGCTTCACCAACTCGAAAAGTATCGCCAATTTTAATTTCGGTTTCGTTTAGATTACTTAAGGTTAAATTTTCGCCAAACATTCCGTTAGTAAATTTTAAATCTGGATGTAATTCTTCAAAAAACGGATAATTATTTTTTCCATAAGCGTAAACCGCCATATTTTCTCCACCATGATATTTTCTATCTACAACAGCATCATTTTTCACATCTTGTTCACCTAAATATATAGAGGTTTTAACAGGGTTTTTATAGATACCTGTAAAACGAGTTCTACCATTTCTGGTTATTTCTCTTTTTTCTGCTATGTTTACGGATAGTATTTTCATTTTATTTACCATATAAGATCTTTAAGGTTATATAGATCAAAATTATACATTTTCGGAATATCTTATATGACCTTAAAATGATTTAATTTCTTACTTCTAAACTAACCACATTTCCACTATTATTACGCACATTAAAAACACGATTATCTTCAAAAATAAGATATTGTCCTTTAATGCCTTTTAGTTTTCCTGAAAATTCTGGAATTTTCGTTAAATTAATACTTTTAACTTTGGTTGGATATTGTAAAACAGGAAATTCCATTGTGTAAACAGTTTCGTTATTTTCTAAAAAATAAGGTTTTGTTTCTTCTGGTAAATGTTTGGATAATTTATGCATTTCGGCAAGTAAATCGGCATCTACTACATCATTTTTCAACATTTTTTGCCACGAAGTTTTGTCTGCTACAAATTCTTTTAGTGCAACTTCGGCAATTCCTGCTAAATATCTGTTTGGTACTTCTAACATCGCAATCGCTTTTGTAGCACCTTGATCAATCCAACGAGTTGGCACTTGCGGTTTACGTGTTACACCAACTTTTACATTGCTACTCAATGCTAAATATACAATGTGTGGTTGCAATTGCACACGTTTTTCGTAGGCTAAATCACGATCTTCAATACCTAAATGTGCAGTACTTAGTTCTGGTTTCATAATCCAGTCGCCAACTTTAGCAGAGTTAAAAAAACAAGTAGAACAATTGCCTTGCGCAAATATTTTTTTGTCTTTACCGCAATTTAAACATTGATAATGCTCAAAAGTAATTTCTATTTCTTTATCTAATAACTGATTTACATTTACAAAATCAGTAGCCATTTCTAAATAATATTGAATTGGCGAACCAAATTCAGTCAACATTTTTTTTAAAACTCCTTGGTATTTCATTCTCTTGGTTAAGTCGTTGATTTGTTTAATTGTGTAATTGGTGTTGTACTCGTTACATTTTTTAAGATAAGTAATGTAGACATTAAAATACTAAAGAATAAAAACAAAACACCATACAAAACGAATTTGTTTGCTTGTGCATCAAAAGTTTCAATTTTATGAAAATCGGATAAAAAAGCAAGAACCATATACAAGCTTAAGGTTAAAAATATACCAGCGAATATTAAACTTACAATTTTGTTTTTAGTTACCAAAATATAAATTAGTATCGCAGTAAAAACAAAAGCTATCGGATTCATTAATCTACTAGAATTCCAATAAATTAAAGTAATAATTAGTAGAGAAATTTCAGGAATTAGTTGGATGTATTTGTTATTGAAAAATGTTTTCATTTTAGAAATGCTTTATAAGATTACTTTAATAAAACTGTTTTTTCTGTGATATATTATTTACTAATCACCGAGATAGTATTTTTAACAATCTCCGCAATTTTTCTTGCTTGATTTATATCTTTATCTGCAACAGTAACATGCCCCATTTTCCGAAAAGGTTTTGTTATTTTTTTACCGTAAATATGTGGTGTAACTCCTTTTAATTTTAGAATATCGTTCATGTTTTTATAATGTACATTGCCAACATGATTTTCTTTACCAACAAGATTTACCATAACCGAAGCAACTTTATTTTCGGTATCACCTAAAGGTAAATTTAAAATTGCTCTAATGTGTTGTTCAAACTGATTGGTATAACTGCCTTCAATACTAAAATGGCCGCTATTGTGAGGTCTTGGAGCGACTTCGTTTACTAATATTTCATCATTTTCTGTCTGAAAAAGTTCGACAGCTAATAAACCAACATGTTTGAATGCATTTGCAACTTGTAATGCAACTTTTTGTGCTTTTTCGGCAACTTCTTTAGAAATTCTTGCAGGACATAAAACATATTCTACTTGATTTGCTTCCGAATGAAATTCCATTTCTACCACAGGATACGTTTTTATTTCTCCCGAAGAATTTCTAGCAACAATTACGGCTAATTCGTTTTTAAACGGAATAATTTCTTCCACAATACAACTTACATTTGGCAATAAATCTACATCTTGTATAGAATTTAATTTCTTAACGCCAGTACCATCATAACCAAAAGTATCGGTTTTCCAAATACATGGGTAATTTAGAGTTGCTTTTTGTAAAGCTTCTTTATTCGTAAATCTTTTATAGTTTGCAGTTGGAATTCCGTTTTTAGCGTAAAAATCTTTTTGAAATCCTTTATTTTGAATAATCTGCAAAACTTTTGGTTGCGGATAAATAGTTAGACCTTCTTTTTCTAATTGTAATAAAGCTTTAATATTTATGTGTTCAATTTCGATGGTTAGTAAATCAACCGTTTTTCCGAAATTGTAAACAGCATCATAATCAGACCAATTACCAACTGTAAATTCATTGGCAATTTGTGCACATGGCGCATCTTTAGAGTTTTCTAAAATACAAGTATGAATGTCGAATTTTTGAGTTTCGGTAAGTAACATTCTACCTAATTGTCCGCCACCTAAAATGCCTAATTTAAAATTTGATGAGTAATAGTTCATAGAAATAACTAATTATGCCACAAAGATACATAAAGAAAATACAAAAATTCATAAAGGGAAACTGCTAAAAGGCAGAGTCATAACTTATTATTTTGCCAAGAGTACACGAATTTTCTCATTATTTTTAAGAAAGAATGGAAATTTTCAAAATCTTTAAATTTTTTATTCGTGCATTCGTGGCAAAATAAGTGGAAATATAAAGAAAAAATAAAGTATGAATTTGCCCTAAGAACTGCTATTTTATTGTTGTAAAAAAGTAAGCATTTACAACAAGTTTTACCTAAAAATAAAACCGTACATTTAACCCTAATTATCATTTTTGAAATAAAGTAAAATAGAATGAAATTAAAATGAAGGATTTGTTTTAAAATTAATAAATATGAAAATAGCAATAATTGGTACAGGTAATTTAGGAAAAGCAATAGCAAATGGTCTATTAGAATCTAAATTAGTGAAACCAGAAAATTTAACTTTAACGAAACGAAATTATAAATCGTTAGAAAATTTTAAAAAACTTGGTGTTGTAATTACTAATGATAATAAGAAAGCAATTCACCATAAAGATGTGGTTTTTTTATGTGTACAACCTCATAAATTAGATGAGGTTCTAACGGATTTAATATTAGAAAACTGTGTGGTTATTTCTACCATAACAGGAATTTCTTTAGCAGATTTAGCCACTAAAATTAATAAAACAACATTGTTTAGAGCAATGCCAAATACAGCAATTGCGATAAAAGAATCGATGACTTGTATTGCTACTAATAATGGTACAGAAGAACAAAAACAAACCGTAGAAAAATTATTTAATGCTTTAGGTGAAACCTTATTTATTGAAGATGAATTAATGGGTTCGGCAACTGTTTTAGCAGCAAGCGGCACTGCATTTGCCTTACGTTATTTAAGAGCAGCAATGCAAGGTGGCATTGAAATTGGTTTTGAAAGTGATGACGCTAAAAAAATTGCAGCACAAACTATAAAAGGCGCTACGAGTTTAATTTTAAAAAACAATTCGCATCCAGAATCTGAAATTGACAAAGTAACCACACCATTAGGTATTACTATTACAGGTCTTAATAAAATGGAACAAGAAGGATTTAGTTCGGCTTTAATACAAGGTATTCAAGCAAGTTATAATAAAATTAAGAAGTTGTAAAATCCCATCTTCCGTCTTCCCTAAGGGAAGAAACTGAAAAGTACCAAGGTAAAAAAACGGTTCTTAATAAATTTAATAAAAGGTATTAAACCAATATCCCGTTAAAAAATCGGGATTAGTTCGACTCGCCAAGTCAAAGACATAACTAACTAAAAAATTGAAAATAATTTTTTAGAGTCTCACGAATCAAACAATAAGAGTAAACTTGTAGTGATAAAAGATAAACCAAGTATAAAAATCCAGCATTAAATAACAAACCAATTTCTTCCCTTTGGGAAGACAAAAGATGGGAAAAATGGGAAAACACAAAAACATAAAAAGAAGAAATAACGGTAATTTTGCTCCAAACGAAATTGCTATTTTAGGATCAAAATGTTCAAATATTGCTAATTTAGTACGGAATATTAGCGAAAAATTGCAAAAAAAGCACAAAATCGCTTATTTTGATGCGTCACATGATTTTGAAAAACAAGTGCCAAATATCGATGTTCTTACTTTTAATAAAAACGGATTTGTAGAAAAAACGGCTCTTCAAGATGAAAATCCATATAATTTAAAAATTGAATTCAGTGGGCATGATTTAGTTTTTGTAAACGGAAATCATTATCAAGCAACACAACAAATTCTTATTTTAGATAATGAAAAAGAAGCATCTGTTTTAAAACGTTTAGAGCAGTTAGATAATATTCAATTTATTATTAAAGCGACTAAAGATGCTAAATTTTTCGATTTTTTAGTGGAAAAGCAACCCGCAATTAAAAACTTAAAATGTTATGAAATAGATGAAATAGATACTATTTCTAATCATATAGAAAATTTAATTCAAGAAAAAATTGCTTCGGTAAATGGTTTGATTCTTATTGGCGGAAAAAGTAAAAGAATGGGAACCGATAAAAGTAATTTAGATTACCACGGTAAACCTCAACGAGAATATTTGTTAGATGTGTTAGGTGATTCTATTACAGAAAATAATATTTTTTATTCGGTTAGAGATGAAAATCAATTAGCAAATGAAACACAAATTATTACGGATAAATTTTTAGATCTCGGACCATTTAGTGGCATTTGTTCTGCTTTTATGCATAACCCAAATAAAGCATGGCTAGTTGTAGCTACCGATTTACCATTTATAAGTAAAGAGATTATAAATTTATTATTATCTAAAAGAAATCCGTCTAAAATTGCAACCACATTTAAAGGTAAAAGTAAAAATTTTCCAGAACCATTAATTACTATTTGGGAACCAAAAGCATATCCTATTTTGCTAAATTATTTAGCACAAGGTTATTCTTGCCCTAGAAAAGTATTGATAAATAATGACGTAGAAATTGTAGAAATTAGTGATGAAATTATTCAAAACGTGAATACTAAAGAAGATTTGATAAAATTAAATTCTAAATTTTCATCAAAATTATTTTTATAATATTCATACGATGATTTAAAATCATCGTATGAATTAATTACCTTTCTAATAAAGAATCTTCTTTATTTTTGAAGTTTAATAAATTTACTTACTAAAAATAGTCTTTAATTGCTCCACTACATTTCCGCTACCAGCAACTGTAATTTCACCAATTTTATCTGCAATTTTTTCGACATATTCCATTTCTTTTAATTTGAATAACATCGCGTTATCTTCCATTAATTTTGCAGTGTTTAGCAAACTTCTTGTTGCTGCGGTTTCTTCTCTTCTAGAAATCACATTGGCTTGTGCTTTCTTTTGAGCAATTAATACTTGATTCATAATATCTTTAATCTCACCAGGCAAAATAACGTCTCTAATACCAGAATCTAAAATCTGAACACCTAAAGTCATTGCTTTCTTGCCAACATCATCAGAAACTTTATTTGCAATAGTTATTTTGTTTTCTAACAATTCATCTAAAGTTAATGCACTAATATATTCTCTTAAAACTAATTGAATTAAAATATACAATTGCTTCTCGAAATTTTTATTATCTAATAAAGCTTTATTGATATCAACTACTTTATATTGAGCATAAAAGTTGATTCTTAAAGCGGTTTTATCTTTGGTTAACATTTCTTGACCTGAAATTTCTAACTGAATTTGTCTTAAATCCACTTTTTCAATTTTAATATTCACATCGTTTTTCCAAAAATAATATGTACCACTTTTTAAAACTTCTTGTATTTTACCATTTAAAAACAAAATTGCTTTTTCGTAAGATTCTACAACGTAAACTCTTAAATATTGCAATAACTCTGCTTTTTTTAAAACAGATTTACTAATAGTTTCCGTAATTTCAACCTTACTTAAATCTACTTTTGTAAAAGTGTAATTATTGATTTTACTTTTCCAAAATGCATATTTACCTGCTCTTAAAACACCTTTAAAAATCTTGTTTTCATATTTTAAAACAATTTCGTTGTCCAATACCTCTATAATATTTAATTTATTCTCTAAATCAATATTTTGCAACAATAATTCTAATTTTACTGGTGCAAAAAACTCAGTACTTAAATTGTATATGTATACTTTTTCAGAGAACAATAACCAATAGTTACCACTAGTTAATACTCTTTTGTAGTTTCCGTTTTTAAAAACCAAACCTATTTTACCTTCGTTAATTCTTACTTTTTTCATTTTATTTATATTTAATTTTATTATTCGTTTTTGTAAAAGACATCTAAAACAAACCCTCTTTTAAATACGGAAGTTTAATTGAGTAACATTGCCTAATATTAGTTATTAAACAAAAGTGAATTATAAAACTACAAGTTTGTAGTTGTACAAAACAATTCTTTTAAAAAGTAATACTAATTAATAGTACGGAATCCTTAAACTTCAAGGTTTTTTTAAGAGTGTTATTGCGTAAACGTAATAACCGACTTGTTTTAGATTTCTTTTGGTTTTGATTATTTTTAGAAGTAATCAACTTCATTAAATGAACCTTAAATTCATCGATCTTTTTAGAAGTGATCTTCTTCGAACCTACATTGAAAGTGTAGTGCTACTCTACCAATTGAGTTATTCCAACAAATATTGTTAAGTATTGGAAACAGGACTCGAACCTGTAACAAGCAACTTGTTGTTCTAACCGCTGAACTATCTAGAATAAACTAGAGAAGGAATCGAACCTTCGACCTACAAGGTGTGGTAAAACAAAAATAACCGAAACGGCATATTGTTACTTATTAAGTACAATACCATAGTGCTATTCAGAAACACGTATCAGGTTTTCTAATTACTTTTTTCTACCTTGTTTTCCGTTTTAACGGAAAAATTTTACATTTCAAACCAAATTGAAATTATATTTTAAAGAACTTATTAATTATCAAACAATCTCTGATGTTTCATCCACTAAACATCAGAGAATTACTAGTTGTATTTAATTATGATACAAATAACTTAATCTGTTACGCAATCTTTTTGCGTAATAAAAATTATTTTTATTTTTTGTAGAAATAGCAATCCCGAAACTTCGGGAGAACTCGCATTTTTGATGTCGTAAACCAAGGTTTTATCTAATTAAACTATATTTCTATTTTGGGTGTTATACGAGACTCGAACTCGTAACGGAAAGTTCACAACCTTCTATGATAAACCAGTTTCAACAATAACACCATATTTATTGACTTGAAAGTCCGAAATTTGGAAGAACCTCTATAATAAGAGTCAAATTCTTATATCTAACCATTACATCACAAGTCAATTTGTACAGCAAGAAAGACTCGAACTTTCAAAATTTGGTTTCTAAAACCAACGCGTATACCATTCCGCCATTGCTGCATTTGTATTCCGTAAGAGAATCGAACTCTTATATCTTGATAGAAAGTCAAGCGTACTAACCATTATACTAACGGAACATTTGTCTGAGAAGCAAGAATCGAACTTGCAACCTCTCGCGTCCAAGGCGAGTAAACTACCAACGTTATCTTCTCAGATTTAGCACTGATTATTATTTAAAACAAACAACTCAAGAGACAGTTGAATTATTTCAGTGCTTTGTGGAAATGGTAGGATTTGAACCTACATGCTTTTTACAGACCTGATTTACAGTCAGGTGAGCCAACCAATTGCTCAACATTTCCTTAATTTAATTGCGGAGAATAAAGGAATCGAACCTTCACTACTTTTACATAGACTTGTTTAGCAAACAAGCGCAACAAACCAATATTTGCCTACTCTCCATTTTTTTTGCGGAAGAAGTGGGAATCGAACCCACACGAGTCATTATCTCCTAACAATGTTCAAAACTGCGGCCACCACCAATTGGCTTGCTCTTCCAAATTAATTGCATAAAAAAAGCATCTCGGTTAGGAGATGCTTTTATAAATATGTATTTTACATAGTTATTCTAATAAACATTCTCCAATATCTTTTATTTGCGATTCTTCACAACTATAAAATCGTTGTAATGATAAACTCGGCAGTTCTATATGTAAATTAAATTGTTTCATTTTTTTTATAAATTATTTCCGGTGCAAATATAAAGACAAATTATATTACTAAACAAGAAAAAATTAATTTATTTTATTGATAATCAAACAGTTAAATTAAATTTAGGCAATAGATTTCCTCTTCGCATTTTAGCGAATTTTTACATTTTTTCAACTGTCTGTCTCTCAATTGGTTTTATGTTCAAGATTTTATTTTAGTTATTTTTAATTTTTAGAATATTTTTAAATTTATTGTTTATTATTGTCATTCCGAACTTGATTCGGAATTTTTTATCGTTATTTCTACTATTTTATTACTATTTAGACCAAAAAAAAGCATCCAATTTAATTGAATGCTTTGTGTTTTTATATTATTTACAGAAAAATTTTATTAAATCTGTCGTTTTTTAAGCACAAAGCATCTGCCTTTTTCGAAACTATTCGAAAAACGAACACACGGATAATTTCCGTGTAGTAAGCTGCTTTGTGTTAATATTGTTTTCATTATTGAATTACTGTGTAATTTTTTGCAAATGTAATAAAATTATTATTGTATATTGCATTTATAAAAATTGAAGAATAGTTATGAGTACTGAAACTTTAAAAATTTCATTAGCACAAAAAATATTAGGAATTTCTGATGATTTGCTATTAAATAAGTTGAAAACACTTATAGAAAGCGAGAATATTGTTGGATATGCTAAAGGCAAACCCATTTACGAAAGTCAATATATTAAAGAAATGAATAAAAGTATTATGGCAATAAAAAACGGAACAGCAACTTTATATACTACCAAAGAAGTTAGAAATAATATTTTGAATGAAAATAATTTGGGATAAAAAAGCACATCAAGATTTAAATAATAATGTAAGTTATATTGCTAAACAAAGTCCTCAAAATGCAATTAAAGTTTTAAATACATTATTAGAGTTACCAAATTCTCTTAAAATTTTTCCGTTTGCTTACCCAAAAGAGCCTAGTTTTAATAATGATAATATTCGATTTATTGTGAAATGGAGTTTCAAAATGGTTTATTTTATTACTGATGATATCATTTATATTATGCGTGTTTTTAATACAAGTCAACATCCAAATAAAATAATGGAATAAAAAAACCTGCTAAATTAATTAACAGGTATAAAATTATTTTTCATTTTTATTTTCCAAAGCCAACATCTTTGCTTCATAACGTTTTCTCGCTCTAACTTTCCAAGGTGCATTTTTCTGACAATCGCCTGCCATAATTGAACCATAAGGCATTACTTCGTCAATTACAGTACCTAAACCGAATTCATCCATTTGATTTCTAACGTTTTCGGCATTTTTATAAGCAGAAGGCAATTCCGAAATATCGATTTCATTAGAAAAAAAGCGCACATCTAAACCTTGTGTTTCTTCTTCAAAAACTGCTTCAATTGTTTTATCAGCTTTGTTCTTTTTATGTTGTGTTCTACTTAAATTTCTTCCTGCTCCATGAGGAGCAAAACCTAAATTTGTTTCGGTAGATTCGCCTTCCACAATTAAAATAGGTTCTGCCATATTTAACGGAATCAATCTTGGACCGGTAATATCTGGCATAAATTTCGAGTTTAAAGGCGTTGCACCTTTTGCATGATAAAATAAATCGCCATCCTTAAAAACGAAATTATGTTCGTTCCAAAACCTATTTTCAATCGTTGCGCCAACTTTTTTGGCAGTTGCATCGTGAATACAAATATGGTTTTGTTTTGTCCAATTTCTGATGACTTGCAAGGCTTTCCAATATTCTTTTCCTTCGAAAGTATTGTAAGGAATCCATGCATTTTGCTTTAAAGTATCTTTAGATAATTGCAATCTAAAACGCTCAGCGATTTTCATTCCTCTTTTAAATAACATCGCACCAACACCACGTGAACCATGATGCGTAATCATCATAGTGTTTCCTGTTTTTTTAGAAACACCAACAAATAAAAAATGGTTTCCATCACCTTGAGTACCAAGATGTTTTCTTGCTACAGAGATCATGTTTTTATCTTTTAACATCATCGTGTTTTCAAATTGTGCTAATAACTCTGGTGGAAATTTAAATTGAGAATCTCTTTCTCTTCCACCAGGACCAAAATGTGTTACTTTATGTGCAGCATCCATAATTAACTTTGGTTCTATTTTACCAAAATCGGTTAACATTACCGAACAGCAAATATCTGCGGAATGCATTCCTGGGTGAATCGCATTTTTTGTAACTACAACGCCACCAACAGGAATTACACCAATTCTACCTGTTGGACAAGCGTCTGGCATAATAGATCCGCCAACAACTGTTGGTGTTTTCATGACTTCTTTCATGGTTGCGATAACATCTGCTACATTTTTTTCTTCCAATTCATTTTCTGCTTTAATGTTTATTGCAAAAGCAACATTTTCTTGCAAAGGCAACATTGGTGGTAATTTGAATTGCTCTAAATAGTTAAGCATTTTTTCATCTTTTAAAGCGTTTTCATTAATATGATTAATCGCTTCTGTAAACCAATTACCAGGAATAAACCCTAAATTGATTAAAGTATGACCGTTGATTTTTGTTTCTGTATTCATAATATTTAAATTTAATTGTTTTTTCTTTAATTTGGTTTGCCCTGATGTTTTCGTCCAATAAACCTCAGGGAATAGCTACTTTGAATTATTTACATTGCAAATATTTCTAAACTAGTACGCAATCTTTTTGCGCAATAAAAAAATATTACTTATTTTTGAAGTGCTATTCAGTTAAACTGCTGATAATCAAAATAAATATACAATAAATACTTGCAAAATTTTTAAATGGCACTAAATAAAAACGCATTAATTAGATATAAAACCATTGATAAATGTTTGCAAAACAGGTTTAGAAAATGGACTTTAGACGATTTAATAGAAGAATGTTCAGACGCTTTATACGAATACGAAGGAAAAGATTGTAATGTAAGTAAACGGACTGTTCAATTAGATATTCAAAATATGCGAAGTGACAAATTAGGTTACAACGCACCAATTATTGTAGTTGATCGTAAATATTATACCTACGAAGAAGAAAAATATAGCATTACCAATCTACCAATTAGTAGTCAAGATTTAGAAAAACTGTCGGAATCCGTTGCGTTTTTAAAACAATTTAAAGGTTTTTCGCATTTTGATGCTTTAAATGGTGTTATTCAAAAATTGGAAGATCATGTATATTCTAATCAGACAAGAACCAAACCAGTAATTGAATTTGAAAAGAATGAAAACTTAAAAGGATTAAATTTTTTAGACACATTGTACCAAACAATAATTACTAAAAAAGCAATTAAAATAACCTACAAATCCTTTAAAGCAAGACAAGCGGCAACTTTTGACTTTCATGCTTATCTACTAAAAGAATTTAGAAATCGTTGGTTTGTTATTGGTATTAGAGACGGGCAAGAGCATTTGGTAAATTTAGCTTTAGATCGAATTATTGACTTACAAGAAAGTGAAATTGAGTTTAAATACAACAGTAAATATGACTTAGAACATTATTTTAGTAAGGCGATTGGCGTTTCTATAAATCCGGATTTAAAAACCGAAGAAATCATACTTTTTGTTTATAATAAACATGCGCCTTATGTCCAAACTAAACCTTTTCACGCTTCGCAAAAACTGATTAAAAAAGACAATTTTGGCATTACTATTTCTTTAAATGTGCAACATAATTTTGAATTAGAAAAAGAGATTTTAGGTTTAGGTGATGGCATTCGGGTAATTTCGCCACCTTTTTTAAAAAGAAAAATCAAACAGCGCTTAAAGTATGCGACAGAATCTTATCAAACCGAAATTTCAGAAAAAGGATTAATAGATATGTCTAATAAACTAAAATATAAAGGTTCTGCAATTTTGAATCAGGTTTTTAGTTTGCGAGAGATTAAGAAAATGAATCAGTTATTAAATGCTTATTTTAAAATTCAAACTCCTAAAATGGAGTTTATTACTGATTTATTTGATGAAATTCCTAAAATAGAAAGTATTTTATTTAATAATAACTTTCTGAACATTTTAAAAGTTTTAAATCCTAAAATCAAATTAGAAAAAAGTGTTTTTTACAAGAAATCAAATGAAGGATTAATTACAAAAAACTGGTTTCAAAAAACAGACAGTAAAGGATTTTCAATAAAAATACATTTAAAAGAAGCTACTGAAACAAATAGGTTAGATATTATTTTATCCTCTCATAACAAGAAATTCACACAAAATGAAATCGGTTTATTGGTTAAAAATAGTAGTATTTTTAATTGTCACATTCGTATTGGCGGCATTCAATTGATTGATAACGCTACTTTACAGAAATTTCATTCTAAAAACAAGCAACAAAATATTGATGTCTTAGAACTTTTTTATACCTTGTAATTTATGGAAAACCTAATAACATTAATTACTTTTGAATTACCACAAGAATCTTTTATTATTAAAAGTAAATTAGAATCTGAAGATATTTATGTTTTTTTAAAAGATGAATTTACGGTACAAACGGATAATTTTTTATCTAATGCCATTGGTGGCGTAAAATTACAGGTGTTTGAAAAAGATGTTGAAAAATCTTTAGAAATTTTAAAATTGTATGATGTTACAATTTATAAGCATAATGAGCCTGAGGGTTTTGCTGTTTTATTTCAAGAAACTACAGATAAAATATCTTTACTAAATAAAGTTTCTTTAGAAAATAGAGGTGTAATTTTAATTGTGCTGTGTATTGTACTAATTCTTTTTACAACAATACTTTTTGTTTCTTAGATGGCGTAACATAAAAGTCTTTTAGGTAAAAAGGTTCAAAATAAGCAACATCTTCAAAATCTTTATTTTTAAATTTTTCAAATGCTAGTTTGCACATTTCTTTTGCCGAAGGATGAAAATCATCTAAAAAAATTGCGTTTTTATGTTTAATTATTTCTTTTGTTTTGGTAACGCCATCGCCTAAAAAAATAACTTCATCTTTATCTAAATATTCTGAAAATGAATTTTCTTCTAAAACATGATTAAAAGTTTCTTTTACAATTTTTTTATTTTTATTAAAAACTGCCGTGTAAACTTCTTGCCTTCTGGCATCTAATACCGGAATAATATAACCATTAACGGTTGTTGCATTGGCTAAAATTTCCATAGTAGGAATTGAAATTAACGGAATATCCAACCCAAAACAAAGTCCTTTTGCTGATGAAACACCAATACGCAAACCTGTAAAAGAACCTGGACCTTTACCTATTGCAATTGCGGATAAGTTTTTTAAAGTTAGTTTTGCTTCTGTTAAAACATCCTTAATAAAAGGAGTCAATTTTTCTGCGTGAGAGAAATTTGTTTCACAAATTTCTTTTAACGCTAACACTTTTCCGTTTAATGAAATGCTAACCGAACAATTTTTAGTCGAGGTTTCTAGATTTAATATGTAAGTTGGGTTTTGCATTAAATTAAGTTAACGACAAAGGTACTAAATATTCACGGTGTCACTTTAAATGACGCCGTGAATTAATTCTAAAAAGTAAAGGTTTCACTTTAAGTGAAACCTTTACTGAAATAATTTTTAGTCTATTACAATAGGTATTCCATAATAGAATTCTAATAATTTTGTTCTAAATACGTAATTATATTTGGCTCTAATTACTGCGGATTTAGCACTTATCAATCTGTTTTTTACTTGTTCAAAATCAAAAGAGTTAGTCGCACCTAAAGCATAACGTTCTTGTGCAAAATTAAATGCTAATTCTTGTGCTTCTAAAGATTTTGTAGCGGCTTCATATTCTTTTAAGGTTGCTTTAGCACTAATATAAGCTCTTTCGATATTTTCTCTAAGACCACGTTTTTGGTCTTCTAAATTAGTTTTTGCTATTTCTTGATTTATTCGCGCTCTATTAACATTTATTTTTGTTTGGCCTTTATTATATATAGGTATGCGAATATTTAGACCAATAAATTGACCAAAATTCTCATCTAGTTGATCTATAAAAGACTCATTAGAAAAATTATCAATACCACTAATATGACTATATCTCGTATCTAAACCACTATTTAATGTAACGCTTGGTAAAAAGTTTGCCTTTGCAATTTCAATATTAGTTGCTGCATTTTCAACACTTAATTCAGAACTTTTAATATTTGGTTGTTTTGTTAAAGCAACATTATAGATGTCTTCTGTATTATTTAATTTTAAACTTACTTCGTTTAATTCTATTTCAATAGTTTCTACATCAAACTCTTTATTAGGTAATTGTAATATTAAAGATAAGTCTAACAATGCTAAATCGATATTATTTTGCGCAATTACAATCGCATTTTCGTCGTTTACTTTTGTTGCTTCAATTTCTAATAAATTACCTCTTGGTTGTGTTCCTGCATCAATTAATTCTTGTGTTCTCTTTAATGATTTTTCGGTGATTTCTAAATTTGCTTGAGCAACTTTTAAACTTTCTTTTTGAAATAGAACATTTAAATAAGAATTAACAATATTTAAAGAAATATCATTTTTTAATTTTTCTAAGTCTAATTTACTTATATCTCTATTTTTTTCGGCACTTAATAAACCGTTTTTAATTCTAAAACCATCAAATAAAACCATAGATGCATTTACACCAAAGCCATTCGATATACTTTGTGTATTTATTCTTGAATTTGTTGATGGATTAATATTTGAACCAAAATTTAAATTTTGAGATGCCGAACCAGAAACAGAAGGCAACCAATTAGTTTTTGCAATATTAACATCTTCATCTACTAATAGATTAGTTTGTAAAGTTCTTTTAATAGTTAAGTTATGTTCTAATGCGTAATTAACACATTCTTCTAAAGACCATTTTTTTTGAGAGTAAGATAAACTAACACTTATTAGTAGTAATAATAGTGTGATTTTTGCTTTCATGTGTTTATATTTATTGTTTTTAGCGGACATATGGTGTTCGCCATTAATTAATTTTTTAGGTAACAAACTTTTTAGCATTTAAAGTTAACTTTTGTACAATTGTATGACGTTTAATCTGTTTAGATGTTACAATTTTTTTGCGTCTCTTTTTTTATTTCGATAATAGATAATTATTCCTATTGCTAAAAACAGATACGGAAACAGCATTAAAAAGGTAATACCAGAATTAATTCCTTCTGCCATATCTGCATCGCCATTCTCTACAACTGCTTTACACATAGCGCATTGTGACGATATTGTTTGGGATAATAGAATGAATAAAAGTGTAATTATTTTAATTTTCATAACTTTAGGTTAAGTGATCATATTCTTGGTATAAATAATCGTGGTACGGAAATCTGGTTTTATGAATTTTCTTTACAGCATCATAAGTTTTAGATTTAAATTCTTCGATATTTTCTTTGTTTATAGCAGATATAAAAGTAGTATTTTCTTTTTCCATTTTACTCATCCAAGAGTTTTTTAATTCTCCTAAGGTAAAATGAATTGCTGTTTTTTCGGTTTCTAAATCATCATCGTCTATAGTTTCATGTGTATAAGCGTCAATTTTATTAAAAACCATTAATGTAGGCTTGTCATTACATTTAATTTCACCTAAAATAGTATTTACAGAATTTATATGATCTTCAAAATTTTTATGCGAAATATCTACCACATGTAATAATAAATCGGCTTCTCTAACTTCGTCTAAAGTAGATTTGAACGATTCTACTAACTGCGTTGGTAATTTTCTAATAAAACCAACAGTATCAGTCATTAAAAACGGAATATTTTTAATAACTACTTTTCTAACTGTTGTATCTAAAGTTGCAAACAACTTATTTTCGGCAAAAACACTACTTTTACTTATAAGATTCATTAAGGTAGATTTGCCAACATTGGTATAACCAACCAAAGCAACACGTACCATTTTGCCTCTATTTTTACGTTGTACTGCCATTTGTTTATCTATAACAATCAGTTTTTTACGCAACACAGTTATTTTATCTCTAATAATACGTCTATCGGTTTCAATTTCTGTTTCTCCAGGACCACGCATACCAATACCACCTTTTTGCTTGTCTAAATGTGTCCAAAGTCTCGTTAATCTAGGTAGTAAATATTGACATTGTGCTAATTCTACTTGAGTTTTTGCGTAAGATGTTTGTGCTCTTTGTGCAAAAATGTCTAAAATTAAATTGGTTCTATCTAGTATTTTACAATCTAAAACCTTTTCTATATTTCGTAATTGAGATGGACTTAATTCATCATCAAAAATTACGGTACCAATATTATGATTTTCGATATAATTAAAAACTTCATCTAATTTACCACTACCAATATAGGTTTTAGTATTTGGTATGCCCATTTTTTGCGTGAATCGTTTTGATACAATTCCACCAGCAGTAAAAGCTAAAAACTCTAACTCATCTAGATATTCATTTGCTTTTTCTTCGTTTTGTTGCTGTGTAATAACACCAACTAAAATAACTTTTTCTAAATTATTTTCATTTTCATTCATACTGCAAAAGTAAAGCTTTTAGTTTATTAGTGAGGTTCTAAAAAATTATTTTCAATTTTTTAGTTAACTGATTTTTAGCAGGATATTGGTTTAAATACTTCAACCTTTTTATCATGTCTTTGGCATGATGGTTGTTTTCTATTATTGGACCTCTAGATTTACCTTGAGGTTTAATCTCTTTTATTTTAAATAAATCGAAAAGATTTTTGTATTTTAACTTTTTAAAAATCATTTATTGGAAAACTCAACAGAACATAAAGAAGAATTTACGATTGCATTTTATAACCTTGAAAATCTATTTGACACCATAGACGATCCTGAAACAAATGATGATGATTTTACACCTGAAGGTAGTAAAAAATGGACGCCAAGACGCTATAAAAAAAAGATTAAACGATTATCTAAAGCAATAAGAACCATAGGTAATGATGATGTAGGTCATCCGCCAGTAATTTTAGGTATTGCTGAAGTTGAAAATCATGAAGTAGTTTTTGATTTGATAAACTCTAGTTCTTTAAAAGAATATAATTATGGTATTGTACATTATGATTCGCCAGATGAAAGAGGTATTGAAGTGGCACTTTTATATCGAAAAAAATATTTTGAATTGTTAGAATCTCGTCCGTATTATATTCAATTCGAAGAAGAAATAGGTAATATAGATTACACAAGAGATATACTTTTAGTAAAAGGAAAACTAAATGGTGAATTAATGTATTTTATTGTAAATCATTGGCCTTCTAGGAGAAGTGGTGAATATAAACGTATTAAAACTGCGGAATTGGTTTTAAAAATAATTTCAGAAATTAAAGAAGAAACCGAAAATCCGAAAATTATTATAATGGGTGATTTTAATGATAACCCAACAGATAAAAGTATCAAACAATTTTTGGTAACAGAGGAGTTTTATAACCCAATGGAATCTATTTTTGCCAAAGGCGATGGTTCAGGTAATCATAAAGGTAATTGGTATTTATTTGATCAAATTATTTTTTCTAAAACATTTTACCAAGGAAAACATACCTTTAAAAATGCGAATATTTATGATAAACATTTTTTAAAAGATAAATATGGTAAATATGTTGAAAACCCTTTACGAACTTATAGAGGTCATTGGTATCAAGGTGGCATGAGTGACCATTTTCCTGTTTATATTGCGGTAGATAAAAATAAAAAAAATGAATGATGAAGAAAAAATTTATTTTTTAGCACTCCAAAAAACAAAAGGGATTGGCGATTTAAATGCTAAAAAATTAATAAAACATTGTGGAAGTGCTAAAGCAGTTTTTACGGAAAAACGTGAAAGTCTTTTAAAAATTGATGGTATTGGTGCTTTTAAATTAAAAGGATTAAAAGAAAAAAGTTTACTAGAAAAAGCAGCAAAGGAACTCAATTTTATTTCTAAAAACAATATAAAAATCACAACTTTTATTGATGCTGATTATCCAGAAAATTTAAAACATTGTGCCGATAGTCCTATTCTATTTTTCTCTAAAGGAAATATTAACTTTAAACAACGTCATATTTTAAGTATTGTAGGTACTCGTAATATGACTAATTATGGTCGGTCGGTTTTAGAAAAGTTAATTGCGGAAATTAAAAAATATGATCCGTTAATAATTAGTGGTTTGGCTTATGGTGTTGATGTTTTTGCTCATCAATTAGCTATAAAAAATGGTTTGCAAACTGTGGCAGTTTTAGCGCATGGTTTAGATAGTATGTATCCTAAAACTCATCATAGAGAAGCAACAAAAATGCAAGAAAATGGCGGAATTTTAACCGATTTTTGGTCAGGTTCTAAACCAGAAAGGGAAAATTTCATTAAAAGAAACCGTATTGTTGCTGGTTTGTCACAAGCAACCATTGTTATAGAATCTGCGGCAAAAGGCGGTTCATTAATAACTGCGGATATTGCAAATTCTTATAATCGCGATGTATTTTCTTTGCCAGGTAGAATAACCGATTTGTATTCTAAAGGTTGTAATAATTTAATAAAAACCAATAAAGCTGCAATTTTGACTTCAGCAAAAGATTTGGCGTATATTTTAAATTGGGAAACCGATTTTAAAGAAAAAGCAATACAAAAACAACTATTTGTTGAGTTAGATGAAACCGAAAAACTAATCTATAATTATTTACTGAAAGAAGGAAAACAAACTTTAGACATCATTGCACTACATTGTAATTTACCAATTTATAAAACATCTAGTGTTTTGTTAAATTTAGAATTAAAAGCTGTTGTGAAACCTTTGCATGGTAAGTTATTTGAAGTGGTTTGAGGAAAAAGACATAAGACTATAAGACCGCTTCGCTGTAAGGCGAAAGACTAACTAAATTAAAAAAACAATGAATATAGAACAATTTAGAAATTATTGCCTTGCCAAAAAAGGCGTGACAGAGTGTTTTCCTTTCGATGAAAACACACTTGTTTTTAAAGTGCTAAATAAGATGTTTGCTTTAACATCTTTAACTTCGGATGAATTTAGAGTAAATTTAAAATG
>JAMONN010000061.1 GCA_027065775.1 Flavobacteriaceae bacterium | reverse complement strand
TCCCGAAAAAGCAATGGAGTTACGTGAGGAATATGAAAACATAATTCCTGGTTATCATATGAGTAAAAAACATTGGAATACTGTTATTGTTGATCAAAGAATTAAAGATAAAATTTTTATAGAATTAGTAAATCACTCTTATAATTTAGTGGTTTCTAAAATGACTAAGAAAGACAAAAATATTTTAGAAAAATTAGAATAATCTCTGAATAATTTTTTTATTAAAACCAACAAATTTTAATTAGAAATCCTCAAAAGGTTGCCATTAAGAATAGCACTATAATTTCTAGCAGTTACATTTACATTACCACTAATCGAAGCGCCATCTAAGATTTGAAACCGTTCATCATCACAGGTGCAAATCATTAAAAAACCTTCTACAGTCATTGTAGAACAGTTTTGTAATTCTAAATGTGGACAAGCTAAATCAAAAGCAACAAAATTAGTTGCACTAAATCTTTTCACAACAATACCTCTAATACCTTGATCTAAAAAAACATCTTGATTACCATCATTTATTAAATTAATTCCTTCGGCTAAATTCAAATTAATTGTAAAATTAACAGGGAAATTAGGTAAAAAAGGATTATTATCATTTGTGTCATCACAAGAAAATAAACTTAAAATAAGTAATAAACCGAATATCTGTTTCATTTTGAAAATTGTTATTAGTAAGTGTAAAAATAGAATAATTTTGTATCTTTGCAACCTAATCTCAGACTAATAATTTATTGGTATTGAGATTTTTAGTTTTAAATTATAAAGTAAACGTAAAAATTATGAGTAAAGTATCTTATTATACAAAAGAAGGTATGGCAGAATTAAAAGCCGAACTAGAACAATTAGAAAATATAGAAAGACCAAAAATAACAAAAGCCATTGCAACGGCAAGAGATAAAGGTGATTTAAGTGAAAACGCAGAGTATCATGCTGCTAGAGAAGAACAATCTTATTTAGAATTTAAAATTGCAAAACTTAAAAATGTAGTGGCAAATGCAAGAGTTTTAGATGATTCTAATTTAGATTTAACTAAAGTTTTAGCTTTATCTAAAGTGAAAATAAAAAATGTAGTTAATAAAATGGAGTTTGAATATACCTTAGTTGCTGATGCCATGACAGATATAAAAGCAGGCAAAATCTCTATCAATTCACCTATCGGAAAAGGCTTGCTAGGTAAAAAAGTCGGTGATGTTGCTGAAATTAAAATCCCTGCAGGCGTTATGAAATTAGAAATTTTAAATATATCTAGATAATGTCGGTATTTACAAAAATAATTTCAGGAGAAATACCTTGTTTTAAAGTTGCAGAAAATAAAAATTTTATTGCTTTTTTAGATATTAATCCAAATACAAAAGGCCATACTTTAGTAGTGCCAAAAAAGGAAGTTAATAAACTATTTGATTTAGAAGAAAAGTTATACCAAGATTTAATGAACTTTTCTAGAATTATTGCTATTGCTTTAGAAAAAACGATTCCGTGTAAACGTATTGGTATGAGTGTTATTGGCTTAGAAGTGCCACATGTACATGTACATTTAATACCTTTACAAGCAATGGAAGATATTCAGTTTATTAAAAAGGAAAAAATTTCTGAAGATGAAATGATTTCTATTGCAACTGCTATTGCAAAAAATATGTAGACATTTTATAAACTAAAAACGTTTTGCAATCAGATAAAGAGGTTTTGCAAAACGTTTTAACAATAGATTGTTTTATGATATGTTTTCGTACATTTGAAGACTCATAATAATGTATCTAAATGTCAAAATTTCATAGATTAAAAATTGCTAAAATTCAACGCGAAACAAAAGATGCTGTTGCAGTTACTTTTGAAATCCCTAATGATTTAAAAGATAATTTTCGATTTATTGCAGGTCAATACATCACTTTTAAAACCGAAATTAATGGTGAAGAAGTAAGAAGGGCATATTCTATTTGTTCGTCTACAAAAAGTGGTAAAATAACGGTTGCTATAAAAGAGGTAAGTGGCGGAAATTTTTCGGTTTATGCAAATCGTAATTTAAAAGAAGGTCAAGAAATTGAAATTGGTGAACCCGAAGGAAAATTTTGTTTAGAAATCAATTCAAGTCATTCAAAAAATTATATTGCTTTTGCTGCTGGAAGCGGAATTACACCAATAATGGCAATGGTTAAAAACGTTTTAAACGAAGAGCCAAAAAGTAAGTTTGTATTGGTTTATGGAAATAAAAGCGCGTTTGAGACTATCTTTTTTGACGAATTAAACGATTTACAAACAGCATATCCTGAAAGATTTTTTATTCAATATGTATATAGTAAAGAACAACCTAAAGATAGTCTTTTTGGAAGAATAGATGTTGCGAATACTAATTTTGTATTAAATAAATATAAAGATATAACGTTTAATGCTGTTTTTCTTTGTGGACCAGAAACAATGATTCATACAGTAAAAGATACTTTAATTGCAGAAAATTTTTCCGAAAAAATAATTCATTTTGAGTTATTTACTAAAAGTAAATCGAAATCCGAAAACGCAACTAGTTTAGATGGTAATTCAGAAATTACCATTTTATTAGATGATGAGGAAACAACTTTTACCATGTCGCAAAAAACAAATATTTTGGAGGCAGCGCTAAAACAGAAATTAGATGCACCATATTCTTGTCAAGGTGGTATTTGTAGTTCTTGTTTAGCAAAAGTAACCAAAGGAAATGCTGTAATGGATAAAAATTCTATTTTAAGTGAAGATGAAGTTGCAGAAGGTTTAATTTTAACTTGCCAAGCACATCCAACAACCGCAGAGATAATAATTGATTTTGATGATGTATAAAGATGTTTAACCGTTTAAATGTTGATTTGTTTAATTGTAAGTTGTTAATTTGTAAAGAAATCGTTATACATAAACAGTTAAACAAAAAGATAATAACCATTAAAAAAGCGCAAAAACAAAATAGTTACACAATTAAATAAAAAACAATTACACAATAAAGAAAATGTATATAATAAATGCTTTATTAACTGGTTTTTTTCTTTCATTTATGATTGGACCGGTTTTTTTTGTATTATTAGAAACTAGTGCTACAAGAGGTATTAAACACGCTATAATTTTTGATTTAGGCGTTATATTAGCAGATATAATTTTTATTACCATTGCTTATTATGGAAGTTTTAGTTTATTAAATAAAATTAAAGATGATCCACGATTATTTTTTGCAGGCGGACTAATCCTTTTTGCTTATGGTTTAATTACATTTATAAAAGAAAAGAAAAGAAAAATTGTTCTTGATTCGGATTTAGTTATTGTAGATAAACCAAATTGGTTTGGTCTTTTTTTAAAAGGATTTTTACTAAATTTTATAAATGTTGCAGTATTAGGTATTTGGTTAGGTTTAGTACTATATGTTAGTTCAACATTAGAGATGAATGGTAGCAAAGTATTTTGGTATTTTACCATTGTTATTATTGGTTATTTTACAACAGATTTAGGTAAAATATTCTTAGCGAAACAGTTAAAAAACAAAATGACACCAATTGTTATTAGAAAAACAAGAAAAATTATGGGTATTATTCTTATGGTAATTGGGATTATTATCGCTTCAAAAGAATTAATATCAGATAAAACAATAAAGAAAATTAAAGAAAAAACAGAAAATGTTATAGATAAAGTAAAAACATAAAATTATGAAAAATCTTATATTTATTATCCTGTTTACAATGATGCTTTCTAACTGTAAAAGTATTGATAACGGAAATAATACAACAAAACAAATAATAGGGCAACAAAACAGTACAAAAGATCTAGTTTGGAAACAGATTGGACCTTCGGTACCTAATGAAGATTTATTAGATAAATATTCGGATGCGACTAGTACGTATTGGCATGGCGAAGGGAATGTTTCTGCAATTTGGATAGATCCTAAAGATGATAATCATATCTTAATAAGTTTGGCATTTTCGGGTTTGTTAGAGACTCATAATGCAGGAAAAGATTGGACGCCAATAATGGACGATATACCAGTGCATCAAATAAATAAAATCGAAAAAATAAATGGCGATTTATTTGTTTCTTCGGGTTATAGATTTGAAAATCCACAACGTTTTTCATCAGATATATATTATGGTTTAGGGATAATTAAATCTAGTGATAATGGTAAAAATTGGCATTTACCTAAAAATAATTTTTATGGTGTAGATTTTTCACTTTCAAAACATCATAAAACTATTTATGCAATCAGTACAACTAGTATATATAAATCTGAAGATAATGGTATCTCTTATACCAAAATGATTAATTTATTTGAAGATAGTTATAATACTAAAAATTATAAAATTGAATTAAAAACTATAGTTGTACATCCAAAAAACCCAAATATTGCATACGTTACTGGAAAACAGTCTTTCTCAAATAAAGGAAAAGTTTTTCTTAAAACAATTGATGGCGGAAAAACTTGGACCAATGAAACAATAAAACTTTTACAATTTATTACTAAAACACCCAAAAACACAACAGAAACTTTCATTAAAGATGTTGCTTTATATTACAATGAGGAAACAGAAAAATTATGGTTACATTTTTCGGCAGCTTTCGTTTACGGAAAAAACAAATCACTCAAAAAGCGTAGATATAAACTGCATTCATACATATTAAATTCTTCAGATTTTAATAATTTTGATTTTTATATGACTCAAGTTATTTCAGGCGGAAATCATTTTAGTCCTAAAATTCATGAAAAAAATAATGTTTTATATTTGTTGGGTTGGTATTTACATATTAAAAAACCAACGGAGTCTAAATTTAAAAATGTTGGTTCTAATAAAGTACATCAAGATTGTAGAGCGGTAAAAATAGATAGTAAAAATGTTATTTATTATGGAAATGATGCAGGCATAGTTAAAAGTAATGATTTTGGTTTAAGTTGGCAAAATGCCTATAAAAATTTAAATGCAAATCTGATATATGAAATGTCTTATTATAGTGATTCTAAAAATAGAAGATTAGATATAGGCACACAAGATGCTGGTTATTATAGAAATATCTTAGACGGTAAAACAGCTAGATATCCTATAGGAACTCATGAAGGCGGTATTTACACAAGTCCTCATAATATGAATAGAATTTATATTAAAGACAATAGAGTAAAGGTTTCTAATGATGGTGGAATAAAGTTTAAAACAATGTATTTAAACAACGGCAAACCAATTAAGATAATGCATAGCGACGGTTTATTAATGGAAGACCCTATAGAAGATAATATCTTATACGTTGGTCATAATAATAGTTTGTTTGTGTCGGATAATTTTGGCAAAAAAGGTAGTTGGAAAGATATTACACCAAAAGATAATGGTAGAGGTGGAGATATGGCAATACCAAAATCAAACACAAATATTTTATATTATGCAAATTACTTGGTTAAATTCCCTGTTAAAAATGGCGGTTTTAGAACTTATAAAAGACAAAATCATTTATTAAAGTCAATCGATAGAGGTAAAACATGGGTTAATATTTCAAATCAATTTAAAAATTTACTAACCTACGCAGTCATTTCAGACGTTGAAGTTGATAATAACAACCCAAATAGAGTTTGGTTCTCAGCAAGAACTTTAGGGGAAAGTAAAAATGTATTCTACTCAAAAAATGGCGGTGAAGATTGGGTGAATATTACCTATAATTTACCTCAAGTTCCTGTAAATAGAATTGAATATAATGAAGTAACAAAAACTCTTTATCTTGCGAATGATTATGGAGTTTATTATTTAAAAAATAATAAATGGATAGAATATGGCAAAGGTTTACCAAAAGTTATCGTTAACGGTTTAGTTATTGACAATATATATAATGAAATAATCGTTTCTACTTTCGGAAGAGGTGCCTGGAGAATTAAATTAAAATGATTATAGATTTAAAAAAAATTAATATAAAACAAGTTTTGATGCTTTTTGGGTCAAATATTTTGTTAATTATTATTGGTTTTGGTATTAAAAAAATTCAAACTCAAGAATTAGGTGAAATTAATTATGGGGAATATGCCTTTTTTATAGCATTTATTAATTTTATAGTTTTATTCTTTAGATTTGGTTTTTTTGTATCTATACAAAATCTATTAGCACTTAATAATAATCCAATTAGAGAAAAGAAAATTTTAGGACTTGGCTTTATTATTGCTTTAATTAATGGTTTTGTATTTAGTTTATTTCTTTGGCTTTCTAGTTTTTTCATTAATGATATTTTCCATACTTCAGCAGGTGATTTATTAAGAAGTTTTGCGCCCTTAACAATAATTTTTCCTTTTCAATTTTTATTTAATGCTTACGGATCAGGAACCAATAAAATTAAATTGAATGCATGGTATAATATATTGCCAAAATTTTTATTCATTTTCTTTTTACTATTTTGTTTACTATTTAAAAGTATAGATTTAAAAAATGTAATTTTATTAAACTTAATTTCAACATTAATTATTATTACTTTTTATTTTTTTAAATTAAAACCTATTTTTTCGAGTTTAAAAAAATATTGGAATATTATATGGATTAAGAACAAAAAATATGGATTTCATTATTATAAAGGTGCCATAACAAATCAAACAACATATAAACTAGATGGTTTGTTTTTATCTGCCTTTTTTAATACCAGTTTATTAGGTTTTTATTCTCTGGCTTTATTAATCACTTCACCTATGCTTTCTTTAAGTGATTCTATAAGTAAATCTATGTTTAAAAAGTATGCTGGTTTACAAAAAATACCTAAAGAAGTTTTTGTAATTAATACTATTTGGTTATTAGGTTGTATGCTTTTCTTTTACTTATTTAGTGAGTTTTTAGTACAACTATTATTTGGTACAGATTTTATTGAAGTTGCAGAGTATACCTTTTATCTAACTTTTGTTTTATTTTTTCATGGGTTATCTAAACCATTTGCTTTTTTAGCGGCTAAATCTAAAGGTAAAGAACTTAAAAAAGTATCTTACCTAGAAGCTTTTTTTAATATTACTGGTAATATTATATTAATACCTATATATGGAATTAAAGGTGCTATTTTAGCAAGTTTATTAGCTAAAATCGCAAACTTTATCTATATAAGATATTTTTATAAGCAATACTTAAAATCTAATTTATAAAACAGTGATGAATAAAACAAAAATATTAATGATTGCCCTACAACATTCGGCAAAAGATGATCGTATTTTTTATAAAGAATCTATAAGTTTAGTTAAAAGAGGTTTTGATGTAACTTACCTAACGTTAACTAATAAAGATGGAGATTTAAAAGATATGTCTGGTAATATTTTAAATAAAAATAATGAAAATGAAATTCTTGTTGATGGAGTGAAAATTGTAAGATTATTACCACCTACAACTAGAATAGATAGATTCTTAAAAAAAATATTTTTAGGTGATTTTCAAAGTTATGTAATCAATACTATAATAAGTTTCAACGCAGATATATATCATGCACACGAACCTATTTCTTTAAGATTTGCAATTAAAGCATCTAAAAAAACTAGAAAAAAAGTAATTTTTGATTCTCATGAATCATGGGTTGGTGGTACTATTAAAGAAAAAATCATTAAAAGGTTATATTTAAAAAAAATAGCCTACTTAATTACAGTTAACCCAGGTATATTAAAGCTTTTTATAGAAAAAGGGAATTTAAAACTTTCTGAAATAATATACAATGCTTCATTAACACATTTTTTCGAAAAAAACAGGATACTCCATAAAAATGATTCTCTTACTATTGTTCATGAAGGTTCCTTATTATTTAATAGAGGTCTTAAAAACATGATTAATGCATTGGTATTGGTTAAGAAACAATATCCAAATGTAATTTTAAAAATTGTAGGAAGATCACCAAAAAAAGAATCTGAATATCTAGAAAAAATGATAAATGAACATCATTTAAAAAATAATATTATACAAACTGGTTGGATAAATTATGAAAATGTAAATCAAGAATTAAAAAACTGCGATATTGGTTTAATTTTGTTTAGTAAGACAAAAAACAATATGTACTCTACATCTAACAAATTATTTAACTATATCGCTTCAAATATGGCAATTGTATCTGTTGATTTGCCAGAAACTTCTAAGATTTTAAAACCACTAAACAATAGTATTATTGTTAAAAGTAATGATGCAATAGAAATTTATAATTCTTTAATTTTTTTATTAAATGATCCGGATTTAGTATACTTAAAAAGAAAAGCATCACAGGTTGCTTACAATAATCTAAATTGGGATACGGAAGAAGAAAAATTAATTCAATTTTATGAAAAGGTAATTAATGATTAGATTTTTAAATCTTAGGTAAACACAAAGTCACCATCACCATCTTGAAACATAAAATCCCAATTAATCTGTTTTGCAATTTCTTCAAAAATCACTAATTCTTTAAAATCTTGTTTTTTGTACCAAAACGGATTGTTGTTTTTCTGAAATTCATTATTTAACAAATCATTATATGTTAAAAATGAAATTGCTTTTTTTTCTATTAAAAAGGTATAAGTAAATTGTACAATTGTTTGAAGGTTTTCCTTTTTAAAATAAGCATAAGGTATTTTAAATAAACCATTATGGTTGTTTAAAAATAATACACCAATTAGATTTGAATTATTATCGTATACTTTCAAAAGATAATTTTTAAAATTGATTGAAGTATCGCTAAAATAGTAAAACTGATTTTTGTTTTTAGATTCTTTAACAACCCAAGGATATTTTATAATCCAATTTAATTCATCTTTTTTGCGCTTAAATAATTCATTTTCATTTAATTTTTTGATAAATAGAGCAGCTTCATCATCAATAAAATCAATATGTTTCACGCTGTAATTAATACTTTTGTTTATTGGTTTAAGACGAATAATAAAATTTAAGATAAAATCTAAAGCCAGCAAGAAAGGTTTGAAAATCACAAGTATTTTAAACTTTTTTGGAATAATTTCATTTGTATTAAATCGTAAAAAATATCTAAAACCATTTAATTTTTTTATGGTTTTAAATTTATTTAAACGTTCAATTATCTTTTTAGTTACAGGTGTCATGTCTCTAAAAGCAACATTATTATTCCAAACTTTTAGAAATTTTAGTAATAATGGTATTGCTGATTTCCTCCCTTTTTCTTGGTCAATCCACCAACAACTATTCCAAGAGAAATTAATATTTGGTAATTTATTTATTTTGTCGGGTAATGAACCAATAAAACCAACTATCTCACCAAAATCATTAATTGCAATTATTAATACAATGTGATTTTTATTTGCCCTTGGGTTATTTAATTGCGAAATAACTCTCTGTTGTGTAATTGCCAAATTACGACTATTTTTATATAAATCGGAATTTATAAAATCGGTTAATTCACAAACTTTAATTTCTTTAAACCTCATTATAATAAAATTAAGTGATTTTATTATTTATCGCATTAATAATATCTTTAACCGAATCAAATTCTAACAACTCTTCTATTTCAAAACTAATTTTAAATTTTTCTTCAATAGTTTGAATTAACATAATATGACCTAGAGAATCCCATTCATCTACATCATTTGGTGTTGTCTTTTCGGTAATATTATTATCGTTAAAAGTATTTTTAATTAATTCAATTATAGTAATCATTTGTTAAATTTTGGTAAAAATAATCAATTTTGAATAAGTTTTAAAGCCTATTTTTTTATAAATATTATTTCCCATTTTAGTAGCGTGTAAAATAAATTTCGATTCACCTTTTTTAATTAGATAATTAATTGATTTTTTAATCAATAAAGATCCAAAACCTTTATTTTGATGTGTCTTTTTTGTGCATACAAAATACAAACCATTTGTTTTGTTGTTATTATATATAATGCACGTAGAGGTAATTTCGTTTTTATATTTGCCAATAAAAAAATTAAAGTTTGGTTCATTAATTTTGTCGATAAACAATTCTTTATATAATATTTTTTTATTAAAATTTACGGTGTTAATTAATGCAATACATTCATCAATATTAATACTGCTTAGTTTTTCTATGGTGAATTCATTAATTTCATTTTCGGGTATTACACTGTTAATTTCCAAAAACATTCCAACCCAATTTTTTATAGGGAATAATTTATTGTTTTTTATTTCAATTTTATTTTTTGAAACAAAATCACTTTCTAAAATCCAATTTTTGGATAAGTTTTTTATAGTTTTAGTAGCACCAAAAATATCAGAAAAACTAGAATTATAATTTTTAGTTAATACAAAACTTGGCCAATTATTAATATTATTATGAATGTTATAGATATAATTATTTTTTTCAAAATTTACATGTGCGACATCTTTAAAAGATAAGTAAAAATCTGCTAAGTTATGTTCTATTTCTTCTTTAATTAATTCCATTTATAAATGTTTTGAAATTAATGATTGTCTGTCTACTTTACCACTTGATGTCATTGGAAATTTCAACAAATTGATGATTTTTTTAGGCAACATATAGCTTGGTAAGTTTTGTTTTAAATACGTTTGCAAAGTACTATTATCTATTTTTAAATTTTCGGAAAATAAAAATAATTCATTTACTCCATACTTATTTTTTTTACTTACTACAGAAAAATTTAGTGCTTTATTTGTTTTTTTAGCAATATTTTCGATTTCGGACAATTCTACACGATAACCTTGTATTTGTACTTGATTATCTATTCTGCCACAATATATGAAATCGCCACCATCGTCTATATATGCTAAATCACCTGTTTTATAAAATCTCATATTATTTTTAATAAAGAAAGAAGATTCATTTTTCGATTTATTTTTATAATAACCGTTCGTTATTTGATTTCCCAAAAGGCACAATTCACCCTTTGTATTTACTAAAACAGTATTGTTATTTTTATCAACAATTATTGCTTTATTATTACCGAAAGGTTTACCAATACAGACAATTCCGTTATATGTTTTATTGCTATTTAAATTTTCAGAAACGTTGAAAATATGTGAATTTACTGTTGCTTCAGTTGGGCCATAAACATTATAAATTTGTGTATGTTTAACGCATGTTTGCCATAATTTTACTAGTTCAAAGTCTAAACCTTCGCCACCAAGTAAACTATATTTTAATTTTGGCAGTTTGATTTTATTAAAAAATGGCTTTAAGTAAGATAAAACCGAAGGTGGAAATTTAGCAAAAGTAATTTCATGTTTATCCATTAATTTATAAGCTTCGAGATATTTTACTTTTTTTGGTGAAACGGTATAAACACAAGCGCCTAAAAACAAAGGTAATAAATAACAATGTATTGAAGCATCAAAAGTTAAATCATAAATTTGAAGAAATTTATCTCTTGAATTCAAAGTAAATTCATTGCTAAAATCAGTAATAAATGCAGTAATATTATTTAAAGAAATCGGTACACCTTTTGGTATTCCTGTGCTTCCTGAGGTAAAAAGAATATACATTATATGTTGATCTTCAAATTTATTTAATATAATTTCTTGATCTAAATATTCTAGTTCTTTCGTACTAATTGCTTCTTTATCAATTGGGTTGCTAGAAATAATAATTTTAGATTCTATTTGTTTTAATATTAAAGTATTTCTTTTTTTTGGATGTGTAGGGTTGATAGGAACAAAAGTTGCTCCATAAAACCAAATAGCAAAGATAGAAGCGTAAGTTTCAATGTCATTATAAGTTTTGACAATAACAATATCGTTTGGTTTTATTTTTAAGTAATTGAATTTTTGTTGAATTGCTGCTATTTTTCTGTAAAAATCAGCATATGTATAATTAACTTCTTCAATACAAAAAGCAATATTATTTTTATATTTTTCAAAATTATATTTTAATTTTTCTAGTAGCATTAATTTCTTTTAATAGTATTTCTACCAAATGGTGTTTTAAAAATATATTTCAAATACTCTTTTATTAAAAATGGTTTGATATTTTGTTTGTTTTTTTCCATATCTAAACGATGTAGATTCGTTAATATTTCATCGTTCTTAATACCAGAAGTACCAAAACTCAAATCTAAATTTGGTTTAATTTTATTATAAAACATTTTTGAAACACCAATATCATGAAAAGGGAAAGAAAACACCTTATAATTCACACTTAAATTATCTTGTAGCCATTTTACACTTTTTTTGGTTTGATTTAATTGTTCTTTTAATTCTAATTCTGAGTAGTTAGGGTGATTGCATGAATGTGCTCCAAAAGTAAAACCCTGTTTTTGTAATATTTTTATTTGTTTTAAAGTTAAATATGGTTTTTCATTTTTTAGAAAGTCATCAAAACTGTAATTTATTTGAGTCGCTAATTCATCTAATAATCCTCTATTTTTATAATTAATTTTCAATAAATAATTAATTATAAATTCGTCTCTTATCTCTTGTTTTTTGCCTTTTGTCTTTTTTTTAATAAAACTACTATAAATTTTTTTTCTTTTCTTATTAATATTTAAATAATTATCAATCAATAAACTTGCTTTATAACGATAAAATAATTCTTTATTATCTACAAAATCAGTGTTTAAAAAAATGGTTGCTGAAATACCTTTTTTTAATAAAATAGGAGCAATTATATGGTAGAAGTTGGATAAACCATCATCAAAAGTCAAATGAAAACTAGGTTTAGTAAATCGTTTTTTACCTTTATTTACTTCTAAAAGTTCTTTTAATGAAATTGGATTATAATATTTTAAAAATACATCTAAATCATCTTTAAATTTTCGGATGTTTTTAGGTTCGTAAAGATGCTTTATATAATTTGGAGTTATATCACTTACTAAATGATAAAAAGGAAGAATTAATTGTTTGTTTGATATGTTTATTAAACTCTTAAGCATTTATTGTAAAATACGAATTATTAGTTGCTCCAAAACTTTCAAAAAACTTTGCAACTCCAGGAATCATAGACCCTTCAAAATCAAAAATTATATTTTTAGTGTTTTTTTGAATAATTTCATTAAATATAAATGGAATTGCACCATCTTTTTTTCCTAAATTGTTACTTACTGAGAACAAATGGATTAATCTAGATTTTGATTCTATAAAAAATGCTATTGCAATTGTTTTTTCATCTTTTACAACCCCATAAAACGACCCATTATTTTGTTTAATGACCATTTCAATTAATTTTTTTATAGTAGAATATTGCTCTTTCTTTATTTTATGTTTTGCATTGCTCTTTTTCATTTCAATAAACTGCATTACAGAAATATTGTCGGTAATTACTATTTCATTTTTAACCGCTTTTTTAATATTTCGTTTTAAATTTTTAGAAAAATTATTTTTTATTTCGTCGTAAGACTTATTTAGATTTAATTCATAATTAATTCGTTCTGAAAACTCACTGTTTTTATTTAGGAATTTTTTATTATCTGAATTAAAATTATAAGCAAAATGTGGTATGGATAAGAATCTAGTTAAAAACAAATCAAAAATTTGTTCTGATATTTCAGAACTATAAAAAATTCCTAATTGTTGACAAAATAGAGGTTGCGTAATCATTCGTTTAAAAAATTTACGTTTCACTCTTTTAAATGGTAATGGCATAACCACTTTATAATCATCTAAAATTAAAACTTCCCAATCTTTATTGCAAACGATATCTAAATACCAACTATAAGCGTAAATACGAGAATTGATAGAAATATCTATACAATTATCATATTTTTTAAAATCAATTTCCTTATATTTTAGATGTTTAATTACCAATATTACTTCTCAAATTGATTAATCGCTTTTATCACTTTTTCGTACATTAATTTCCAACCTCTAAAACGTCCAAATTTATTAAATGTTTCATTATGGTTTAAAGTTATGAAAGTACCATTTACTTTTTTAACTTCTTCGGCTAATTGCATAATAGTTGCGAAAGATTTTTTGTTAGAATATTGCAAATAATCTTTTAAAGTAACATCCATAGTAGCAAAAGGCACTAATTTTAAAGGTGTTTGAATTTCGTATTCCATATCATAAAAATAAAATGGCGTGCAAGTACTTGCTCTAAAACCATAATGCTGTGCATAACCCATTGTATAATCTTCGGCAACTTCTAAATCTACTAAATTTTGGTAGGTTTCAGGAAAATCTAAACGTAAATAATGCTGTCTAGATTTTGTGATAGGTGTATTAATAATATTTTCTAAACGTATTTTTTCTCGCTTTAATTTATCGGCATTTCTTATCGTAAAATAAGATGGATGCAAACCAACCGAAGTATAATCTGCAATAGATTTTATTAACGATTGAAATTTAGAATTACGTACCGATATGTTTTTATCATAGGTAGTATATTCGCTTACTAAAAAGAAGAAATAGGTCTTTATTTTATGTCTTTTTTGCATCATTAGTAACCAATCAAAACTATCAAAAGGATCTTTTCTTAGATTTAAAATCACCAATAATCGATACCAAAAATTCTTTAGTTTTAAAGTCGATAGATCTTTAGAGAAACCACCTAAACTTCTAATAATGCCTTTATGTTTAAATATATACGCACAATCGACATCAATAGTAGAAATATATTCGAATTTTCTGTTTTTAAATTGATATTCTGGGTATTTTTCTTGTAATAATTCACGCACTTTAAAAGCCCAAATATCTATAACTGGTTTGTCTAAAAATCCGTTTTTATAAGCAATGCTTTCATGTGCTGTAAAACGTTCGTATTTATCTTTTACAAAAGGCAAATACTCTTCATATCTACTTAATAAATAAAAACTTGCAGCAAAAACATCAAACGGAATTACAGATTTATCACTTACTTTAAAAAAGCACTTTGTGTCATCCCAATCAGACACATTAATCTCTATATCGTTTATACCTTGTTGAAATAATAAGGGTTGACTTTGTATAAAAAATTCGTTTCCTAAAGGTTGTTTTGCGTAGGTTATTTTAAGACCATTATGCGCAACAAAATCATCTACTTTAGTAGTGAACTGTACATCTAACAATAAAATTCTAGTAAAGAAATGTTTAAATGTAAAAGTTAATCTTGGCGTTATTTTTGGCGTATAAATAAGTAACATGCATTGCAAATTTACTACAATTTAGGTTTCTATCACTATTTTAGTAGAAATATCAAATTTAGTATTCAGTAACCAGTATTCAGTTAGTATTTTATAGGTTGAAAAACAAATAAACGAATACACAAATAAACGATTAAACAAGTTTAGCATATCATATCTTGATCAGCAAAACTAAAATAATCATCTAATGTGATAATTAAGTGATCTAAAACTTTAACATCAAGCGTATTACCAGCATGTTTAATTTTTTGAGTTAATTCTTTATCCGATTGACTTGGTTGTTTTTTACCACTTGGGTGATTATGACAAAGAATAATACCAACTGCAGAAACTTCGATTGCTTTTTTAAATAGCATTCTAGTATCTACTAATGTACCTGTAATTCCACCTTTGCTTAATTGATATTTAGTGATTATTTTATTGGAATTATTCAAATAAATAACCCAAAATTCTTCATGTGGTAAATCACCAATAATAGGTTGCATAATTTCAAAAACACTTTTACTTGAATTTATAATTGGTTGTACTAAAGCTTCTTCTAAACGTCTTCGTTTTCCTAATTCTAATGCCGTAATTATAGAGATTGCTTTTGCTGGACCAATACCTTTAAAGGTACATAAATTTTCAATATTTAATTTTGCTAAAGTATTTAGATTGTTATTTACACTTACTAATATTCGTTTGGCTAATGCCACAGCAGATTCTTCTCTATTACCAGAACCAATTAAAATAGCAACTAATTCAGCATCAGATAAAGCAATTTTACCTTTTAACATCATTTTTTCTCTTGGTCTATCATCTTCTTTCCATTGTTTTATGGAAAGTGAATTTTTATATGTTTTCATTGCATTTATTGAAAATAAATTTAGATATTATAAATCACGTTTTTCTAAAATAGAAGTTGTGTAATTTTTTAATTCAGTAAGATGTTTGGTAATTACTTCCCAAACTAAATTAAAATCGACACCTGCATAATCGTGAACAATTCTATTACGAAATGCAACTACAATTCTCCAATCATATTGGTTGTATTTTAATGTGAATTTAGTACTTAATTTATTAGACGCTTCGCCTATTACTGTTAAGGAATATAAAACTGCTAAATTGGTTTTGTTATCTTTAGAAAACTCATTGTAATCCATTTTATCTGTAAAAGCATCTATATTTTTAATTGCTTCTAAAATATCTTGTAATAATATAAAATCAGATCTTTTAGACATATACCAAATCTTCTTTTATACTTTCCATATATCTTGGTTTAATTCCGTTTTTGGATACTAAATCAACTTTAAAATTTAATAATTTTTCTAATTCATTTGCTAATTCAATAAAAGCAATAACATCTGGTTTAGATAATAATACCATAATATCTATATCACTTTTTTTAGTATCAAAATCATCTCGAACAGCAGAACCAAAAACAGCCAATTGAACAATTGGATATTTTTTTTTGAGTTTCGGAATTTCTTTTTTTAAAATTTTTAAAATAAAATTCATAATCATCAAAGTTAAACATTTTTTTTTGAGTTTTAGAATTTCTTTTGTAAAAACCTTACCTTTGTAATACAAATAAAACCCTAAAATGAGAATTGTAATCGCTGGTGCTGGAGAAGTAGGATTTCATCTAGCAAAATTACTTTCGTACGAATCACACGATATCACTTTAATAGATCTTGACAAAGAACATCTTGCTTACGCAGATACTCGATTAGATATTAGAGCACTTTATGGTAATGCAACTTCTATTGAAGTATTACAAAATGCCGATGTAAAAAACACAGATTTATTAATTGCAGTTACTTCAAACGAAGCAATTAACATAACTATTTGCGTGATTTCAAAACAGTTAGGCGCAAAACAAACGATTGCTCGTATAAGTAATACCGAATTTATCGATAAAAAAGAGGAAGTTAATTTTGCTGCATTAGGAATTGATGAACTTATTTCTACGGAAGAATTAGTCACAAACGAAATAAAATTATTACTAAATCAGGCAGCTTTTAACGATACACATGAGTTTGAAAATGGTGAATTAACCATGATGGGAATTGTATTATCTAAAAAAGCACCATTTGTAGGTATGACCGTAAAAGATGCTGCTGCTTCTTTTTCAGGTATTCATTTTATGCCAATTGCCATACAACATAAAAACTCACAGCAAACCATAATTCCTCGTGGTAATACGGTTTTCAGTGCTGGTGATCAAGCGTATTTTATGACTACAAAAGAAGGTGTTGATGAATTATATAAACTTTCTGGAACTACAAAAACAAACATTAAAAATGTGATGATTCTTGGCGGAAGTGGTATTGGTTATAGAACGGCACAACAATTATGCGACAAGAAATTAAACATAAAAATTATTGAAAGTAATAAAGAAAAAGCGTTTTTATTAGCCGATGAATTACCAAATGCACTAGTAGTTTGTGGTGATGGAAGAGATGTAGAATTATTAGAAGAAGAAAATGTAGAAGATATGGATGCATTTTTATCTTTAACTGGCAGCAGTGAAACAAACATCATGTCGTGTTTGGTTGCAAAATCTAAAGGAGTTAAAAAAACAATTGCTTTAGTTGAAAATATAGATTATTTCAAATTATCTCAAAATATAGGGATTGATACTTTAATAAATAAAAAATTATTAGCAGCAAATAGTATTTTTAGATATATCAGAAGAGGTGAAGTAGTAGAAATTGCGACCTTAAATAATATCAATGCAGAAATATTAGAATTTAATGTAATACCTAATTCAAAAATCACTAAAAAAGTAATTCGAGATTTAAAAATACCAAAAGGTGCTACCATTGCTGGTGTGATTAGAGATGGAATTGGTTTAATTGTTTTAGGAGGTTTTCAGATAGAACCAGAAGATAA
>JAMONN010000060.1 GCA_027065775.1 Flavobacteriaceae bacterium | reverse complement strand
AAAGTACTTATATTTGATGAGCCTACCGTTGGTTTAGACCCAGAAGAACGTGTTCGTTTTCGTAACCTGATTTCAGATTTAGCTACTGATTGCATTGTTATTCTTTCATCACATATTGTGTCAGATATTGATACCATAGCAGATGAAGTCGCCATTATGAAAAACGGATCTCTGCTGGCTAAAGCCAATCAAGAAGATCTTATAGAAAAGGTACAAGGAAAAGTATTTGAGGTAATGCTAGAGAAGGATAAGCTTTTACAATTTAAAAACACCCATGTTGTACTCAGTACAAAACGTAAACAAGGTAAATTACAGGTGCGGTATATTGCTGACCATCCTATTGAAAATTCAGAATTGCAAGAAGCCAATTTAGAAGATGCGTATTTAAACCTTACTAAAAATAACTAAAATGAAATCATTTTTAAATAGTATAAAATTAGATTATTTACAACGTACACGTAGTTATGCATTTTTAATCACACTATGTATAAGTTTAGCCTTAGCGTATTCTTTTGTGCCCAATCCAAATGCGACCTATGCTACGGTTAGAGTAGGAGATTATATTGGTAACTATAATGCTGCTTGGATTGGTTATGTTACTGCAATTATGGCAAGTAGTTTTGTGTCTTTAATAGGGTTTTATTTGGTAAACGGAAGTATTACTACCGATATGAATACCAAAGTAGGACAAATAATTGCAAGCACTAAAGTTTCAAATTTCAAATACTTACTTTCAAAAGTTTTAAGTAATTTTTTAGTGCTACTAAGTATTGCCATATTGATATTTGTAATGAGTATGTTACTGTTCTTTTGGTATGGAAAGGGATATGCATTTGATTTAATGTTATTTGTAAAGCCATACCTAATGATAACTTTGCCTGCATTATTTTTTATTTCAGTTTTAGCAGTAGTTTTTGAAGTGTTTTTTGTGAGGTATTCTATACTTCAAAATATTGGATTTTTCTTTCTGTTTGGCTTTGTAATGACCCTTTCAATGAAAAATGATACATATTTTAATTATGATATTACTGGGAGTAAAATTGTGCTACATCAGATGGAAAAACAGGTTAAAGAAATTGCCTTTTCAGATACTAGGATTAGTTCTGCAATTGGCTATTCTAAAAATGATAAAAGAATAGTTAAACGGTTTGATTTTAAAGGTGTAGACTTTTCAACTTCATTTCTATTGAGCCGATTTGTATGGATGTTATTAGGTGTGGTAATTTTAGGATTGAGTTCATTATTTTTCCACCGTTTTAACACCAAAGAAAAGAAAACTACTAAAAGAGAAAAAGTAATAGTTAGTCAGCAGAAGAACATGCGAGAAATTGTATTGTCTGGATTGCCACTAGCAACAATTAATTTTGGTATTTATCCATTAATTAAAACAGAATTGGTTTTACTTTTTAGAAATGGCAAGCAATGGTTGTGGTTTTTAAATTTAGGTGCTATGCTTTTATTGACATTTCTTGATATAAAAATAGCACATCAGTTTGTATTGCCTATACTATGGTTTTTACAAGTAAGTAGATTGTCTAATTTAACCACAAAAGAAGTTGTGCATAAAGTACATTATTTAGCATTTACATCTTACAAACCTTTAAGTAGATTGTTGGTTTCTCAACTAATAGCAGCTATAGTTTTAATGTTGTTTTTAGCATCTCCTTTGCTTGTGCGTTTATTAGTTGTTGCAGATTTTACAGCCGTATTGTCTATTGTTTTGGGTGGAATTTTTATCGTATTATTTGCAACTACATTGGGGATACTAACTAAAGGGAAAAAACTATTTGAAGTGTTGTTTTTTATGATAACCTATGCCATTCTTAATGGCATCTCCTTTTTTGATTATTTTGGAGGTTTTACAGCACAGTCTTATTATATCTTCAAATTATTAAGTGGCGTAATTGTTTTAATGATGCTTAGTTTTATGTTTAGAATGTCCGATTTGAAACGGATGTGATTTATGGATGTTAGATTGTGTTCGTTTGGTATAAGATTAGTGCTGGTTAAAAATGCAATAATTTTCGAGTTTAGCACTTAGCAGAATTTTTTAAATTTTATCTTATTTTTTCCACTGAATTCAAAATTTGAAAAATTTTGCGGACTTTGTAAATATGCAAAAACTTCGGTTAAACACTGATCTTAAGCATTAATTTTATACGACTTAAGTTTGCTTTTTAAAGGTTTTAGTTATTTACAAATATATTCTTTTACAATATTGAATAACGGCGTAGTTTGAAATTTTTGTTTGGCAATTGGGGCATTTTGGACATGATTTTTAAAGATTAAACTGTTTTTTAATAATCTCAAAAGTTCAATCACTACAAATTTCTCGGTAAAATCTTCCGATAATTTAGAAAAAGAACTTGAATTGAAAACCTTATTTGAGTTTACCTTATCGGCATTATCTAGTTCCAAATATTTTGATATTATTTTAATAAACTTTATATCATTTTCTGTCAGTCCTTCAATTATATTCAGAACATCTTCTGCTTTTATATTATTATGAAATTCTAAAACTAAAGAAGATATCAAAATGTTAGCATACACTCTAATTTTTTCTTGTAAACGGGTCCTAACAGCTAAATTTGAAACCTGTATAAAAAGGTCATAAAATTCCTCAGATTCTAAATAAGCATAGTTTAATTTATTGTCGTCTAGTTCCTTTAATTGATTTTCAAGCTCACTTAGGAAATTTAGAAACCTCTCTTCGGATTTTTTCTGAATACCAGAAGATAAAAGAATATCTAAAGTTCCTCCAACATAAGGTATTGCATTTACTCCAGCCCGTAATGTCGTACTATCCGAGTATTTCTTGAGTAAATTTTCAATTTTGTTTTTTGAGCTCATCAAATTATGCCTAACGTTAGAATATAATTACGTTTTAATGCTGAAACTAGTTCAGCACAGGTGAATTATAATCAGTGATAAACGAAGTTAGTCATTTTTTATGAGAAAGTCAAGAAACTTGAATTAGCATATTTAAGAGCTAGATTGGTAATAAGGAAAAGTTATCAATATTTCGATTAAATAAAAAATAGTATCCAAAAAAAACTTGAAAATTACTTGGTTTTTATCACAGTTCTTTGTTGGCAACCGTATTTTTTAACTCAACCAACAATAGGAAAAGAATTGTTTACAAAACACCTCACTTCATTTCTTAATGAACTTGATTGAATTTTGTCAAAATAAAGAGTGTGTTTTCCATTTTTAAACTTTTTTATTTTAATAAATATTTCAGAGCTACACCCTTTAAAATCTTCTAATAATAATCTTTTTAGTGCAGGGACAAAATGTTCTAACTCATTTTGATGAATTTTTCTTAGTAATTTTTTCGAATTACTTTTTTTATCGGTTTGAGTTAACTCATATATTTCGGTCTTTATATTCATTAGCAATTCTATTTGGTTTTTCTATGAAATTCGGTTAGAATTTTTTCCTTGTCCGATTCCGATATTCCATAATTATTTATAAGTTCAGGTGGATAAGGAGCGGTTTGGTCA
>JAMONN010000059.1 GCA_027065775.1 Flavobacteriaceae bacterium | reverse complement strand
AACAAAGCAAAATTTTATATCAGCATGATTAAAAATATATTCTAATTCACTTAAACTAGTAGAATCATAAATAGGTATTGTTTGTGCACCAATTTGCATGATACCAATATCTGCTATATGCCATTCGGTTCTTGTTCTATCTGTAATAATAGCTATTTTATCGTTAGGTTTTACGCCTAACTCTAAAAGTGATTTACTTAAATTAGTTGCTTTAGTAACATATTCTTTAGAAGAAATTGCTTGCCATTCGCCATTATATTTTGTTACAAATGCAATAGATAAATTATGATTATCTAGTTGAAATTGTGGTATATCAAAAAGTCTTTTTATCTCAATCATTCCCTTAATTTGTTAAGATTTTATACGTTTTCTAAGTATTTACTAATAAAATTATCATAGTCAATATTTTTATTTTCTAAAAAGCCATTAAAATAAGTATTGGCAACTTCTAAACTTACTTCATTTTCCATTTTTACTAATTTATTATAAAACTTATTCAAGTCTAAAATTGCCATTCTTGAAGGTGGTTTAGCATAAAAGTAAACATTTGAAATCTCTCTAGTTTGTTCATTTACTTTAAAATCAAATTTCACTTGTAACCAAAAAAAACTACCAGATTTAGATAAAAATCTCAGAATACCATGAACTTTTTTCTTGCTAATAACCTGTTCCCAAATTTTGTTAGAGATACACCTTGGCATTTCAGGATGTCTTATGAGTTCAATACTTTCCCCCATAATTTCTCCTTCTTTATATTCTGTTAATTCAACAAAATATTCATTTGCATACTCAATAATACCATCTGAATCTGTTTTGCACATAATGGATTTTGATCCATAAACATGTTTTTCTATATTAGTTGGTGTAGGTGAAGAATTAGGAATCATAGTTTAAAAAAATAAGAAGACAAATGTAAGTTAAATTAATTATTTATCAATAAAAGTTTAGTTTTTATACATTTTGTCGTATAAATTACAATATTTTTTGCGGATTTCATTTCTTTTTGTTTTAAATGTAGGTGTTAAAAGATTGTTCTCTACAGACCAAACTTCTGGAGTTAATTCAAATAATTTGATGGTTTCCCATTTACCAAATTTTTTATTTCTTTTATTTATTACATTTTGAATGATTTCTATAACATTTTCGTTATTTATAATTTCTTCGTTGGTATCACCACAAGCAATTTCTTTATCGATACACCAATTTTTAACCGTTTCAAAATTTAATTGAATAATTGCGCATGCCATTTTTTGACCTTCACCAACAACAATTAATTGTTCTATAAATCGAGATTGTTTTAATTCGTTTTCTAACAAAACAGGTGAGATATATTTGCCACCAGATGTTTTGAAAATCTCTTTTTTTCGACCAGTAATCCTTAAAAAACCGTCTTTATCTACTTCTCCTTTATCGCCAGTATGAAAATAATCTCCTGTCATAACTTCAGCAGTTTTTTCTTTATCTTTATAGTAACCAAGCATTACGTTTGGTCCTTTAATTAAGATTTCATCATCGTCTGCAATTTTGATTTCTACGCCTTCAATTGCCTTACCAACGGTTCCAACTCTAAAATTAGTGTGTTTATGTTGATTTACTGTTACTACAGGTGATGTTTCTGTTAAACCATAACCTTCCATAACAGGCATGCCAGCAGCAGAAAAGACTCTTGTTAATCTTGCTTGTAACGCAGCGCTACCAGAAACCATTGTTTCTAAATTGCCACCTAAAGCTGCTTGCCATTTGCTGAAGATTAATTTTCGAGCAAGTTTTAACTTCTTTTCGTATAACCAACCGTTTTTCTCGTAAGGTTCATATTTTAGTCCAATACTAACTGCCCAAAAGAAAATCGCTTTTTTAGGACCAGTTAATTGGTTTCCTTTTGCAATAATACCATCATAAATTTTTTCTAACAATCTAGGCACAACACTCATAAATACAGGTTTTACCTCATTTAAATTGTCTTTTATTTTTTCTATAGATTCCGCAAAATACATCGGGCAACTATTATAAATATATAAGTAATGTAGCATTCTTTCAAAAACATGGCAAACTGGTAAAAAACTTAACACTTTTGCATCGCCTTCAAATTTTGGTAATCGTTTTGCACTAGCCAGAACATTACTTACAAGATTATTATGCGATAACATAACACCTTTTGGCCTTCCGGTTGTGCCAGAAGTGTAAATGATGGTGGCTAAATCATTTGCTTTTACTTTCGATTTTAATTTTTCAACATCATTTTGATTACTATCATCTTTACCAAGTTCTAATACTTCGTTCCAATTTTTACAATCTTTAATTTCTTCGAAAGAATAAATTTCTTTTAACGATTTAACTTTTGATTTTACACTTTTTGCTTTTTTATATAATTCTTCATCAGATAAAAAACAATGTGTTACTTCGGCATGATTAAAAATATACAAATAATCATCCGCAGAAATTGTAGGGTATATAGGTACGTTTTGCGCTCCAATTTGTAGAATACCAATATCCATAATATTCCATTCTGTTCTGTTTGCGCTAGAAATCACGGCGATTTTGTCATTTGGTTTAACACCTAAACGCAATAATGCTCTACTAATCTGATTTGCTTTTTCAACAAATTCTTGCGTAGAAGTTTCCACCCATTCGCCATCATATTTAGTTACTAAAGCGTTTTTTATCGGCCTATTTTTTAATTGATAATCCAAAAAATCAAAAGCACGTGTTATTTTAATTCCCATTCAGTTAGTTTTAAATTCTGAAATGCAAATTACAAAAAATATATATTGTAATGTTATGTTTTATATAATTAATTAATAAGATATTTTTCGATATTTTCAAAAACATTATTTCAAAAATGGTCATTATAAATTAAAGAATTATCTTTGCATTTCTTAATTAGAAAAAGATAAATAATAACAGATGAAAATATCATATAATTGGCTTAAACAATTTTTAGAATTTGATTTAGAAATTAATAAAGTAAGCGAATTACTTACAGATTTAGGTTTAGAAGTTGAAGGAATAGAAAAAATTGAATCAATAAAAGGAAGCTTAGAAGGTATTGTTGTAGGTAGAGTCTTGACTTGTGAACAGCACCCTAATGCAGATAGATTAAAAGTGACTACAGTAGATATAGGTACAGAAAAACCTGTTCAGATTGTTTGTGGTGCTGCTAATGTTGCTAAGGGTCAAAATGTACCTATTGCAACCATTGGCGCTAAATTATATGATGAAAAAGGTTCCTTTACAATCAAAAAAACAAAATTACGAGGCGAAGAAAGTAGCGGAATGATTTGTGCTGAAGATGAATTAGGTTTAGGTGCTAGTCATGAAGGTATTTTAGTGTTGGCAAATGATTTATCTGCTGGTAAACCTTTATCGGAAGTATATGATGTAGAAATCGACCATGTTATAGAAATAGGTTTAACACCTAATCGTTCTGACGCAATGAGTCATCTTGGTGTTGCAAGAGATTTAAGTGCTGGTTTGTTACAAATGGATATTAAAACATCTTTAATAA
>JAMONN010000058.1 GCA_027065775.1 Flavobacteriaceae bacterium | reverse complement strand
GAAAACAAAACGGTTTTGGTTATTGCACACAGATTGAGTACGGTTAAAAATGCGCATCAGATTGTGGTTTTGGATAAAGGTAAGGTTGTAGAAGTTGGTAATCATTTGGAATTGATAAAGAAAAAAGGTGATTATTTTGATTTGGTTAAGAATCAGTTGGAACTTGGGAATTAAAAAAAGTTTCCTGCAGATTTCGCAGATGACGCAGATAATACTGCGGGAAAAATTAAATAAATGAGTATAAAAAACAAACATATAGAAGCATTAGAACTTCGTTCTGAAGAAGTGCAAGAAATTTTAACTCGTGTACCACATTGGATGATTCGTTGGGGTTCTGTCTTGTTTTTATTTTTGATTATAATGCTTTTGGCAATTTCTTGGTTTGTTAAATATCCAGACATCATTGCTTCTGAGGTTTTGATTACAACACAAATACCACCACAAAAAGTTTATGCCAAAACCACTGGTAAATTTGAAAGCATTGTAGTTACAGATAATCAGTCTGTAAAAAACAATAGTGTTTTAGCAATTATTGAAAATACAGCTAATTATCAAGATATTTTTAAATTAAAGTCGATAATTGATACTTTAAAAGTTAATAATAGCAAAGCATTTTATTTTCCGTTTAAAGAATTACCAATATTGTTTTTAGGTGAAATGGATAGTGATTTTTCTTTATTTGAAAATGCCTATTTACAATATAGATTAAATATAGAATTACAACCTTTTGCAAATGATGCATCGGCAAATAGAATTACTACACGAGAATTAAAAGGAAGATTAGTAAATTTAAAGTCACAAAAAGAAATACAGAAAGCAGAACTTAATTTTAAAAAGAAAGATTTAGATAGACATAAAACACTTTTTGATAAAGGCATTATTGCAGAACAAGAATATGATAATAAACAATTAGAATATTTACAAGTAGAGCGTAATTATAAAACGATGAGTTCTTCTATTTCGCAATTACGAGAAAGCATAAGTAATGCAAATAAAACCTCAAAAGGTACTGAAATAAATAAAACAAGAGAAGAAATTATTTTGTTAAAGAATGTAATTCAATCTTTAAATCAGTTGAAACAACGTATTAAAAATTGGGAGTTGCGTTATGTTTTAAAATCGAATATAAATGGTAAAGTTTCTTTTTTAAGTTTTTATGATAAGAATCAAACTGCAAATCAAGGAGATTTGGTTTTTACTGTTATACCGATAGAAAACTCTAATTTTATAGCGAAATTAAAAACGCCACGACAAAATTCTGGTAAAATAAAAATAGGGCAACAAGTAAATATTAAGTTAGAAAACTATCCAGGTTATGAATTTGGAATGTTAAAAGGAAAAATTCAAAACATTTCTTTAATACCAAACAAAGACGGTTTGTATTTAATTGATGTAAGTCTATCTGAAAAATTAATAACGTCCTACAATAAAGAAATTGACTTTAAACAAGAAATGTTAGGTACTGCCGAAATTATTACCGAAGATTTAAGATTAATTGATCGATTTTTTTATCAGTTTAAAAATATTTTAAAACGTTAATAATATTTGTTTTAAATATTTTAGAAAAAACACCTTCCTAAATCTACATTACAAATTAAAAAACTACATTTGTAATAACTTTAAAATGCAACTTCGCACTTTAGCGATTTTTTGAGAAATAAAAAAATGAAACAAATAACAAAACAAACCTATATAGATTGGTATAAAAACATGCTTTTCTGGCGAAAATTCGAAGACAAATTAGCACAAGTTTACATCCAACAAAAAGTAAGAGGCTTTTTACATTTATATAATGGTCAAGAAGCTGTTTTAGCTGGCGCTTTGCATGCAATGGATTTAACCCAAGACAAAATGATTACAGCATATCGTAATCACGTGCAACCAATTGGTATGGGCGTTGATCCTAAAAAAGTATTTGCAGAATTGTACGGTAAAGTAACAGGTACATCAAAAGGAATGGGCGGATCTATGCATATTTTTTCTAAAGAACATCGTTTTTTTGGTGGTCACGGAATTGTTGGTGGACAGATACCTCTAGGAGCAGGAATTGCATTTGGCGATAAATATTTTGACCGAAAAGGAGTTACATTAACTTATTTTGGTGATGGTGCTGCAAGACAAGGTTCTTTACACGAAACTTTTAATATGGCAATGAACTGGAAATTACCTGTAGTTTTTATTTGTGAAAATAATGGTTATGCAATGGGAACTTCCGTAGAAAGAACTGCAAATCATGAAGATATTTGGAAACTAGGTTTAGGTTATGAAATGCCTTGTGGACCAGTAGACGGAATGAATCCTATTAAAGTTGCAGAAGCAATGGATGAAGCAATCGAAAGAGCAAGATCTGGTAATGGTCCAACATTTTTAGAAATGAAAACCTATCGTTATCGTGGACATTCTATGAGTGATGCACAACATTATAGAACTAAAGACGAAGTTGCGGAATACAAAAAAATAGACCCAATTACACAAGTATTAAAAGTAATTACTGATAATAATTATTTATCCGAAGATGAAATTAATTCCATCAAAGACGATGTGAAAACCAAAGTGCAAGAATGTGTAGATTTTGCGGAAAATTCAGCATATCCAGAAGTGCAACAATTGTATGATATGGTTTATGAACAAGAAGATTTTCCTTTTACGAAACATAAATAATACTTTTAAATGTTGAATTTTGAATGTTTGATTACTATCATCATTTAAAATTCAAAATTAAACATCCAAAATTAAAGAAATAATGGCTGAAATAATAACAATGCCGCGTTTAAGCGATACAATGACCGAAGGAGTTGTTGCAACATGGTTAAAACAAGTTGGAGATAAAGTTGCAGAAGGAGATATTCTAGCAGAAATAGAAACCGACAAAGCAACAATGGAATTTGAATCCTTTAACGAAGGAACACTTTTATATATTGGTTTACAAGAAGGTGAAACTGCTCCTGTAGATGCATTATTAGCTATTATTGGTGAAGAAGGCGAAAATATAGACGATTTAGTCGCTAATTTTAAAACTTCTAAAAAAGAAAAAACTAAAGAAGAACCAAAAAAGGAAACAAAACCAACTAGTTCAAGCAAAGTCGAAAATTCAAAACCTGTTTCTTCTTCTAATGTTGAAAAAACACCAGCAGTTGAAATTATTACAAACGATGGCGGAAGAATATTTATATCGCCATTAGCAAAAAAATTAGCAAACGAAAAAGGAATAAATATCCAAACTATTACAGGAACTGGCGAAGGCGGAAGAATTGTTAAACGCGATGTCGAATTTTACAACGCTCCAACTTCTAACAAACCTTCTATTTCTGCAACACCATTTGTTGCAAAAGGAGAAGAATCTTTTGAAGAAATCAACAATTCGCAAATGCGAAAAGTAATTGCTAGACGTTTAGGAGAATCTAAATTTATGGCGCCACATTATTATTTAAATGTGGAATTTAATATGGAAAATGCAATGGCTTTTAGAAAGCAATTCAATTCCGTGCCTGACACTAAAATTTCAT
>JAMONN010000057.1 GCA_027065775.1 Flavobacteriaceae bacterium | reverse complement strand
CAACCTCAGTTTCTAAATCGAATGATGGCGTAGAACCACCAAGTGTAATTGTACCGGTATATTCTTTAGTTTGCGCTTGATATTCATTTATTTTTTTGGTGAATTTACCCGTACAAATAATTAACAAACCAGTTGCTAAAGGATCTAAAGTACCTGCATGCCCAACTTTAATTTTTTTTATATTAAATTGTTGTCTAATGTGCCAACGTATTTTATTAACTACCTGAAATGATGTCCAATTTAATGGTTTATCAATAAGTAATACTTGGCCGTTTTGGTAGTCTTCTAAGGTCATTTTAGGAATGTTTTGTTCACGCAGATTTCACAGATTTCGCAGAAAATAAAATTGGAATATTTTGTGAATTTATTTTAATAATGTATAAGCAATAGCAATCACACCAATAATTGCACAATAAATAGCAAAATAAGATAGTTTAGATTTTTTAACCAAACCAATCATTAATTTACAGGCAAATAAACCTGCAAAAAATGCAGCAAAAAAACCAATAGAAAGTATGCCGATTTGATTAGATTCAAAACTGATTTCGCCACCTAAAACATCTTTAGCTACTTTACCAAATATTAATGGTACTACCATTAAAAAAGAAAATTTTGCTGCTCTAGTTCTATCAATTTTTAATAAAACTGCGGTAGATATTGTTGCTCCAGATCTCGAAATACCAGGCAACATTGCAATTGCTTGCGAAATACCTATTAAAAATGCACTTTGAAAACCTACATTTTTATTTGTGTTTTTAGATCTATCTGCTAATAATAAAAGTAGTGCCGTTACCAAAAGCATACAACCAACTAGTAATAGTTTTCCACCAAAAAAGGATTCTAATTGTTCTTCAAAAAACAAACCTATGATAACTGCAGGAATCATAGAGATTATTATTTTTACGGAAAATTGAGATTCCTCATTCCATTTAAATTGAAAAAGACCTTTACAAATTTCTGCAATTTCTTTTCTAAAAATAACTATGGTACTTAATGCCGTTGCAAAATGTAAAATAACCGTAAATGTTAAACTCTCTTTTGGTAGTGAATCATCTCCAAAAATAACTTTCATTATTTCTAAATGACCGCTTGATGAAACTGGTAAAAATTCGGTTAAACCTTGAATAATACCTAAAATTAATGCTTCTAAAAAACTCATTATTTATTTGGATTTTTCAGAATGGCATAAATTTCAATTACAAAACCAATTAAAATTAATGTTGGTGCTAATCTAATTCTTCTAAAATTATAAATTTCTGGATTAAAGACATTTGGATCATCGCTTCCGCCACCAGACATTAAAATAAAACCCAAAACAATAATTGCTAAACCAATTAGCATTAATTTATAATTTGCTTTTCCGAAAAGGAAATCTATATTATCTTCTTTTTTTGACATGATTTTGGTCTTTAGTCTTTAGTCTAAAACTAAAAAACTTTAATTTATTAATAATACAATTCGTCTGTTTTTAACTTTAAGAATCGTTTGGTTGCAAAATAAGTACTTAATACGGAGATTAGTATGCCTAAACTTAATATTCCTAAAAATAGTATGCCTAAACTTGTTTTGTTTTTTAACAATTCTAAATCTGCGTATTGTTTGTTAAAATATAGCAAGATACCTATCAATATTAAAATTGCTAATAAAGCACCGTACATACCTAATTTAATACTTTTAAATAAAAATGGTTTGCGGATAAAACCTTTAGTTGCGCCAACCATTTGCATGGTTTTAATTGTAAATCTCTTTGCATAAACCGACAATCTTAAATAACTATTAATTAGTACTATGGCGATAAGACCAAGCAAGCCGCTAAAAGATAATAACCAAAAACTTGTTTTTTTGACTAATTCACTTAAGTTTGAAACCGTAGCTTTACTATAAAAAATATCATCAATAAATTTATTTTCAAATAATTTTTCTTCTATTTCTTGAATTTTATCTAAATCAAAATAAGCTGCTTTTAGGTATAAATTAAAACCATTTTTTAATGGGTTTTCATCTAATTCTTCCATAAAATCTTCGCCTACATCTTTTAAATAGGTATTATAAGCATCAATTTTAGAAATATAGGTAACCGATTTGGTATATTCTTTTCCTTCTAAAGTTCTTTGTAATTTTGCTATATCTTTTTTCTTCGCTTTATTATTTAGGAAGATATTTATTTCGAATTTTTCTTTAAAATTATTGGAGATATTTTTAGATTGTAAAACTAACAAACCTAAAATACCTAACAAAAACAAAATTAGCGCAATACTAATAACCACCGATAGTGAGGAAAGTCGTAATCTTCTTTTTTGATATTTTTCGAAACTCATACTTATTTCACGCAGAACTCGCAGATTTCACAGATTTACTCTGTATTTAAGGTGAATTCTAATGCTGTTTTTAGGATTTAATGAAATTATTTTTTATTGTGGCAAATTTAGTTAAACTTATTTAAATTTCTTGACATAATTCAATCAAAACACCATTAGTGCTTTTTGGGTGCAAAAAAGCAACTAGTTTATTATCAGCTCCTTTTTTAGGTATTTTATTTAATACGTTAAAACCCTCTTTTTCAAGTCGTTCTATTTCTTTTACTATATCCGTTACTGCAAATGCAATATGATGAACACCTTCGCCTTTTTTTTCGATGAATTTTGCTATAGGACTATCAGGGTTTGTTGCTTCTAATAATTCAATTTTATTAGGACCAACTTTAAAAAAGGAAGTTTTTACACCTTCAGATTTTACTTCTTCGGTTTTATAATGTTTTTTGTTAAATAGTTTAGCGTATAATTCGTTGGCTTTATCTAAATCTTTTACTGCTATGCCAATGTGTTCTATTTTTTGCATTTGGTTGTGTTTTTCTCGCAAAAGTCGCGAATTTTAATTTTTGTAAAGGTAATAAAAATGGTATATTGCTAAAATTAAATTTATAATTATGATTGCTTTAAGAATGTTTGACTGAAATTATTATGATCCATTTTACATTTCAGATGGAATGTTTGTCAAATCTGTTTTAGGAATGATACTAATCTTACTTACGGTTATTCCATTTTATTATTTGATAAATAAAAAAGAGGTTATTAATAAAAATGAAGAAAAAGATAATTCTATTTATCAAAATTTGAATGTCTTACAAATAATAGAAAAAAATAATTTAGATAATAATGAATTTATACCATTCTATCCAAAAAAATCAACAAATTCAATTTTTACAAAAATTATAATAATTTTAATGATATTGTTTTTTATTATAAATCCAATTACATTAAATGGTTTCTATTGGTATTAAAATAGTAGTAATACTTAAAAATACTATTCTTATTTAATCAAATGTGACAACCAACTTTCGGTTATATTTACTTCCCAATCGTTTTCGTATTCATATTTAGTTTGAATGAAATTATTAAAAACAATCGTTTTTTTAGAGACACTTTTCTTTTTTATTAATTCTCTAAATCGTTTCATTTCTTGATATTGCACATATTCGCCTTGTTTAAAACAAACATTTACCTTATCTAATAATGTAAGTTCATATTCTTGTTCTAGTTGCATTACAAATTGTGCTAACTTGTCTAATAATTCTGTTGTAATTAATGCATCTTCCGTAATAAAAAAAAGTAAAAATCTATTATATTCTATTTTGTAGGTAACCGAAAACTCAGTCCAATTCGTTACAAAATTTTTAACTTTAGTTTCTAATTCTTCCAATTCGTTAGTATAAAATTTGCGACTAGCTGGATATAAAAAGACTTTTGATTCTTCAGATAAATTCTGATATTTAATTAACATTTACGGTTGTTTTTAAAAGTGATGTAATATCTTTTTGAGTAGCCAAACCTTTATCTTTATTATACCAAACTTGAATTTGCTGTTTAAATTCAGCATCTAAAGAACCATGTTCTTTTTTATAAGCATTTACAATTTTGGTAAGTGACTGTGGTCTTGGTCCCCAAGAATTTATTACTTTAAGTGTTTCTTTTTGTAAAATTAGCAGTTTAGGTATTGCTTTTCCGCCATTTGTCAAAAAATGTTGCATTAGGCTATCATTGGTATCTCGCAGAACTATTTTTAATTCTATTTTAGAACCAAACGATGCAATTTTATTTATAACTGGCAATGTTTGTGCTCCATCACCGCACCAACTTTCCATTAAAACTAAAAAAATAAAATCTTCATCTAAATTATTTAAAAGCGTAGTAGTTTCTTCTGTTAAAATAATTTTTTTATCCAAACGTTTCATACGCTTATCGTTCAACAAACTATAATGTGATAATTCTTCGGTTTGTGTCAAACCAGTAGATTTATTTTCGGAAACTAATGTTGCTACTAAATCTCTAAATACTTGGTAAGATATTGCATTTTTTAAACTATTCTGTATGGTGTTTTTCATGAAATTTTTAGACGAATAGAATCTTATATCCTACCTGATTATGCGTTTTTTAATTCTGCTTCGAATTTCAATTTTAAATTTTCAAGCATTTCTGTGGTCATTTTTTCTAAATCAAATTCATAGTCCCAATTCCAATCTTTTTTCGCCTCAGAATCGTCGATACTTTGCGGCCAAGAATCTGCAATCTCTTGCCTAAAATCTGGTTTATATTCAATATTAAAATCAGTTATATGTTTACTAATTTCCGAAGCAATTTCTTTTGGTGTAAAGTTAATTGCAGCGATATTATATGCTTTATATTCTTCACTTTTATCAGTAACCATTAAATCAATAGTTGCTTTAATAGCATCATCCATAAACATCATTGGCAATCTAGTATTTTCACTTAAAAAACATTCATAATGTTTTTCCTTAATTGCTTTATGATATATTTCGATGGCGTAATCTGTTGTGCCGCCACCAGGATTTGCTTTCCAACTAATAATACCAGGATAACGAATACTTTTAATATCAACACCAAATTTATTGTGATAATAAGCACACCATCTTTCACCTGCTAATTTACTAATTCCGTATACTGTAGTTGGTTCTGTAACTGTATTTTGAGGTGTATTTTGTTTTGGTGTAGAATTACCAAAAACAGCAATCGAACTAGGCCAAAATACTTTTTTGATTTTTTTATCTTTAGCTATATTTAAAACATGAGATAATGAGTTCATATTAAGTCGCCAAGCTTTCTCAGGGAATTTTTCTGCCGTAACAGATAACATTGCTGCCATTAAATAGACTTGAGAAATTTTATATTTTTCAATAATTTGTTCAATCGCTTCTTTATCCGTAGCATTTAAAATTTCGAAAGTTCCAGATTGCATTAATTCTTTTGAACCTTCACGAATATCGGTTGCAATTACCTTATCATTACCATGTTTTTCACGCAATTTTAATGTTAATTCGGTTCCTATTTGTCCACAAGCTCCAATTATTAAAATGGTATCATTCATCACTAAAACTTATTTTTATTTATAAGGCAAATATATTCATTTTGATTGATGAAAATAAATTTTTTAACATTAAAGAACATTTTTTTTATGCACTATTTCATAAATTAATCATAAAATAGTATTTCTATTAGGTTTATGATATCTAAGTATTTTAATATTGCTTATTTTTGTACTCTAAATTAAGTCTATGAGGTTTCATTTTTTATTTTTAATCACGGTACTATTACTAATTTCATCTTGTAAAAAAGAAAAAAATGCTATTAACTTAAAAGTAGAAACTCAAAATACTGAAGAACAAGTAGAGGTGCAAATTAATTCTAAAATTAAAGTAACCTCTTTAAGTTCTGAAGCAAAAAAAACAGTAGAAACTTGGACTGAATATCAAAATATAGCAGATTTCATACCACAATATTACAAAACCACAACTAAAGAATCTTTATTTAATTCGCAACGTTTAGCAGAATTAACACAACAATTAAAGGATACTATTAGAATAGAAAAATTCGATATACCAAGTTTTAGAATTAGATTAAACGTACTAAATACTATTGCATTGCGTCTAGCAGATATGGATTCGATACCAAGTATCACCAATAAAGAAATTATACAAGAAAATACCAATATTACAAATGCATTTAGCGCTGTTAATGACAAAATTAATTTTATCATTAATAAAGAACAATTAGAACTAGACTTAAAAGAATTCGATATTATTTTTGAATCTAAAGATCCCTCAAAAGAAATTGAAAATAAATCATTAAAATCTTTCAAAAAAAACAATGTAAAAAGAGTAAAAAAAAGGATTCAACCTTTAAAGAAAAAATTAAATTAATATGATTAAAAAAATAAGTTATCTACTTATTCTTTTAATTATTATAAGTTGTAAAGAAAATAGAAACGAAAAAGAAATTAAGCTAGAAGTAAATAATTTGGTAAATAACTGGCATAAAGATGTTGCTAATTACAATTTCGATGCTTATTTTAATGCCATGACAGATGATGCAATTTTTATTGGTACAGATGCATCTGAAAATTGGAATAAAAAAGCATTTAAAAAATTTACAAAACTACATTTTGATAAGAGAAAAACTTGGAATTTCAAACCTTTAGAAAGAAACATTTACATATCCGAAAATGGAAAAATCGTTTGGTTTGATGAATTATTAGATACTTGGATGCGGGTTTGTAGAGGTTCAGGTGTTTTAGTAAAGCAAAATAATGCTTGGAAAATAAAACACTATGTTTTATCAACAACAATACCTAATGATTCTATGAAAAAAATTGTAAAAATAAAAGCTTTGAATGATTCTGTTTTTATGAGAAAATTTAATTGAAAAAATAACAATTTCTTAATGTCATTTTTTATCAAAATATCTAAAATAACTTACCTTTGCATCTTAAAATAGCTAATACTTTTAAAAAAAAATATGAAAAAATTGAAAAAAAACACTAGACAACTTAGTATTACCGCCTTTCTCCTTTTCGGAATTGGCCTTGGATTTGGACAAGTAACAACAATTGATTTTGAAACAACTGGCAATGGTTACACACCATCATCTACTGCTGGTTCTGGATTTACAACCGTGTTTAACAGAACAAATCCCAATATTGGAGGAAATAACACATTTATGTGGTCTGCAGAAGATTTACCTATGTCAAATCCTTCCATAGATTTAGATCAAATTTCAACAATTGGTTCAACTTCTTTTACTTTTGCAATAGATATGATTGCTCATCATTTTAATGATTGGGACTCTACAGATGAGTTATTAATAACTTATTCATTAGATGGCGGAGGATTTCAAAATTTAATGTGGATTCAAAGTGTTCCTGATGGCAGTACAAGTAATTCTTATGCAGCATTAGATACTGATTTTGATGGCGAAGGAGAATGTGGCTTTCAATTACCCGCCTTAACAATAGGCAATAATCTTGGGACACCTTGTGAAGTTACTAATAATCAATTTGAAACTTTCACCACTACAGGTATAAATATTACAGGAAGTTCAACTTTAGATATTAAATTACAATTTAATAATTTAACCTCTACTGATGAAGGTATTTATTTAGATAATCTAATTATCACACAAAGCGGAATTAGCACGCCAACAGTAAGTTTTAACACAACATCAAGTTCAATTATAGAAGGTGATGTAAGCTCCACAACACACAGTGTAGCAGTTACTTTAAGTGAAGATCCGTCTGCGAATGTAGTAGTAGACATTATTACTAATGAAATTTCTGCAACAGAAGATACCGATTATACTGGAACCTCAACTACTTTAACTTTTACTCCAGGAGGTTCATTAACACAAAATGTATTAATACCCATTATTGGAGATATAAATGTAGAAGTTGATGAAACTTTTACAGTTGACCTAAGCCTTAATTCAGGAACTGCTAATATTGGTCTAAGTTCTCATACAGTTACTATTAATGATGATGATGTTTTAACAATTACACCTTGTAGTGAACTTTTCTTTTCTAAATATGTCGAAGGTTCAAGTAATAACAAATATTTAGAAATTTATAATCCTACAAATTCTGACGTAGATTTAAGTAATTATAGCATCGTAAAATATAGTAACGGATCTGCTACTGCTTCTAGTCCTTTTAATCTTTCAGGAACTTTAACATCTAATGATGTTTTAATAATAGAAAGAAATATTGAAGTTTTAGGTGTAAATGCTGATATTTCAACAAATAATACCATCACTATATTTAATGGTAACGATGTTATTGCATTGCAAAAACTTGGAACAAATATTGATATTATAGGCAAAATAGGCGAAAATCCAGGTACTTCATGGTCAAATAATGGTGTTAGTACTAAAGATATGACATTAATAAGAAAAGTAACCATACAGAAAGGAGATAATGATGGGTCAGATGCTTTTTTACCAGATGCAGAATGGATTGCATTACCACAAAATCAAGTAGATTATTTTGGCTTTCATGATTCACAATGTTCTGGCACTTCTTGTACTTCAACAACAGTTTGGAATGGTTTTTCTTGGTCCAATGGAAACCCAAACTTAACCAGTATTGCTATTTTTGATGGCGATTTTATTCTGGATACTACTGATATAAATTCATGTGAAACTTATATTAGTTCAACAGCAACCTTAACCATAAAACCAACTCATTTTTTAAATGTAAGTGAAGATATTATAAATACAGGTACTGTACTTGTAGAGAATACAGGTTCTATTATACAAGTAGATGATACTGCAATGGTGACAGGTAATGCTTCAAATTTTAATGTAGAAATTATTACAACAGTTTTACAAGATAACAATAGGTTTACTTACTTCTCTTCACCAACAAATACTGGTAATATAAGTGATTTTTCTACTTTTTCTTTAGCGAATTGGGAGCACAATGATGCCATACAAAACTGGTCTTATTTAGGTAATGGTACTGCAGCAGGAGCAATGACTATTGGTAAAGGTTATGCTGTAAGAGCAGGTTCTGGCACAACTGAAACCGTTAATTTTACAGGTGCATTTAATAATGGTATTATTACAAGACCTCTATCATTTGATGTATATAATAATGTTATGGGAGATTTTATTAATCCAGGAACAACTATTGATGATTCTAATTTTGTTGGCAATCCATATCCATCAGCAATTAGTGCAGATAATTTAATCTCTAATAATGATATTTCAGGTGTGTATATCTGGACACATAGATCTGCTTTAGCAGCAATACCAACAGCACAAAACCCTTATGAAAATGATGATTATATAGAATGTGTTATGGGTACTTGTACTGAATTAAATGGAGGCGCTACTAATACATATAACGGTTTTATTGCAAGCGGTCAAGGTTTCTTTGTAGTCGCAACCGCAGCAACAGATTTAACTTTTAATAATAGCATGCGTGTAACAAGTAATAATGACCAATTTAGATCTACAGAAGATCAAAAGTTATGGTTAAGAATGAATACAGAACAAGGTTATAACAAACAAATAGTATTAACTTTTACAGAAAATGGTACGGCTAATTATGATGTAAAATATGAATCTAAGAATTTTTCTAAAAACTTTGGTTTAGGTTTCTATAGCTTCAATGCTTTAGAAGATAAATTATCTATCAATGATACCGGAATATTAACTACTAACAGAACTATACCTTTAGGATTTAAAATTAATTCACCTATTATTGATGGAGCAACTATTAGTATTAGTCATTCTCAAAACTTAGAAGATACAAATGTATATTTAATTGATAATTTATTAAATGTAACACATGATCTTAAAGTTAATGATTATCAAATAACTATTACAGAACCTGGTGAAGTTAATGATCGTTTTGAAATTGTATTTAATAGAGATCCATTAAGTACAAACGATGATATTATTACTAACGATACTTTAGTAGTTTCAAATCAAAATGAAACACAAATTAAAGTAAACATGCTAGATGGTAGTATTATTACTAACTTAAAAGCATTTGATATATTAGGTAAATTAGTTATAGATATGAAACCAAATAAAAACAGTTTCCTAATAAACACTAACTTAAAGCAAGGTCAAATATTGCTTATTAAAGCAACCTTAGAAAATGGTCAGGTATTATCTAATAAGTTTATGAAATTATAAAATAATAGCTAAATATAAAAAATCCCGCTTTTAGCGGGATTTTTTATTTTACAAGTAATGGCAAATACTATTTAAATTCTAATTTTGATTGTTGCCAAAGCAATAACAATTCTTTTAATGAAGTATCCGAAACTTCATTTTTATCAACACTTAATTTTTTTTCTACAAATTGAAAACGGTTAATAAATTTTTTATTCGTTTTTTCTAAAGCATTTTCAACGTTAATATTTTTATGTCTAGCTAAATTAATTAATGAAAAAAGCAAATCTCCGAATTCTTGTTCCATTTTATCTGAATTTTCTTTTTCTACCTCTGTTTTAAACTCTTGTAACTCCTCTTCTATTTTATCATAAAACTGACTTGTGTTTTCCCACTCAAAACCAACAGCAGCAACTTTTTCTTGAATTCTACTTGCTTTCACTAAAGCAGGCAAAGATTTTGGCACACCTTCTAAAATAGATTTTTTTCCTTTGCCTTCTTTTAATTTTAGTTTCTCCCAATTTTCTTTAACCTCTTCTTCGCAAGTAACCACAACATCACCATAAATATGTGGATGACGATAAATAAGTTTTTCAGAAATACCTTCACAAACATCTGCGATATCAAAAGATTTATTTTCAGAACCAATTTTAGAGTAAAAAATAATGTGCAACAAAAGATCGCCTAATTCTTTTTTTATTTCTTCTTCATTATTATCTAAAATCGCATCACCTAATTCGTACGTCTCTTCAATAGTTAAATGCCGAAGTGTTTGATATGTTTGCTTTTTATCCCAAGGACATTTTTCACGCAACTCATCCATTATATCTAACAAGTTAGAAAATGCTTTTAATTTTTGATCTTTTGAATTCATTAATTAATAATCTATATATTAAAAAGCAAAATACAATAAAAAAACTCCTTGCAAAAACAAATTTACAAGGAGTTTAATTTTAAACTTAATTTGAAAAATTACATTCCAAATCTTCTTCTGCTATTCCATACTTTATGCTTTGAATTACTAAAATTCAAAACGGTTACATTTTTGTTTTCTTTGTTTGTTTTTTTATTCGTTTTCATAACTATTTAATTTTTAAGATTATTTTTTCCAAAAGATTATTTTTTGGAGCGCAAAGATACAACTCAAAACTAGTTATTTTTTCTTTTTTACGAAAAAAATTTATTTATAACGTATTGTATTTCATTTAGTTAAAAATTAACTGCTTGTTAAAAATGAATAACTTACAAAAACCTTTCTTTTTTCTGCTTAAATTACAAAAAAACATGGTTTAATTTAGATAGTCTATAAAATCAAAAACTCCCTATAAATAAATTTATAAGGAGTTTAAGAAAATTAACTAACTCAAAAAATTACTGTCAAATTTGGGTTACATTCCAAACCTTCTTCTTCTATTCCATTTTGAATGTTTTGATTTTTCAAAATCGAATACATAAATATTTTTTATCTCTTTTTTTGTTTTTATTTGATTTTTCATAAAGCTTGTTTTTTAATTGATTACACTTATATGACGAGTAATAAATCAAAAAGTTACATCTAATTTCGAAATTAACTTTTTATTAACAAAATAATTAAAGCGCATCATTTTAAAGTAGGGTTTTCTATGATATAATTGTTTTATCTTTGAAAAAAATAATTAGATTATGAACTCCAAACAAACTTTAAAAATCAACATTACATTATTATTTGTATATGCTTTTTGGTCAAGTTATTTGACAACAATTAACTTTAAAAATCATTAAACAAACCTCATATTTTAAATTATGAGGTTTTCAAGTTAAAAATTAATCAATTATGAAAAAAATATTTTACTTAATATTATTTATTTCAACTATAGTAAATTCTCAATCTTTATTTGATGATACAATACTACATGAAATCAGAATCAATTCAACAAATACTAATTTATGGGACGATTTAAGTAATGATTATAATAATTTATATCCTAATGTGCCTTACACTTCAGTAACAGTAGAGATTGACGGAAATGTATTAGAACAAGTTGGCGTAAAGCAAAAAGGATTTTCATCTCACTTTTTTACAAACACTAACAAAAAACCATTAAAACTAAACTTCGGAAAATTTATTGATGGTCAAAAATACGATGGCGTCAAAAAATTAAATCTAATGAATGGTGTTGGTGATCCTGCAATAATTAAAGATAAAGTTGTTTACGACATGTTTAGACAACATGGTGTTCCTGGACCAAGAGTAGTTAATGCTAAAATTTATATAAATGATGAATATTGGGGAATTTACGGTCTTATTGAACAAATAGATAAAAGATATTTAAAACGAAATTTTGCAGACAAAACAGGTAATCTTTGGAAAAATAAAGACAATTCGACACTAAGTTGGCAAGGTACAAATCCTGATAATTACACCTTTGAACTACAAACTAACGAAGAAGAAAATGATTTTACAAAATTTATCGAATTTGTAGATTTTATAAATAATACTTCCGATACAGATTTTGAAAGTGGCATTGAATCCATTTTTGATTTAGACGAATATTTAAGAATTTTAGCAATAGATATTTTAACTAATAATTGGGATTCTTACATAGAACATGGCAGAAACTGGTACTTATATCACGAACCCAAAACCAATAAAATGCATTGGTTACCTTGGGATTATAACTTCGCTTTTGATAGATCTGAATTTGGTTTTGAAGATTTTCCTGTTATCTTAAATAATTTTGAAAAAGTATTAATCCGTAGAATTCTTAATGTAGATGATTTTAGAATACGCTACTTAAACTACATGTGTGAAATTTTAGAAGTTAATTTCACTAATGAAAGAATAGATTCCAAATTAGATGCACAACTAAATTTATTAGTAACCGATTGGGATTTAGCAACCAATAATTTCTTTTCCTTATCAGATGTTCAAGATAGTATTAATGGTGACACTTGGACTGGTAGTCCTATAAATTTTGATCCTGTACAGGGTTTTAAAAAATTCATTGAAGATAGAGTTCTTATAATGGCAAGTGACATAACCAACCAAGGCTATACTTGCGCACCATTAGAGTTACCAATAAACAATCAAGATGTTGTAATTAATGAATTTATGGCGGATAATTTAGATGAAAGTCAATGGTTTGATCAAGATAATGAAAATGATGATTGGGTAGAATTATACAATAATACAGCACAAGAAATAAGTTTGAAAAATTACTTTTTAAGCGATAGTCAAAGTTTTATCCATAAATGGGAATTCCCAGAAGATGCTACAATACCAGCAAATGGTTATTTAATTGTTTGGGCAGATAAAGATCCTCAACAAACAGGTTTACACACCAAATTTAATTTAGATAAGAATGGTGATGAATTGTTTTTATCCTATTTAGACGGAACAATTATAGATAGCGTTGATTTTAATGAAGTACAAGCAGAAAATCAAAGTTTATCAAGAATACCAAACGGAACAGGTGATTTTGTAGTTGCAGACGTTACTTTTAATGCTTTAAACACAAATGCAAACGCAAACTTAACGGACTTTGTTTCTAAAGGTGTTACGATGTATCCAAATCCTGCAATTAATACATTAAAAATAGATTTTGATAATAGTATTGCTTCTAAAGTTAGTATTCATGATGTTTTAGGTCGTGAAGTTTTTACGGCACACAACAATACAAAAAATCTAGAAATTAATGTTTCTAATTGGAATTCAGGTGTTTATTTAGTGAAATTAATTAGTAACGATTATACTGTTTTTGGTAAAATTGTAGTTGAGTAAAATAAAAATTCATACGATGACTTTGAGAATATAAGTCAGTTTTTCTAACGGATTTAAATCTCGATAATTCTTACCTTCTTTTTCTAAATATTTTACAAATAATGCTGTTCCGAATTTGTCGGGTAATGAATCGGAAATAAAAAGTGGCAAACCTTTATTAGAATCAAATATGATTTCATCTTCGTTATGTGTTTGGTTAATTTCTAAAATTTCAGAAGAAATTAAATGAATAAACGGAGATAATTCTAAACCACTCTGAATAAACTTTTTAGAAAATTCAAAGCGACAACGTTGTTTTTTGTTATCCCAAGCAAGTACACCAACCAATTTATTCCATATTACATTATTGACCTTTTTAAACTACATTTTAAAATTTTATCACGTAATATCATATTTTTCCTTTTGAAAAGGGAACTATACACAAATCTATCCTTTTAAAGAGGAAAGGTAATTGTATTTACAAATACTCACACCGTGACTCAAAGTCACGGTGTGAGTTCGGTATTCATAAATTATCCTTCAAAATCTTAATTTCATCACGTAATTGAGCAGCTGCAATAAAATCTAATTCTTTAGCGGCAAATTCCATCATTTTACGTTTTTCTCTAATACGTTTTTCTATTTCTGATTTTGGCAAGTATTCCAAATCTTGTTCCGCAACTTTATTTAGCGCATTATTATAATGAAAAGAAGAAACGGAGGATTTGGTTAAATCACTTTCAATCGCTTTTTTAATTTGTTTTGGTGTGATGTTATTTTCAGTATTGTAAGCAATTTGTTTTTCTCTTCTATAATTAGTTTCGTCCATAGTTTTTTGCATGCTTTTGGTAATTTTGTCGGCATACAATATGGCTCTTCCGTTAATATTTCTTGCAGCTCTACCAATGGTTTGCGTTAATGAACGATGCGATCTTAAAAAACCTTCTTTATCCGCATCTAAAATAGCAACTAAAGAAACTTCTGGTAAATCTAAACCTTCACGTAATAAATTAACACCAATTAAAACATCAAACAAACCTTTACGTAAATCTTGCATAATTTCGACACGCTCTAAAGTATCAACATCACTATGAATGTATCGACAACGCACTTGAATTCTGGTTAAATATTTTGCTAATTCTTCCGCCATTCTTTTAGTTAAAGTAGTCACTAAAGTACGTTCGTCTTTTTCTACTCTAATATGAATTTCTTCAATTAAATCATCAATCTGATTTAAACTTGGGCGCACATCAATTATAGGATCTAATAAACCTGTTGGTCTAATAAGTTGTTCTACAAAAACGCCTTCTGTTTTTTGTAATTCGTAATCTGCTGGTGTGGCACTTACATAAATTACTTGGTTTTGAATTTCTTCAAATTCCTCAAACTTTAAAGGTCTATTATCCATTGCAGCAGGTAATCGAAAACCGTATTCCACCAAATTTTCTTTTCTTGCTCTATCGCCACCATACATAGCATGAGTTTGTGGTATGGTTACATGACTTTCGTCAATAATCATTAGATAATCGTCTGGGAAATAGTCTAATAAACAGAAAGGTCTAGTTCCTGGTTCTCTACCATCTAAATAACGCGAATAGTTTTCAATACCAGAACAATACCCTAATTCGCGTATCATTTCTAAATCAAATTCCGTTCTTTCTAACAAACGTTTTGCTTCTAAATGTTTGCCAATTTCTTTGTAATAAGCAACCTGTTTTACCAAATCTTCTTGTATTTGATGAATGGCATTTTGCAACACATCTGGCGAAGTCACAAACAGATTTGCTGGATAGATAGTTAATCTTTCTAGCTCTTCTTCAATTTCATTATTTTCTAAATGAAAAGTTTCTATTTCTTCGATTTCATCGCCAAAAAAATGCACACGATAGCCTAAATCTCCGTACGATGGATAAATAGTTACCGTATCGCCTTTTACTTTAAACGTACCAGATTTAATATCAACATCGGTTCTGGAATATAAACTCGAAACCAATTGATGTAGAAATTTAGTACGTGTAATTGCTTGATTTACTTCAATAGTAATAACATTTTTTTTAAATTCTACCGGATTTCCAATACCATATAAACAAGAAACCGAAGCAACTACAATAACATCTCTTCGCCCAGAAAGTAGGGCAGAAGTGGTGCTTAATCTTAAGCGTTCAATGTCTTCATTAATGGATAAATCTTTTTCAATGTATAAACCTGTAGTTGGTAAATAGGCTTCAGGTTGATAATAATCATAATACGAAACAAAATATTCCACAGAATTATTAGGAAAAAAATGCTTGAATTCTTGATATAATTGAGCAGCAAGTGTTTTGTTATGTGCAAGAATTAAGGTTGGTTTTTGCGTTTGCTCAATAACATTTGCAACGGTAAATGTTTTACCAGAACCAGTTACACCAAGTAAAACTTGTTCTTTTTCTTTATTCCGAATACCTTTAACCAA
>JAMONN010000056.1 GCA_027065775.1 Flavobacteriaceae bacterium | reverse complement strand
AAAAGTAATTAAAAACACAAAATATGCAACATATATTTACCGTAAAGAACAACTAAAAATGAAATTTTAAGGTTTTCCTGAAGTTTTAAATTAACTTGCGGATTTAAGGCTAAACTCAAAAAAAAATATTTATTTTTTATTGAGAAATTGAAAAATTCTTGAGATTACAAGTATAACCAACTGGTTTTCAAATAATTAAATATTGTATATTTTCAGTTGTTTATTTAAAAATATTATGTAATTTTGCGCCCGATTAACAACTAAACTATTATTATAAAATTCATAGTAAAAAAGTAAATTTAATTTTAAGTTATGCAAACTAAAATAAAATTAACCATAGTTGTTAGTATACTTCTTATAAGTTATTTCACTATTGGTTTATCGAGAGAAAAAACAGTTACCTATAATGTAGCAGATAAAAATGCCGTTGCCATGGTTTTTTCTAAAGATAAAATGACGCAACAAATTAATATACCAAATTTAGGAAAATCATTTATTGGTTTTAAAGAAGCGCTTGCTTTTAAAGAATCTAGAGGTGAATATAATTGTGTGAATACTTTAGGGTATCTTGGTAAATATCAGTTCGGAAGAACAACACTACAAAGGTTTAAAATTTATAATACTAAAGGATTTTTAAAGGATGCATCATTACAAGAAGATGCTTTTATTGCATTATGTTCCGTAAATAAATGGATTCTTAGAAAAGATATTAAACGAAAAGTTGGTAGAAAAATAAATGGTATTTTAATTACAGAATCTGGTATTTTAGCAGCATCACATCTTGCAGGTGCAGGAAATGTGAAAAAATACTTACGTAGTAACGGTACAAATAACTTTAAAGACGCCTACGGAAGTAATATTGAATCTTACTTAAAGAAGTTTGCTGGTTATGACACTTCTTTTATTATTGCAGATAGAAAAGCACAAATTTAATCTAAAGAATTCCTCGACGCTATGCGCTGAGTGTAGTGAAATAATTTTTTGCCACTAATACACGAATATTCTAACAGTTTTAAGAAATCATTCTAAAATAATTCGTGCATTCGTGGCATATTTTATGTTTTTTTGATACTTTGATGGTACTCTACCTCAAAGACAGTTTGTTTTTTTTCAGAAAAGCATATTGTTTTAATAGGTATATTTAAACAATTCATTAAATTTGTATCAAATATATTTGCATTTTGAAAAATAAAATAATCCCTATTTATTTTGTGCCTGGTTTGGCCGCTAGTTCTAGTATTTTTGAATATTTAAAATTGTCGGATAAGCATTTTGAAATTCATTTATTAGAATGGTTAATACCAGAATCAAAAACAGAACCTTTAAAACATTATGCAGAACGCATGTGTAAAAGTATAAAACATGACGATTTTATTCTTGTTGGTGTTTCTTTTGGCGGTATTGTAACACAAGAAATGAGTAATTATTGCAAACCGAAAAAAATAATTTTAATTTCGAGTGTTAAGCATGAGAATGAATTTCCGAAAAGATTAAATGTAATCCGTAAAACTAAAGCGTATAAGTTAACACCTATAAAAACGATTTCGAATATTGAAAATTTTACAAAGTATGCATTTGGTGATAAAGTAAAAAAGCGTGTAGAATTATATAGAAAATATTTAGCAGTACGTGATGAAACTTATTTATCTTGGGCTATTTACAATGTGTTACATTGGAAACAAGAAAATTTGTTTACTAAAATTATTCATATTCATGGAGATGATGATCATGTTTTTCCTGTAAAAAATATTTCCGATTGTATTCATATAAAAGGTGGAACGCATGCAATGATATTAAATAAAGCAAAACAAATTAGTACTATCTTAGAGGACGTTTGTAGTGAATAATAAACCTAAAAAAATTAATGAAAATAGAAAAAACATTTATCAAAGATTTGGTAGTTATTAAACCTAGAGTTTTTGAAGATAATAGAGGTTATTTTTTTGAATCGTATAATAAAGAAAAATTAAATGCCTTAAATGTTGAATTTGTTCAAGATAATGAATCAAAATCACAAAAAAATGTACTGCGAGGTTTACATTTTCAGAATCCGCCATACGCTCAAGATAAATTAGTTAGAGTAACCAAAGGTGCCGTTTTGGATGTTGCAGTAGATTTAAGAAAGGATTCTAAGACTTATGGCAAGCATTTTGCAATAAAATTATCAGCAAAAAACAAAAAGCAATTATTTATACCTAAAGGTTTTGCGCATGGTTTTTTAACTCTAAAAAGCAATACCGTTTTTAATTACAAATGCACCGACTATTATAATGCAGAAAGTGAAGTAACTATAGATTGTTTTGACAAAAATATAGATATAGATTGGCAAATAAAAAATGTAATTTTATCGGAAAGAGATAAGAAAGGCATAAAATTTAGTACTTTTAACAGCAAATTTTAAATAATAAAAATTGATATGACAAAAATTAATAAATCCCTCATTTTAATAAGCATCCTTATTATTAGCACCTTTTTAATAAGAGCAACAAAACATAGTGCTATAAATGATTCTGTAACAACTAAAATAACTACGGATAAGAATGTTGCGGAGAATTACGAAATTAAAGCCTTAAAAATACCTGCTTATTTATCTTTTGCAAATGAAAGAGTTCCTTTAGAAATTCAAGATGTTTATGAGCGAATGGATAGAGAATTGTTGGTAAATACCTATTGGCAATCTAATGCTTTATTATATTTAAAAAGAGCAAATAAATTTTTTCCGATAATAGAACCAATTTTAGCAGAAAATGGCGTTCCAGACGATTTTAAATACTTAGCATTAATCGAAAGTGGTTTGATGAATGTTACTTCTTCGGCAGGAGCAAAGGGGTTTTGGCAAATTTTAAAAGGCACAGGTCGTGAGTATGGTTTAGAAATAAATGGTAATATAGATGAAAGATATCATATAGAAAAAGCAACTAGAGTCGCTTGTAAATACTTAAATAAAGCATATAAAAGATTTGATAGTTGGACTTTAGCTGCCGCAGCATATAATGGCGGACAAGCAGGAATGAGTAGAAGACTAACAAGTCAAAAAGTAAGTACGTTTTATGATTTGCTTTTAGGTGAAGAAACTTCTAGATATGTTTTTAGAATTATTGCTGCAAAAGAAATTTTGACATATCCTGAAAAATATGGTTTTGTCTACGAGCAATCGGATTTATATAACTTAAGACCAACTTACACGGTTAAAGTAGATACCGTAATTACTAATGTTGCAAATTTTGCAAAACGTTATGGTTTAAATTATAAAGAGTTTAAAATACTAAACCCTTGGTTAAGAGAAAATAAATTGAATAATTCTACTAAAAGAAAATATGAAATTAAATTACCTACTTATGAGTAGTTTAATTTTTGAACATAATTTATCTGTATTGGATAATTGTATATGAACGTTGGTATATGAAGCGTTGGGCATTTAAAAGTACTTCACCTTCGATTTATCTCTATCTTTAATTAAAAAGTAATAAGCTTTGAGTTAACCTCTTATTAACCAATGATTTATATACATTGTGTGTGCCTTGAATGGTAAATATATAATAAGTTCTTTAAAATACCAAAGAAAGTCCAAAGGGTGTAAGTCCCTTATGCACCAGAGTCGTGTTTGGAAGCAAAGTAAGTC
>JAMONN010000055.1 GCA_027065775.1 Flavobacteriaceae bacterium | reverse complement strand
TTTGTGGTCAATTATTGCAGGATTATTAATTGCAACATTATTCTTTTTGTTTAGATTCAAAAGCAGTCATAGTGTAACTAAACATGCTAAATTAACTTTAACCGATGTGGAGAAAGAGTTTGAAACACATCGAAAAAAATCTTTAGAACGCGAGCAAGTTCTAAGACGTAAATTACAAGATGAAATTAATAAACAACGTGGTGTTAAGTAGTCTTTAGTCTTTAGTCTTTAGTCTTTAGTCTTTAGTCTTTAGTCAAAAAAAATATTTATAGTTTATAGATTATTTTAAATAGTATAATTCTAGGTAAAATAAAAGTTTTAGAATCACTTATTAAAAAACTGGAAAAACTACTTTGCTGTTTAAATGTGGTATCAAAAATATTATTGGTAGTTATTTCAAAACCCCAAGGACTATTTTCTTTTTGATAAAATAATGATACGTTTGCATTGTCGAAAATAGTATCTATATTGTTTGCTTTATTTTGGTATTTATCAAAGGTGTAATCTATTTTTAAAATAAAATCTTCTAAGAAATCATATTCTATATTTGCAGTTTTTTTTAAGAATGTTGCAATACTAGGTTCCAAACTAAGTGTTTTAGAAATATTTTTATTGGTTTGATTATTAAGAATCTGAAAAAAATCATTATATCTAAAACTACTTTTTATTTTATAACGAACTTTATTAATTTTTTTTGAAAAACTAAAATTTGTAGACCAATTCTGCTTTGATCGATTAAATAATCATGATAATAAAGGTGGTAATAATGGTTTTATTATCAACCAACTTTCTGAGCAATTATTAGAACAAATAGAAAAACATTTAGAAGGTAAAGACGTTATTATTGCTATACAGAAAGAAACCATACAGATTTTAAAAGAAACTATTTTGCAGTTTAATGAGGTTATTAGTGAGTTAAAAAAGTAATTTAGTTTATTGTAGCATACAATTTAATTGGTTTTTGTTTTCTATGGTGCACAATATTTTTATATTTTGTACTGTACAGTAAGCATTTATTTATTATATTTGTATCTTAGAAGAAACAAAATGGATAAATTATTAAATAGGCATAAACAATTAATTGAGAGAACCAAATTGAATTTTCAACGTTATTTATTAACAGAATTACCTTGGGCACAGAAACTAATTGGTATAAAAGGTTCTCGTGGTGTTGGCAAAACAACATTGTTGTTGCAATATATAAAAAAAGAATACGGTTTATCTAATGAAGCACTTTACATTTCTTTAGATGATTTATATTTTGCGGAACACAAGCTAGTAGATTTTGTAGAGGAATTTGTTGCAAAAGGTGGCACGCATTTATTTATCGACGAAGTGCATAAATACAATAATTGGTCTATTGAACTTAAAAACATATATGATATATATGATGAGTTAAAAGTTGTTTTTACAGGTTCTTCCTTATTAGAAATATTAAATTCTAGAAGTGATTTAAGCCGTAGAGCATTAGTATATAATCTGCAAGGTTTGTCTTTTAGAGAGTTTCTTAATTTTAATTACAACTTAGACTTGCCTATTATTAAATTGGATGATTTATTAAAAAATCATATACATATTGCACTAAAATTAACAAACACAACAAAACCTTTAAAGTATTTTGAGGAGTATCTAAAAATAGGATACTTTCCGTTTTATGATAAAAATGAATATATTTTCTACAAACAATTACAAGAAATTATTACAATGATATTAGAGGTAGAATTACCTTTATTAAGAAATACCGATGTTTCTATAGTTAATAAAATAAAACAATTACTTTATATTATTAGTCAATCTGTGCCATACAAACCAAATATATCTACCTTAGCAGAAAAAGTTAAAATAACAAGAAAAACATTACTAATATATTTAAACGCTTTAAATGATGCTAATATTTTAAAAAGTTTACATAAGAATACATTTGGCAATAGTTTATTACAAAAACCAGAAAAATTATTTTTAGAAAATACAAACTATATGTATGCTATAAAACATACCACACCAAATATTGGTAATGTTAGAGAAACGTTTTTTTTGAATCAATTATCACAAAATCATCAAGTAACATACCCAAATAAAGGCGATTTTTTAATTAATGATACTTTTTTATTTGAAATTGGTGGACAAACCAAAAATAAAAAACAAATTGCAACGATTAAAAATTCGTATGTAGTTGTAGATAATACCGAATTTGGTTATGAAAATAAAATACCATTATGGCTATTTGGTTTTTTATATTGATTTAAGGTTCTATCAAAAATTTAGTAGAAAATATAAAAATATCAGCTTTCAAAACATAGTAAAATGATTTACTATGTTTTAAAAACTAATGTTTTATGCAGAAACTTATTCTATTTTCTAATAATCAAATAATTATATTTTTACTATCCTAAAACACAATTTACTTTATTACTACTTTTTTAAAAATTGTTTCTGAGTTAGTTTGAACTTTAAGAATATACAAACCTTTATTTAAATTAAGTGCTTTTACGTCAATACTGTAATTAATTGCATTTACTTCAAATGTTTTTACACTTTCTCCTTTATCGTCTAATAAGACTATTTTTTGGATAGTTTCATTATTGCTAACTGTTAATTTTTCAGTTACAGGGTTAGGGTATACGTTAATACTATTTGTACTCGCTCTTTTAGTATCTGTATTTTTTTCCGTTATAACGGAAACATTTTGAATTTCAATATCTTTTCTTACATAAAAAGAGTGAATTACATTTCTAGATAATAACACTTCACCTTGATTAGAAACTGCTTCAATCCTAAGTGAGTAAGTACTTCCTGGAATTAGATTCTCAAAAGAAATACTATAAATTCCCTTTTTATTTGTCGCTCTAAATTGGAAAATTTCGGAGGTCACTTTGTCCATTTTTACTGGAGTATTTTCATTGATAGAAACTCGAGCAAGTGTAGCAGTAACTTTTACATTATCAAAATTTATCGCGTCATTTTCGTTTGCAATACCAACTTCAATCGTTTCGCCATTATAGCCTTTCTCTTCATCAAAATTTAAGTTTATGGCAAAAGCGGTAGAAGTTTCTTTGTTGTTTGCAATTACTAAAAAGTCACTAGAAGAAGTATTTAAACGGTAAACCCCTTTTTCTAAATTAGAGACTTGAGCAACCGCTACAAATGCTCCGGAGAATTTATCAATTGTAGATTCCGATATTTTTATAGTTTGTGTCTTATTAGAGTTTTTATTTGTTAAAGAAAAAGAGGCAAGTTTCTCACCGCTATAAATGATAAATTCTATCATGTTATTTGTTTCTTCAACAATAAAATTACTAGCATTATTTTTTCCGAAGTAAATATTTCCGTTACTTCCAAGCATTCTCGATTGTTGCACTTTAACTTCGTCTTTATCTATTCTAACATTATTGGAAGTTGAATTGTTTGTACGAAAAACGCCATAAAACCCACGATGCAAATAAGGCGCTGCTTCTCTTGTAAAATGATTTTCACCATCTTCCCAAAGTGAAGAATGATTTGCATCACGTATTGTTCTGTAATTAGAATCTCCTGCTCCTGGAGTTAATCTAGGGTTAGAATTTGTATTTGCATATCTTTTTGCTCTATATTCCGAAATAAAACCGTCACTATTAGAATGCCAGTTTCTCCAACCT
>JAMONN010000054.1 GCA_027065775.1 Flavobacteriaceae bacterium | reverse complement strand
GAAAGTGATAAATATGATTTCTTTGTAATACATTCAAATAAAAGAAAACATTTACAAAAAAAATTAAATCGAAATAAAATAAAAATAAAAATAAATGCAAATTCATTCAATAAAAACAATGATAAATACATTATACAAGCATATTTACTAAACGAATATAATAAATATGGTAATAAATCAATTCCTTTTAATCAACAAGTTTTACTAACAGAAGAAACAAATGTTAATTTATTTTTAGAATTAAAAAAAGATTATTTTATATGTATTAAAAACAAAAATAATTTAATTATTAATTCTATTATAATTAATAATTTGCAAAATAAAAGTATTCGTTTAAATTGATTAAAACTATCTTTCCACATTATAAACAACCAGACAAAAAAGACTGTGGACCAACTTGTTTAAAAATAATTGCGAAACATTACAAAAGAAATGTTTCTATACATCAATTACGCAATTACAGTGAAACAACAAGAATAGGTAGTAGCCTTTTTGGTATTAGCGAAGCTGCAGAAAAATTAGGTTTTAGAAGTTTAGGTGTGAAAATAGATTTAAAGCGTTTATTAGAAGCACCATTACCTTGTATTTTACATTGGAATAAAAACCATTACGTGGTGCTTTATAAAATAAAAAAAAACACTTATTATATTAGTGACCCAGCACACGGTTTACTAAAATACACCCAAGAAGAATTTCTAAAACATTGGATTGGTGGTAATGCCACAGAAGATACCGAAGAAGGCATAGCACTACTTTTAGAAACCACACCAAAATTCTACACTAAAGAATTTGATAATGAAGAAAAAGACTTCGGTTTCAAGTTCTTAACCAAGTATGTCATAAAATACAAACAGTTTTTATGGCAATTAGTTATTGGTTTATTAGCCGCAAGTTTATTACAATTAATATTACCATTTTTAACGCAATCTGTTGTAGATGTTGGTATTAAAAACCAAGATATAAACTTTATTTATTTAATATTATTTGCACAATTAGCCTTATTTATTGGCAGAACTGCTATTGAAGTGATACGTAGTTGGATATTGTTACATTTAAGTACACGCATAAACATTTCTTTAGTTTCCGATTTTTTTATAAAACTCATGAACTTACCTATTGCCTTTTTTGATACCAGAATGACAGGCGACATTTTACAGCGTATTAATGACCATAAACGTATAGAGCGTATTTTAACAACCTCAAGTTTGAGTGTTCTATTTTCAATGATGAATTTAATTGTGTTTAGTATCGTTTTGAGCTATTACAGTTTGCAAATTTTTGCCATCTTTTTAATTGGGAGTTTTTTATATTTTTTATGGATAATCTTATTTCTTAAAAAACGTAGAGATTTAGATTATAAACGATTTTCGCAAGTAAGCCAAGAACAATCTAAAGTCATCGAACTTATAAACGGCATGCAAGAAATAAAACTACACAATGCCGAAAAACAAAAACGTTGGTCGTGGGAATTTTTGCAAGCAAGACTATTTAAAATATCTATTGAGGGTTTGACATTAGAACAATACCAAAGTGTAGGTTCAAATTTTATAAATGAATTTAAAAATATATTTATTAGTATTTTATCTGCAAAATTGGTTATTGATGGCAACATTACTTTAGGTATGATGTTAGCTATTAGTTATA
>JAMONN010000053.1 GCA_027065775.1 Flavobacteriaceae bacterium | reverse complement strand
CAATTAAACTCACCTATTGCACAACTAATCAATTTTATACGTGAAGTGCAAGATGCAAAAATATCTTTAGAACGTCTAGCTGAAATACACAATAAAGAAGATGAAGAGCAACAAGACCAAGATAAAATAACCGATTTAAATAGAAATTTAGATATTAATTTAGAAAAGGTTTCGTTTAGATATATAGGTTCAGATGTAGCCGTTTTAAAGGATTTAGATTTACATATTCCATCTAATAAAATTACAGCAATTGTTGGTGTTAGTGGTAGTGGAAAAACCACGCTAATGAAACTACTCTTAAAATTTTATGACCCAAATTCTGGACACATAAAACTAGGTAATTATGACCTTAAAAATGTTTCGCAAAAAACATGGCGAAACGAATGTGGCGTAGTAATGCAAGAAGGCTATATTTTTAATGATAGTATTGCCAATAATATTGCTGTTGGTGTAGATTATGTAGATAAAAATAAATTAGCACATGCTGTAGATGTGGCAAATATTGCCGAATTTATCGAAAGTTTACCATTATCTTACAATACTAAAATTGGTATGGAAGGCGTTGGTTTAAGTACAGGTCAAAAACAGCGTTTGTTAATTGCAAGAGCAGTTTATAAAAACCCAAATTTCTTGTTTTTTGATGAAGCAACTTCTGCATTAGATGCTAATAATGAAAAGGTAATTATGGAAAAACTAAATATCTTTTTTGAAAATAAAACAGTTTTAGTTATTGCTCATAGATTGAGTACGGTTAAAAATGCGCATCAGATTGTGGTTTTATATAAAGGTAAGATTGTTGAAGTTGGTAATCATTTGGAATTGATAAAAAAGAAAGGTAATTATTTTGATTTGGTTAAGAACCAGTTGGAATTGGGTAGTTAGTTCCCATCTTCCGTCTTTCCTAGGGGAAGAAACTGAAAAGCAGTATGGTTTAGATTCATCACTTTGTTCAGAGTGACAATAGTAATAAAATAAAATGAGTATAAAAAATAAACATATTGAAGACTTAGAACTTCGTAGCGAAGAAGTGCAAGAGATTTTAACTCGTGTACCACATTGGATGATTCGTTGGGGTTCTGTCTTGTTTTTATTTTTAATTATGATGCTTTTGGGAATATCTTGGTTTGTTAAATATCCAGATATTATTGCTTCGGAAGTTTTGATTACAACACAAATACCACCACAAAAAGAATATGCTAAAACTACAGGTAAGTTTGAAAATATTTTAGTTACAGATAACGAGTTAGTAAAAAATAATAGTGTTTTGGCTGTTATTGAAAACACGGCTAATTACCAAGATGTTTTTAAGTTAAAGTCAATAATTGATACTTTAAAAGTTAATAATAGTAAAACATTTTATTTTCCGTTTAAAAAATTACCTGTTTTGTTTTTAGGTGAAATGGATGCTGATTTTTCATTATTTGAAAATGCGTATCTACAATACAGATTAAACATAGAATTACAACCTTTTGCAAATGATGCAACCGCAAATAAAATTACAGTAAGAGAATTAAGAAGAAGATTAGTCAATTTAAAATCACAAAAAGAAATTCAAAAAGCAGAATTAAATTTTAAGAAAAAGGATTTAGATAGAAATAAAACCTTGTTTGATAAAGGCATCATTGCCGAACAAGAATATGATAACAAACAATTAGAATATTTACAAGCAGAACGTAATCACAAAATGATGAGTTCTTCCATTTCGCAATTGCGAGAAAGTATAAGTAATGCAAATAAAACCTCAAAAGGCACAGAAATAAGTAAAACAAGAGAAGAAATTATTTTGTTGAAGAATGTCATTCAGTCTTTAAATCAATTAAAACAACGTATTAAAAATTGGGAGCTGCGTTATGTTTTAAAATCAAATATAAAAGGGAAAGTTTCTTTTTTGAGTTTTTATGACAAAAACCAAACTGTAAATCAAGGCGATTTAGTTTTTACCATTATACCAACGACGGAGAACTCTAATTTTA
>JAMONN010000052.1 GCA_027065775.1 Flavobacteriaceae bacterium | reverse complement strand
ACACATAAATTAGAGCAGGAACAATTACATTTTTATTTTGAAGAGTATAATAAAATACCCGAAGAATATCTACAGGGTAATACTACTTCTAAAGGTTTTTATCCAGAGACAACAGTTCAAGACTTCCCATTACGAGGCAGACAAGTGTTTTTACATATAAAACGTCGCAGATGGCATATTGTGTAATTTACATTACGATATTACGATACAACAAAAAATACCAACTTTAGCAGATAGCATTTGTGATTTACACAAGATAGATAAAATCAACATTTTTTAAACAAATAAATACACTTATCGATTGGGATGAAATTAGTAGAATAATTAATTTGGATTATACAAAAGGTAAAAGTGCTGTTGATAAACCTTCTTATGGGTTGTTCCTTTTTAAAATGAGTCTTTGAGTGATTATGAAGTTGGAGATAGATTAAATGACAGCATTAATGACAGTATTTCATTTAGTTATTTCTGTGGAATGACTATGAAGACAGGTCAATTAAAAGCATTAAAACGATTTAACCTTTAGATTAGAAGAAAAAACTAGAAACATTTTAAAAGTAAACTTTGAGAATATTTTAAACTTCTTTATAAATCGAATACAAACGTAAATGCAGAATCATTTAATGCTAAAATTAAACTCTTTAGAGTAAAATTAAGAGGTGTGTGTCTGAGACTACTTTTCCTTTTTAGATTACATAAATATTTTTTGCATATTTTTTTAATCAAGTTCTAATAGTATATATATGCCACATGAATTCCGTACTTGTTTAAAAGTTTCTGTAGTTGTTAATAATTCTTGTTCAATCTCTTGAAAAATCTGTAATTTTAAACTATAATCTTTGTGTACGCTTTTTGTAATTTGAATCTGGTAATCCCATGAATAAATAGTGTGTTTAGTGTAACACTATATTAAGACGGCACAAGGCAACTAATTTAAAAAGGTCTTGTTAATTACTACAAGATTTTTTTGTTAGGAAATATTTAACATATATTTTTGTAATGTAAAAAAAAGAATTACTTTTGCCATCGATAATCTTTTTTTAAAGAGATTGTTAAATTGAAAATTAATAAGTATTAATTAAAAGAAAAATTATGGTAAAAAATTATGCTTTCACGAGTAAGGATATTACGCGTGAATTAAAAAGAAAGTTTATCAAACCAATATTACTATTATCACTTATGTGTAATATTGGTTTTTTTAGTGTTAATCAAATTTTTGCACAATGTCCCGTTCCACCTACAATTAATAGTGTTAATGCAACCCAATTAACATGTGCTGTTTCTGGTGAAATAGTTGTTGATGCAACAGATACGGGTGGAGGAGTTTTAGAATATTCTAATGACGGCGGGGTTACATTTCAAGCATCAAACACTTTTAGTGGATTGATTGCAGGAAATTATGATATTCAAGTTCGTTATGTAACTGATAATACCTGCCCTGAAACATATGGATTAAATCCCATTGTTATAGATGCAATAGTACCTCCAATCATAAATTCAACAACACTTTTGCAACCTGTTTGTGGAATAGGAGGTCAGATAGATATAAATGCGTCTGGAAGTAATGCAATCGAATATTCTATCGATAATGGAGTAACGTATCAAACATCAAATAGTTTTCCTGGTTTATTTTCAGGATCTTACAATGTAGTGGTAAGGTATGTAACTCCTAACGATTGTGTATCGGCAGTTCAAACAGAAGCATTAATAGAACCAGCAGGATGTTCTTATTTAACAATTTCAAAAAGCAGTTGTAATCAAGGATATACACCTAGTGGAGAATATAAAATTCAATATTCAATATCGATATTCAATACAAGTTATTTTGAAAACGTAACAAATATCCAATTTACCGATGATTTAAGAGCGGTTTTTGGAAATACACCTTTACCTAATCCACATTCAATTAATTTAATTGAAGGAATTAGTATGAGTACAACTAACAATGTTGATATTAATGGAATACCTTATTCGCCTCTTTTCCCATTAGAATACACAACAGCATCCATAGATTCTGCCGAATTTAATGAAGCAGATATTACACCAGGGGATTCAGGTATTTTAAATTTAGCAGCAGTAACAGGTAATACATTATATCCAAGGCAAACCATTAATTTTAGTTTTTGTGTCTATGTCGATCCAGCAATAGCAGGAGGTTTGAATGTAGGTTCAGGAAATGGTGTGGCATTCGATAATATTGTAGATATTACAACATCCACAAATGGAGGTACGCCATCGGCAAATATCAATATTACAGATTTTCACACTACAGAAACAACTGTAGCTGCAAAATTATGGGTTCCTCTTACTTCACCACCAGTATTAGTAGATGGTACTTACGATTTTACAAATAAAGTTATCATTACTAATGATGGTGTAGCGACAGCAAATAATGTGCAATATTATTTACCAATGAATGCGTTTGTAGATGATGGTATTCCTTTAAATACATTTACAGTAACCCAAATTAGTGGACCAGCAACTGCAACAGCAAATGCAACCTATAATGGAACAACTGATAATGGGGTTATGACTGCAGGTTCAAGTTTAGCTTCAGGAGAAACAGTAGTGTATGAAATATTTTACAATGTTGGACCAACAACTTTTTTTGATACAAACTCATGGTCGATATTAAATCCTAGTATGACTCAGGGGTTTGAAGATGGAGATACAGAGGATTCAAATTATGATTCGTATGTAGAATGGAATGATGCTCAAGGTAGTCATCTGGATAGATATTATAATGCCTCAAGTGCAGCAGACGAATCGCCTTCTTCAGAAGACCAATGCGTTTGTGACAGTAGAGGTATGAATTTTAATTATACCATAAGTATTGATATAGACAAAACTATAGTTGCAGATAATCCAGCGCTTAGTGGAGTGTCAGGAAATAGAGATGTAACTTTTCAATTAGTATTAACTAATTTAGCAGCATCTAATGTGCAATTAGATAATATAACATTAGCAGATGATTTGGTAAATGTATGTGGAGCGGTAAATATAGTGAGTGTTCAAGTGCCACAAATAATAGGTTCTACAGCAACAGTTGATCCAAACGTTAATTTTGCATATGATGGGATAGGAGATATAAATGTTTTTGATGGAACTTCTGGTATTTTAGAACCAGGACAACAAATAATTGTAACAATTAAAACAGAAATGCAAGATACTTGTGTTGGCGACAATACCGCTAACTTTGGTGGTCAAGATCCTAACGATATAGTTCTAAATTTAGTTAATGGTACAGTTGGTGTCAATATTCATACACCAATAATTGCAATAGACGATAATGGTACAATAAACGGTACTGGAGGTGGTGTTGCAGTAGGAAGTATTTTAGAAGAGAATGGTTCTGGTATTGATACACTAGATGGACTCCCAGGAACTTTAGCAAATTTAACTTTAACTGAAGTAGGTGTTTGGCCAGCAGGTTTTTCTTTAGACCCTTTAACAGGTGAAGTAAATGTAGCGCCAGGAACAATACCAGGGATATACACGATGGATTATCAAATTTGTCAAATTACAGACCCTGCAAATTGTTCAATTGCGACTGTAACAGTTACAATAGCAAACGAACCACCAGTAGCAGTAGACGATGCAACAACAGCACAACCAGGAGATACGGTAACGGTAAATGTTATAGCAGATAATGATACAGATGCAGATGGT
>JAMONN010000051.1 GCA_027065775.1 Flavobacteriaceae bacterium | reverse complement strand
GTTTACTTTGACTTTTTTGAAAAAAATAGCAAGAAGGCATCAAATATTTTTAAAATCTAATGAAGACTGGACATATGAAAACACTTTAAACCAATTAATAGAAGATTATGAATTTGACTATTATGAAGATAAGAAGTTTTTAAAAATAGCCTTCTTGAAAGCAATAAAGAATGACGCAGAATTAATGGAAGTGTATAAATAACCTATACCATCAATAAAAGAACAACAGAAAGTAGCCAATTTCCTATCATCCATAGATAAATCAATTTCAACCATTATCAATCAAATTGAAGATGCTGTAGCGTTTAAACAAAGGTTGGTTACAGCAACTATTTGTGTAAATGGAAAAATACGAGAAATTGCGAGATATTGCTAGATTCTCGCAGTTTTTATGTATTTTTGTTTTTTTAAGAACGATAAAATGTTAGAAACTGCACCAGAATTTAAACAAACAGACACAACCATAAGCACTATGGTAGAATTATCTGGGCAATTAAAGAAAATACAAGACGAGTATTTCTATTGGGACAAGGCTAAATATAAAAACAAAGACTTGGAGCCTACCGTGTTTTGGTCTGCTATAAAAATGCAACGGACATTAAAAAACAATAAAATTACTTTTGGCAACAACCAATTTACATTTCATATTACCGATTTTATGCACCGTACATTGCACCAATTCGATATGAATATTGGTGGTACCTTAAGCAGTAATATTGGTATTGCAGAAACCGATAAAACAAAATTTATCATTAGTTCATTAATAGAAGAAGCCATTTCGAGTAGCCAGATGGAAGGTGCCAATACCACCAGAAAAAAAGCAAAAGAAATGATTCAAAAGGAATTAAAACCCAAAAGTAATTCCGAAAAAATGATTCTCAATAATTATGTAACAATGCAACACATTGTACAGCATAAAAATGATGATTTAAGCATAGAAAATTTATTGCACATACATCAACTCATTACCAAAGATACCTTAGGAAACAAAGAAGACGAAGGTGCTTTTAGAAAAAATGATGACATACAAGTTGTAAACCATATAGATGGAGAAGTAGTACATACGCCACCAAAAGAAGCCGAAATTACAGCATTATTAAACGATTTATTTCATTTTTTTAATTCAGATACCAATGCGTTTATACATCCAATACTAAAAGGATGTATCATTCATTTTATGATAGGTTGGATTCACCCTTTTTCTGATGGGAATGGTCGTATAGCACGTGCTTTATTTTATTGGTATATGCTAAAAAAAGGGTATTGGCTTACAGAATATATGTCTATTTCAAGAATTATAAAAGACAGTAAAAATCAATATGAAAAAGCCTATCTATATACAGAAATAGACGATAATGATTTAAATTATTTTATTACTTACCATATAAAAACAATGGAAAAAGCCTTTGTTGCATTAAAAGAATACATCAATAAAAAACAAAAGGAAGTAGTGCAATCTGCTAAGTTTTTAAAAATACCAAATGTAAATGAACGAATGGCACAAATATTAAAAATTGTTTTTGATGATGCAGATAGAGTTTTAAATAGTAAAGAATTAGAAAAACGATTTAATATCTCAAATTTTACAGCCAGAGCCGATTTAAAAAAGTTATTAAATTTAGGCTTTTTAGAGGTTGTTCATATCAATAAAATAAAACAAAACTTTATAAAATCTAATCAATTTAATAGTTTAATAAAAAAGTACAAAATATAAATATTGCGAGATTCTCGTAGTATCTCGCAGTATCTCGCACTCGTGCACCAATAATTAAATATGACCTCAAAACCCGAACAAATATTAGAAAATAACCTGATTACTCAATTGAGTCAATTATTAAAGGGAGTGGAGAAATATGGAAATAGAATATAAAACATTAAAAAATAAAAATTATATACAAAGATTTAGCACTGAATTTTTACCACCTGTAATTGTAATTACTATTCTGTCATTTTCTTCTTATAAGTTAATTAATTTAAATTTTATTCTCTATTTAATCATTGGTTACTCAATTATATGGGGGATCTTTACTCATTTTATGGTTAGAAGCTCTGTTAATCGTATTGTAATAAATGAAAGAGATATTTTAATAGAAGGTACAAAAATTAATACAAAATGGAGTGAGTCAAGTAAAATTGAAAATACTTTGGTGGAAATTAAAACTCAAGGCTATGGAAGAGGTAATGTTGAATATTATTTAAAGATTAACTTTTCCGATAATATTTATATTCTTAATAAAAGAATGGAATGGAATTATAATGATTTGATTAAAATTTACACTCACATTATTAAATATAAAAATGACCAAGCTAATAAACATCTTTTAGATAAAATGCAATTAAAGGCTAAAGGTTATTCTTCTTTTAAAATAGCTTTTAAAAAAAAAATAAATTGAACGAAATCATTAAAAAAATAAAATTAAACTATTGTAATCTTGAGATCTCTACGATTAAAGATTGGGAAAATTGTAGTAAAATTATTAACTACAAAAAAGGAGAAAAAATAGCCAAAAAAGGACAAAATAAGCACAAATTATTTTTTGTTATAAATGGATCTTTAAAAGCATATTACATACACAATGATAAAAAAATAATTGATTGGTTTGCTTTTGAAAATGATTTTATTACAACAAGTACCAGTTATTTTACAAATGAGCCCAGTTTACATTATATAGAAACATTTGAAAACAGTGTTATTCTTGAAACAAGTAAAAAAAATATTGAGATTTTATGTAAAAACCATCATGATTTCGAACACTTATTTCGTCTAATATTATCAAAAGTTATCGGACAATTTAAGCACCGTCTTTCACCCTTGCAATTCAAAACTGTTCGTGAAAGATACGATGATTTGATTCGTCAAAACCCAAGAATAGAACTCCAAATACCATTAGGAGATATTGCGTCTTATTTAGGTATATCACAAGAAACTTTAAGTAGAATTAGAGCTTCAAATAAAATAATTTGACCTAGGTCAAATTATTTTACCTTTTACAATTGTATTTTTGTTGCTACAATTTACATTTAAATAGCTATGAAATTAACCAACGGAAAAATTATAATATATACAGGAATTGCACATGTATTATTAGGAATTTCACCTTTTGCATTTGGAAAGCAATTTTTAGAATTTTCAAAAAAATATTTTTTCAAAATAAGTGAAGGCCTGTCAGAATTTCCATTATTAAATGGAGTCATGAATTATGAAAATTTTGCTGCATTTTGGTTTGTTTATTTTGGAGTGCTATTTATTCCTTTAGGTTATTTGCTTGATTATATTGAAACTGAAAATAATAAGATTCCTAAAAAATTCATTTGGTCTTATTTACTATTTAACTTAATTGGTTGTTATATGATCCCTTTTTCTGGAATGTTATTATTAACACTTCCTCATTCTATTTATATGCTAGTAAAAAGACAGAAACCATGATTAATCTTTTTTAGTAATTGCATACTTCAATTTACATGAGTTATTTGGTGGTAAAAAAGCACTAAATAAAGTATTATAAAATGGTGAAAGAATTTTAACTCCAAAAAAATGAAACTGCTTTTTGGTTGTAGGGCTGTTATTATTGATGTTGTCTGAAGTACCCCCATTTATTAGGACAGTTTTTAGTTTAAATTAAGTTCTGATTACTGTTCATTTTAAGCTGCATTTTGATGTTTCTCTAAATACCTTTTAAAAGGTATTTGATTA
>JAMONN010000050.1 GCA_027065775.1 Flavobacteriaceae bacterium | reverse complement strand
AACTGGTTTGTTAATTATTTGTACGGGTAAATTCACCAAAAAAATAAATGAATATCAAGCGCAAACTAAAGAATATACCGGTACAATTACACTTGGTGGTTCTACGCCATCATTCGATTTAGAAACAGAGGTTGAAAAAGAATATTCAACTAATCATATCACAGAAGAATTAATTAGTGAAACAACGGCGCAATTTATTGGAGAAATTTCACAAAAACCACCAATTTTTTCCGCATTAAAAAAAGATGGTAAGCGATTATATGAAATTGCTAGAGCAGGCGATACTGTTGAGATTAAATCAAGACAAGTTACTGTTCAAGAATTTGAAATTACTAAAGTAGAAATGCCAAAAATTGACTTTAGAATTGTTTGTAGTAAAGGAACTTATATAAGATCTATCGCAAATGATTTTGGAGTAGCAATGCAATCTGGTTCACATTTAAGTAAATTACGAAGAACTAAAATTGGAAATTTTTTAGCAAGTAACTCTTTAGAACCTTTAGATTATATTGAGAAATATTTGTAAAATAACCCTGCCAGAGTTTAAAATTCTGGCAAGGTTTAACTTTGTCAAAGTTTAAAACTTTGACAAAGTTCTAAGTTCTGTGATGATCTGTGAAATCTGCGTGAAAAATATCACTCAAAATAACTAAAACTTTCCTTAGGATTAATTTTTAATAGAGTTTCATAAATTAATCTAATTACATCTTCCACATCATTTTTATGCACCATTTCTACGGTTGTATGCATGTAGCGTAATGCTAAAGAAATTAAAGCACTTGGTACGCCACCATTAGAGTATGCAAAAGCATCGGTATCTGTACCAGTTGCTCTAGATGAAGCGTTACGTTGAAATTTAATTTTATTTTCCGTTGCAGTATCCACAATTAAATCACGTAAATTATTTTGTACCGCAGGCGCATAAGCAATCACAGGTCCGTCGCCACATTTTGCTTCGCCTTGCGTTTTCTTGTCAATCATTGGTGTTGTCGTATCGTGGCAAACATCTGTAACAATTGCAATATTAGGTTTAATGGTGTCCGCAATCATTTGTGCGCCACGTAAACCAATTTCTTCTTGAACCGAATTAGTTATATACAAACCAAAAGGTAGTTCTTTTTTATTTTCTTTCAATAATCTAGCAACTTCAGCAATCATAAAACCGCCCATTCTGTTATCAATTGCTCTACAAACAAAATGATTTTTATTTAAAATCATAAACTCATCAGGATATGTAATAACACAACCAACATGAACTCCTAATTTCTCCACTTCCTTTTTAGATCTACAACCAACATCAATAAAAATATTATCTAATTTTGGGGCTTTTTCAGAAGCACCTTTTCTAGTATGAATTGCTGGCCAACCAAAAACACCTTGTACAATTCCGTTTTTTCTAGTATGAATATTTACACGTTTACTAGGCGCAATCTGATGATCTGAACCACCATTTCTAATCACATAAATAAGACCATCACTAGTAATATAATTTACATACCAAGATATTTCATCGGCATGACCTTCAATAACTACTTTAAACTTTGCTTTAGGATTTATAACACCAACTGCAGTACCATAACTATCGGTTATAAATTCATCTACATATGGTTTTAGATAATTCATCCATAATTTTTGCCCTTCAACTTCATAACCTGTCGGTGCAGCATTATTTAAGTATTTTTCTAAAAAATCCATCGATTTTTTAGTTAGAATTTTATTTTTTGCCATTTGTTTTTATTTTAAACGAAAGTAATTATAATTTAACAATTATTCGATTAAACAGATAAACAATTCAGGGGCGACGCATTAAACTTTTTTGATATTGATAATCAATATATTATATTTTATCTAAAATAGTTTCAAAACAAATTATAGAATTAAACCACTGACAATCAAGTGAAATTATTTTTTAGTGCGTTTGCCCTGATAAACAATTCCATAATTAAACAATTAATAGTAATTTTGGAATAATTTTAGCGTTACAAGAATATAATGAAATATACAATTACAATCATACTGCTTTTAATAGGTTTTTCTATTTTTTCTCAAAAGAGAAAAGAAGTAATTGAAGAGGAATTAATTTTAATAGAAAATGATTCTATTATTTTTGATTTAGATGCGGTTAATTTATTAGGAAAGTTAAAATTTAGCAATAAAAAAGAACGACGTTATTATGGTTGGTATACTAAAAAAGTACATAATGCGTATCCGTTTGCAGTTATTACAGCAACTACTTTAAACGAAGTGGATAAAAATTTAAAGAAATTTAAATCTAAACGAAAACGTAAAAAATACATCCGAAAAGCACAAAAGCTATTAAACGAAGAATTTAAAGGAAAACTTAAAAATCTAACCAGAACAGAAGGCAAATTATTAATTCGCTTAATTCATAGACAAACAGGTACAACAAGTTTTAATTTGATTAAAAAATACCGTAGTGGTTGGAAAGCTTTTTGGTATAATAACACGGCAAATTTGTTTAAGATGTCGCTTAAAAAAGAATATCATCCAGAAGAAAAAGCATTAGATTATTTAGTAGAAGATATTTTACAACGTGCATTTTTAAAAGGTTCATTAATCGAAAATAAAAGTAAGTTGCCTTTTAATTTTCAAAAACTTTCTGCGAAGTATAAAGATATAGATGTGGTTAAAATTATTGATGCAAGGTAATTGTGCAGAGGCGTTTTGCAAAACGCCTTTACTTTATTAGAAAACTAATCATCCTCACCAATATGATTTTGTTTTTCGGTTAAATCCTCTTTTTTATTTGCGAGTTCAGAAACTATCTTTTGAATTTCTTTATTTGTATTGCTTTTATTTATATCGTAATTTAAATCGAAATTTTTCTTTTCAGGAAACTGTTCAATCATAACTGTAGTTGACGGAAATGCAAATTCAACACCTAATAATTTCGCCAATTTTACGATGGCAATATGTAGATTATGTTTTGCTTTTTGTTCGGTACTCCAATCGTTCACATTAAAATACAGATCCACCATAATTTTTAATGCAGAATCGCCAAAATTTGTAAATGCAACATCACTCATATCTTTTTTTGTATGTGGATGTGCGCTAATTAAATCTCTTAATCCGTTAATAAATAGTTCTATTAATTCTGGTGGCGTGTCATATCTAATACCTAATTCCGTATTATATCTTCGGTATAAACGCAAACCTTTGTTATTTACTACAATTTCGGATAAAGTACTATTTGGTATCTGAAAAATAGAAGTATCCGCAGCACGAATTCTAGAAGATCTAAAACCAACTTCTTCTACAGTACCTATTACTGTGCCTGCTTCAATCCAATCGCCAATATGAAATGGTTTGTCTAAGAAAATCATAAACGTACCAATTAAATTCTTTACCGTATCTTGAGATGCTAATGCAAGTGCCAAACCACCAATAGATGCTCCTGCAATAACACTTGTTGCAGGTATTCCGAATAAGGTTAGTAATTTTAGAACACCAAGAAAAATCACAATACCAGTTAAAAAATGAGTTAATATTGGTACTAATTGATCGTCTAATTTTGCGTGTGTACGTTTAGTATGCTCTTTATAAATAGTCATAAGTACTTTTACTATTTTAAGGAAAACATAAATCCAAAACACAACTTGTGCAATATTAAATGCTAAGAATAAAAAGGTATTAATTGATAAACCTAATTGTAGCGAAGGAATTAATTTTTTCAAAAAATAGATTAGTAATAATAAAACTAATGGTCTTGCTAATTTTCGTAGAGTAACTGTAATTCTGTTACTAGAATTTTTGGTTAATAAAAATTGAATTTTCCGTAAAATGAAAAATAAAATTCGCTTAAAAAGATAGAAAAATAAAAGTCCAAAAAACAACAAACCTAATAAACCTAAATATTGCCATAATTGAATTCCGAAAATTTTATTTTTACCATACGTAGGGATATTATTTTGAAGCCAGTCTGTATGCCAAGGAAAAGTTTCTTTATACAAACGATCGATCGAATTAACAGTTTCTTTTGAATACAACCATTTGTCACCATATTTCTCCACAGAGATTTCAGGCATGCGATTAGGAAACAATATATAATGATTCCCGATTTTATAAGCAGTAGTATCAGAAAATTTTGGATTATTTGGCACTTTAGTAAAAATTACATTTAAACCTTTACCATCTAATATTTTTTTAAGTTGAATCGCTTTTTTAATAGCGTCTTTACCTTGTAAACCATGCATGGTTTTTGCTGCTTTTTCAGGTTGGTAAGAATCCTGTTGCAAAAAATATAAATGCGTATAAATTGTTGCATTTGGATTGCTTAAATCTACTTTCGTTTTATTCTGTGCTATCGAAATCCCTAAAGAAAAAATACTTAATAGTATTAAAAATATTTTTTTATACATTGAATTAATTTTGTGTTTATAATTTAGTTTTTTAAACATTAATAATAAATATTTGATAGTCTGTTTGTAATACAGTTTCTCTGCGAACCTTGCGTAAAACTTTGCGTTCCTTGCGGTTAAACTTTACGAAATCAATTTTTTTGAAACACGACTACTTGCTATAATTGCGGCAATAAAACCTAAACTTAGTATGGTTAATATCACTAGTATTAGATTAGAAAAATGAAACTCTACAGGATATGCTAAAGATTCCGTAAGCATAAATAATTCATATTTATTTTGAATAAAAACAATAATAACTGCCAATAACAGACCTATTATCATACCAAAAACAGTTAGTAAGATACCTTGTAAATAAAATATTTTTTTGAGTTCTTTAATTCTTAAACCTAAATTAAAAAGAGTTTTTACATTTTCACGCTTATCTAAAATCATCATTATAATAGCACCGATGACGTTAAAAAAAGCAATAATACCAATTAAAGTTGCTATTAAATAAGCAAAAAGATTTTCCATATTTAACATCTTGTAAAAAGTTGCATTTAATTGATGTCTTGTTTCTACTTTAAAATTTTTACCTAATTTATTTTGTAAATCCGTAGCAAACTTTTTTGAATTAGCATCTTTACTTAGTTTTAATTCTATAGCAGATACTTGATTGACTTTATATTGTAATAATTCTTGCACTAATTTTATTGGGGCAAAAACATATTCACTATCCATTTCTTGAGTTAATCTAAATAAGCCAATTGTTTGTACAGAAGCAGAACTAAAAGATTTTTCATTCAGTTGCCCTTTGCCAGGTTTCACCACAAATATTTTTAAATTTTCTTGAAAAGAATTCGGCATCGCGCCAATTTTGTAAGAAATTGCATCGCCAATAATCACGCCGTTTTTATATTTATCTGTGAGCCATTCGCCAATATAAACTGTGGAATCTATCGCACTAATTTTAAGATAATTTTCAGTAACACCTTTAATGGTAATGGCAGTTTTTTTTTTGTTATTATCTATTAAAGCATGCTCTTCTACAATATTTGAAAAAGTGTTGATATTAGTATCTTTTAAATTTTGCAATAGCGATTCCGTTACAAAAAAAGATTTTCCTTTAGAAGAGGAGATTTTAACATCAGGATCCGCAATATTTAAAAACTGATAATTAAATGTTTTTAAACCAGAAAAAGCAGAAAGTACAATAAACAAAGCCATTGTGCTAATAATAACACCAAGAGTAGCAATTTTTGTAATAATATTTATGGTAGAATTGCTGCTTTTAGCAAACAAATACCTTTTCGCTATGTATAAAGAAGTGTTGATTTTTTTTTAATATTGTTTATTCGTTTATTCGTTTATTCGTTTATTTGTTTATTTGTTTTTTGGGATTAATTTTTGTTTTTTTTGTCTACTGTCTACTGTCTACTGTCTACTGTCTACTTAATCGGATTATCATCACCTTTTAAAGCATTATCAATTCCTTCAATATAATCTAAAGAATCGTCACCATAAAAATGTAAAACTGGCATTCTGCGTAATTGATTTTTTGTTCTACGAGCAAGTTCATATCTTATTGTAGAGGTGTTTTTTTTGATGCCTTCAACTAATTTTTTACTGTGTTCACTAGGAAAAACACTTACGTATATTTTTGCTTCGCCTAAATCTGAGGTTACATATACTTTAGTGATACTAATTAAAATGCCTTTTAAATTCTTTTGTGCTTCACCTTGTAAGATTTCAATTAAATCTTTTTGTAAAACACCTGCAATTTTTTTTTGTCTGTTACTTTCTATCATTTGGCAAAAATAGTGTTTTTTAATGTTAACTAAAATTTTGAATTAAAAAATTGTATTTTTGAAAAAAGTTTTTTTTAGCAAAATATTTTGATAATAAAGTTACAAATAATATTACTCTAGGCGTTAAAAGGTGATGCTGATAATTTTAAATCATCTTTATTCATTTAGAAAAGTAATTCTTTTTCTGTTGTTGTTGAAAATCATTATGCTGTAGAATTGAAACAGGTAGGATATGATGCAGATGCAGTAATGTGATTGAAATTAATAAAAATTTTAAACCAAATTTATTTACCTCAAAAGATACTAGAACTATAAAAAATAACGATTAATAATAAAATTCACGTGATGGTTTTCTAATAATAGAGATGATATTGAATTTTTTAAAGTTACTAATTAATTCAACTGAAATGGATTAAATTCTAAGTACCAGTACTATAGTAAAAAAAATACTAGCAAATTCATTATATTCCAATAATATTACATATATTTGACGGATTTTCCTCTTGGAATATTCCTTAAAATTGCGTGAAAAGCGATGAATTGTTATAAAGGTGTACTCTGAATACTATAAAATCAAAATTTAATAACAACAATTTATAATTTAACTTACTTATTATGAAAAAAATTACATTATTATTAACAATGTTTTTCTTAGTTGCATTTAGTTGGCTTGGGAGTGCGCAAATATTAAATCAAGCAGCTGATTGGACTAATGGAACTTGGTCGGTTACGGGAACATATATTCCTGCTGCATTATTACAAGATCCAGGAGTAGATGGTAATTTTAGTTATGATGATGACGTTGCGGGTAATAGTGGTTTAGCAGATCTTTTAAGTGCTGAATCTTTAGTTATAGATCTTACAGCGGCTGCAGGTTCAGGGGAAACTTTGTTAGAAACTAGTGCTACTTATACTTTTAGAGGACTTGGAGAGACCTTAAATGTTGAGTATTGGGATGCAGATGCATCTGCATGGACATTTTGGCATTCTTTAATGAGTAATAGTGGAGTTAGTGATTATAAATCATGTGCAAGTCTAATGGCATATACAACTGGTCAGTTAGATATTTCTGCATTTACGCCAACTCAATTATCAGGATTTAAATACCGTTTTACGTATGATGATTTTGGTGGAAATTGGCTTTGGGGTTTTTGTATGAGTTCGCCAACTATAATTTCGGTAGCGCCCCCATTATGTGAAAACCCAACTGTTACGTTTAGTAATTCACAAACAATTATAAGCGCATCATGGTCAGCAGCAATTGGAACTGTAAGTTATGATTGGGAATTAGTTCCTGATGGTAATGCACAAGGTGTTGGTGTGATAGATGGAGAAATAGGTACTATGAATTTATTTGCATCAATAACAGGTTTAACTGGAGGGACTTTATATGATCTTTGGATAAAATCAGATTGTGAAACTGCATATGTGAAGTTTGATACAGCAACAACAATAGGTAATGATGTTTGTGTTGATGCAATTACTATTATATGTGATGATGTTTTAGCAGGTGATACTTCAACAGCTACTCCTGAAGCAATTGGTGCTTTTACGGGTGCTAATGAAGATGCAAATAGTGTGTGGTATAAATTTGTTGGTGATGGTAGTGCAGTGACTTTATCATTATGTAATGATAGTGGTGTAACTCCTGGAGATGCTGCTTATGATACAAAAATCGATGTTTATACAGTTTGTGATGATGCTGCTTCTTGGATAGGTGGTAATGATGATAATAATGGTGCAAGTTGTACTGGTTTTTCTTCATTATTTGAATTTACAGCAAACATGGGCACAGATTACTATATAAGAATATACGGTTTTGATGGAGGAAGTTCAGGTGCTTTTAATTTATCGGCAACTTGTGTTACTGCATGTGCACCACTAGCAGCAAACGATGACTGTGTAAATGCAGAAATTGCAACAAATGGAGTGACAGTTATAGGTAATAATACATGTCAAACTAATGCGTTAATAAATCCTACTTGTGATGGTTTTGGTGTAATTAATGATGTTTGGTTTGATTATACTACAGATGCTGCTTCTGCAGGTTTAGGAGTTACTTTAGATTTTGATGATGGCACTTTTACTGCGGTTGATGTTAAATTTGCTATCTATTCAGATTGTGCTGGTGCAGGAAGTCAATTATTATGTGATGCTGCAAATATAACAGCAGTTGAAAATTTAATTTCAGGAGTGTCACCAAATACGAATCTTAAATTTCAAGTTTGGTCAACGACAGCAGGTACTTTTGGTTTAACAATTGTAGACTTTATAGCGCCAGAATGTGTGGAGACACCAGATCCAGTAGATAATATAATTGATGTCGTTACCACAGGTGGTAATGTAGTAGTTACTTGGGCAAATGCAGCAACAGGTGCGACGCCTACGGCATACGAAGTTTCTTTAGGTACAGCAACAGGTGTATTAACATTAGTTGGTGTAGTAGATGCGCCTGCTACAACTTTTACTTTCACAGGTTTAGCAAATACTACTGAATATTTTTGGCAAGTAATTGCACGTAATGGTGGTGCTTTAGCAACTGGTTGTGCAGAATGGTCGTTTACTACAGAAACATTAGTTAATGATATTTGTGGTACAGGTAATATTGATTTAACAGTTTTTGCAAGTGGTGCATCAGCAGGTAATGAAATAACTGCGGATACAAGTGTAGCTACCGCAAGTGCAGAATCTGCAACTTCATGTGATAGTGTAGGTACTAATTTAGATTTATTTTATAGTTTTACAATGCCAGCAGGTGAAACAGCAGTTAATGTGTTAACAACAGGAGTAACTGGTGCAGATATAGAATTAGTATTAAAAGACGCTTGTGGCGGTGCAGAAATTGCAGGAACTTGTTTAGGAAATTCAGGTAATCATGCTCTTACAGGTTTAACGGCTGGTACTACTTATGTATTACAAGTTTGGCACGATAGTTTTAACGCAGGAGCATTTGATATTGCATTAGAATTACCACCACCACCACCAGCAAATGATACTTGTCTAGGAGCAACAGTAATTGCTTGTGGTGATGATTTATTAGCAGAGACAAATGTTGGTTCAACCGACAATGGTGATGATGTAGGTTGTACACAAGGAGTAGGTGTTTGGTATAAATTTATAGGTAATGATATGTCTGTTACTATAACTTCAACCACAGATTTTGATCATGAAATTGGTATTGCATCTTCTGCAGACTGTGTTACTTTTACGCCAGTTAGTTGTACAGATAGTTCAACGGGGACAGAAACAACAACATTTACAGCTAATTTAGGAACGGATTATTATATTTATATTGGTAGCTTTAGTAATACTTCAACTGCAACAGGTACTTTTGGTATTAATGTTACATGTACAGTACCATTAGTTAATGATATTTGTGGTGCAGGTAATATTGATTTAACAGTTTTTGCAAGTGGTGCATCAGCAGGTAATGAAATAACTGCAGATACAAGTGTAGCTACCGCAAGTGCAGAATCTGCAACTTCATGTGATAGTGTAGGTACTAATTTAGATTTATTTTATAGTTTTACAATGCCAGCAGGTGAAACTGCGGTTAATGTGTTAACAACAGGATTAGCTGGTGCAGATATAGAATTAGTATTAAAAGACGCTTGTGGCGGTGCAGAAATTGCAGGGACTTGTTTAGGGAATTCAGGAAATCATTCTCTTACAGGTTTAACTGCTGGTACTACTTATGTATTACAAGTTTGGCATGACAGTTTTAATGCAGGAGCATTTGACATTGCATTAGAATTACCACCACCACCACCAGTAAACGATACATGTTTAACAGCAACAGTAATTGCTTGTGATGATGACTTATTAGCAGAAACTAATGTTGGTTCAACAGATAATGGTGATGATGTAGGTTGTGCACAAGGGGTTGGAGTTTGGTATAAATATGTAGGTAACGATATGGATGTTACCATAACTTCCACAACAGATTTTGATCATGAAATAGGTGTTGCATCTTCAGTAGATTGTGTAACGTTTACAAATATTATATGTCAAGATGGTTCAACAGGTACAGAAACTGTAACTTTTAGTACAGTTACAGGTACAGATTATTATATTTACATTGGTAGTTTTAGTAATACATCAACAGTAACAGGTACGTTTGGTATTAATGTTGCTTGTGTTCCTACACCAATGCCACCAGCAAATGATGATTGTGCAAATGCAGATACTTTAACAGTTGGTTTAAATTTTGGAGAAAATGCATTAGTTGGTACTAATGTAGCAGCAACTGACGGAGGTGATGGAAACCCAACTTGTGGTACTGCAGTTAATGATGTTTGGTACTCAGTAATAGTTCCAGCATCTGGTAATGTAGTAATTGAAGTCGCTTCTGACCCAGGATCTAGTTTTAATGATTCAATACTTGCAGTTTACGATGGTGGTTGTATAGCTTTAAATGAAATTGCTTGTAATGATGATGAACCAGGAGCACCTGGTAATTTTTCTAAAGTAGTTTTAACAGGTAGAATACCAGGAGAAATATTATTAGCTAGAGTTTTTGATTTTGGTAATAATACATTTGGTACTTTTCAAGTATCTGCTTATGATGCAACTTGTACTGGTATAACAAAAACTTGGACATTAGGCGCTTGGGTTCCTGCTGGCACTCCAACTGCAAACGATACGGTAATTATTGATGATATTTATGATACTACTTCTGAAGGAAATATAGATGCTTGTACTTTAACAGTTACGGTAAATGGTTTCTTAAATGTAGGTCCAGTGACATATGTAAATGTTATAAATGATATAACTGTAGATGCAGGTTCTGCATTTTTAGTTGAAAGTCAAGGTTCTGTAGTGCAAGTAAATGATGTAGCTACAGTAACTGGTACAGCAGCAGACTTTAATGTAGAAATAATAACTACAGTTTTACAAGATTCAGATCGTTTTACCTATTTCTCTTCACCAACAAATAATGGTACTTTAGCTTTGTTTTCTGGATTCTCTACTGCAAATTGGGAGTTTAATGCTACAACGCAAGCATGGTCACAGTTAGGAGGAGCAGATGCTATGCAATTAGGTCATGGTTATGCCGTTAGAGGTGGTGCTAATCAAACTGAAACAATTGATTTTGCAGGTAATTTTAATAATGGTGCGATAACTGTACCTCTAGCTACTGATGGTACAGACTTTAGTAATTTAGTAGGTAATCCATATCCGTCAGCAATTAATGCAGATAATTTAATCTCTAATAATACTATTGGAGCAGTTTATATTTGGACACATGAATCTGGTGCTACTAGTGGTGTGTATGATGATGATGATTATATTGAATGTGTTATTGGTACTTGTACCGATTTAAATAATGCAGGTAATACACCAAGTGCATATCAAGGTTTTATAGCAAGCGGTCAAGGTTTCTTTGTAACTGCGACAGCAGCAGGGAACTTAACTTTTAATAATGCTATGCGTGTGACAGGTAATAATGACCAATTTAGATCTACAGATGATCAAAAATTATGGTTAAATATGACTACAGAGCAAGGTTATGATAAGCAAACAGTATTAACTTTTACAGAAAATGGGACTGCTGATTTTGATACGAAGTATGAGGCAGAAGTTTTCTCTAATGATTTTGGTTTAAGTTTCTATAGTTTCAATGCTTTAGAGGATAAATTATCTATCAATGATACAGGTTTGTTGACTAATGATAGAACAATACCATTAGGATTTGTAATTAATGCAGAAGTTATTGATGGTGCTACAATTAGTATTGCTCATTCTCAAAACTTAGAAGATACTAATGTATATTTAATCGATAACCTATTAAATGTAACACATGATCTTAAAGTTAGTGATTATCAAATCTCAGTTACTGAAACAGGTGAAGTTAACAATCGTTTTGAAATTGTATTTAATAGAGATCCATTAAGTACTAATGATGACATTATTACTAACGATACTTTAGTAGTTTCAAATCAAAATGAAACACAAATTAAAGTAAATATGTTAGATGGTAGTATCATTACTAACTTAAAAGCATTTGATGTATTAGGTAAATTGGTAATAGATATGAAAGCAAATAGTAATGATTTTATTATTAATACTAATATTAAACAAGGTCAAGTGTTGTTTATTAAAGCAACATTAGAAAATGGTCAAGTATTATCTAATAAATTCATGAAATTATAATTAATAAATAAATTTAAAAATCCCGCTTTTAGCGGGATTTTTTATTTTACAAAAAAAATAAAATAAGTATATCTAAAAAAACAGTAAGTTTGTAATGTCTAACATCAATATTTCTAAAATGAAAAAACTAATTATCTTTTCTTTAATATCTATGCTTTTGTTTATCTCTTGTAGTGACAAAAAAGTAATTGCAGCTTTTGGTTATATGAACGAAAAATTAGAGGAATCTAATCAAGTACTCGCTGTGCGAAATGAGATATTTCAACAGGTGTTAAATTCTAAAATTGAAGAAGAACCAAAACGTTATAAAACAATTAAAGAAAGAGCAGAAAGAATTGAAAGTATCTCTAGTAATTTTTATAACTATATAGAAGATTTAAAAGATACTATTTATAATGCACATTTTGAACAAGGAGATGATAGAACCGATTATATTAAATTAAGTGATAGTAAATATGTAGATGAATTATTTTTTACAAGTAATGGTACATCAGTAGATGGTCAAAATTTCTTAGACGAAATAACACAGTTCAAACAAAATATAGCAAGCGCATTAGGTAGAGGATTTGCATCTATATCATCTTTAGTGAATGCAAGGTTTAGAATTGATGATATAGAAGGTAGAAATGATAAAAAAATACCATGGTTAAATTTAAAATTTGAAGGATTTCCTGCAATAACTTCTATTACAAATTTATCACAGATGCAAACCGATATACAATTAGTACAATCGGAATTATTGTCATCTATGATTAGTGGAGAATTTGAAAGAGAATTAGCTTTACGTAATTTTGTAGGTATTGTGCAATTAAATAAAAATGCCTATTTACAAGGCGAACGTGTAAAGGGTAAAATACTATTAGGTAGATTTGATACTTCGGTTACACCAGAAAATGTTATTGTAAATGGTGTTAAAGTAAATGAGAAATTTTTAAAAGAAGGAGAAGTAAATCTTAATTTTAGAGCAAAAGGAATAGGAGAACACCCTTTAGCAGGTGTATTTACAATTACAGAAGAAGGCGAACCAGTGCAAATAAGATTTAGTAGTTCGTATTCTGTTATTAGAAAATACAGATATGAAGGTAGTGATCCAGCAAACCCTACAACTGAAGCTCCAGTATCTAATGTGCCAGAAACACCAGCATTTGACGAAACAAAAGTAAGACTTGCAGGAACTATTAGAGGTGAATTTGGTTATTTAAGATCTTCTAAAAGAACATTAATGGTTTCTACTATTGGCGCAGTACATTTTGATTCTAACACAAAATATAAAGCAGTAAGTTTCTCTATTAATTTTGATGGAAAGCGCAAAATTAAAATAAGAGGTAATAAACTAGATGATAGAGCTAAAAAATTAGTTTCTAAACTTAAAAAAGGACAACGAGTTAAAATATTTGATATTAAAGTGGTTTCAAGTAGTGGAGGCAGGTTAAATAATATTGAACCAATTAATATTAAAATTAAAAATTAATTTTTATTAAGATTACAATATTTTAGAAACCTATTAGAATTAAACTAGTAGGTTTCTTTATAAAAAGAAGAAATGCAAAATAAATTACAACTTACCGATTGGTTACCTACAACTAATAAAGAAGTTAAACTGAGAAATTGGTCTGAGTTAGATGTCATTTTGTTTAGTGGCGATGCCTATGTGGATCACCCATCTTTTGGTCCAGCAGTTATTGGTCGTATTTTAGAAAGTTACGGTCTTAAAGTTGCGATTATTGCACAACCAAGTGTACATGATAATTTACAAGATTTTATTAAATTAGGTAAACCAAGATTGTTTTTTGCGGTTACGGCTGGTGTTATGGATTCTATGGTAAGTAATTATACAGCAAGTAAACGAAGAAGAGATAAAGATGCATACACACCAAATGGTGATAAAGGATTTAGGCCAGATTATGCAACTACTATTTATTCAAATATTTTAAAAGAAAAATTTCCTGATGTACCAATTGTTATTGGTGGTATAGAGGCATCGTTAAGAAGAGTGACACATTACGATTTTTGGTCTGACAAACTAAAACCAAATATATTAACCGATTCTAAAGCCGATTTATTGGTTTACGGAATGGGTGAACAACCATTAAGGGAAATTGTAAAACTATTGCAAAAAGGCGTTCCGTTCACATCTTTAAAAACGATAAAACAAACAGCATATTTACAATCTAATAATGAGGAAATTCAAAAAAATAAAAACTGGCAGGATATTATTTTAAAATCTCACGAAATATGCTTGAAAGATAAAAAGGCATTTGCTTCTAATTTTAAAATAATTGAACAAGAGTCTAATAAAGTTTTTGGTAGAAGGATTTTACAAACGGTTAATGACAATACTTTAGTTATTAACCCGCCATATCCAACAATGACCGAAAAAGAAATCGACGCATCGTTTGATTTACCTTTTACACGTTTACCACATCCTAAATACAATAAAAGAGGTCCGATTCCTGCTTTTGAAATGATTAAATTCTCTATAAATATTCATAGAGGTTGTTTTGGTGGTTGTAGTTTTTGTACTATTTCGGCACATCAAGGAAAATTTATTGCTAGTAGAAGTAAAGAGTCTATCTTAAAAGAAGTAGATAAGGTAGCAAATATGTCAGATTTTAAAGGATATTTATCCGATATTGGTGGTCCATCAGCAAATATGTATAGAATGAAAGGTAAAATTCAATCTATATGTGATAAATGCGTAGCGCCATCTTGTATTAATCCAGTAGTTTGTTCTAATTTAGATACGTCGCATAAACCGTTAACGGAATTATATCAAGCAGTCGACAAACATCCAAAAATAAAAAAATCTTTTATAGGTAGTGGTATTCGTCATGATATGTTAGTGCCAGAATTTAACAAAAATGCTGACCCTAAAGAATTAGACGAATATACCGAAGAAGTAATGACCAAACACGTTTCTGGTAGATTAAAAGTTGCACCAGAACATACGGCAGGTCCTGTATTAAAATTAATGCGGAAACCTTCGTTTGAATACTTTCATCTATTTAAAAAACGATTTGATCGAATTAATAAAAAGAAAAATTTAAAATTACAATTAATTCCATATTTTATATCAAGTCATCCAGCAAGTGAGTTAGAGCATATGGCAAATTTAGCTGCCGAAACTAAAGATATGGGTTTTCAACTGGAACAAGTACAGGGTTTTACGCCAACGCCAATGACAGTTGCAACTGTTATTTATTATAGTGGTTACCATCCATATACTTTAAAAAAGATAAATACTCCTAGAACAAAACAAGAACGTGAAAACCAACATCGTTTTTTCTTTTGGTATAAAAAAGACAATCAAAAATGGATTAGAAATACACTTTCTAAATTAGACAGAAGTGATTTGTTAGAACGATTAATTCCGTTTAATAAAAATAAATCACAAAAAAACACAGATAAAAAAGAGCAAGAATTTAAAAGTGTTTTTAGTAAAAACAAAAGGCATAAAAAATTAAGTTTACCTTCAGAATTTCCAAAACCTCAAAGAAATAAAAACCGTAAAAAGAAAAGAAGAAGATAAAGCATAAAAAAATCTGATTAAAATATAATCGGATTTTTTTTTAAAATTTTGTATAATTCTCTATTTTAGATATCTGCATTTTGCCAAGCACCACCATTAATAGCGTCAATACCAGCGTCGGTAAGGTAACTTAAAGCATTTCCTGCTCTTCCGCCACTACGACAAACAATAATTACTGGTTTGTTCCATTTTTTAATTTCATTAACTTTATTAGGTATCTTACTTAATGTAATTAATTTTGCACTTTCAGTTTTTCCTTGCGCCCATTCGTCTGGATTTCTAACATCCAAAATTACTGCACCTTTGTCTAAATATTCTTTTATTTGGTTAGTATCACTTCCGCCACCAAAAAAGTTGAAAAATCCCATATTCTTTTTTTTATTAATTTAATTATACTGCAAATAACATATAAAAAAACAAGAACTACTGTAACTCTAGTCACAAAGTAAAAATAATTTTATCAGTCGCATCTAACTAAAATAGTATATTTGCAATCTATTAGATATATTAAAAAATGATAATTACAAAAACTAAAGAAGAAATTGAATTAATGCGTATAAGTGCATTATTAGTTTCTAAAACGTTAGGCATGTTAGCTTCGGAAGTAAAACCAGGAGTAACCACATTATATTTAGATAAACTAGCCGAAGAATTTATTAGAGATCACGATGCAATACCTGGTTTTTTAGGATTGTATGATTTTCCGAATACACTTTGTATGAGTCCTAATGCTCAAGTTGTTCACGGATTTCCAACCGACGAAGCCTTAAAAGATGGTGATATTATTTCGATAGATTGCGGTGTAATTAAAAATGAATATTATGGTGATCACGCCTATACTTTTGAAGTTGGTGAAGTAACCGAAGAAATCAAAAAACTTTTAAAAGTAACCAAAGAAAGCCTGTATGAAGGTATTAGACAATTAAAAATAGGTAATAGAGTAGGCGATGTTGGTTTTGCGATTCAAGATTATTGCGAAAAGCATGGTTACGGAATTGTAAGAGAATTAGTAGGTCATGGTTTAGGA
>JAMONN010000049.1 GCA_027065775.1 Flavobacteriaceae bacterium | reverse complement strand
ATTAAAAGAGAGTAATAAACAATAAAATAAAAAATGGTTTTACGTAATTTTATCTATAGTCTATTTTTTTTAGCAAGTTCTATTAATGTTTTGTGTCAAAATGATTCTATTATTAATGTTTTAGAAGGTCAGATTAATGCAAAACCTATTAAATCCCTTAAAAAAATTGAGCGATTATTTTCTAGTACAGATACTATTTCTTTAAATAATGCAAGATTATATGATTTAAAAGGAGAGATTTTAAAAAATAATCAAATTATTTACAATGCTATTGAAGCATTTGAAAAGAGTTATAAAATCTATAAAAAATTAAATAATAAAGAAAAGCAAATCATACTTCTAAATAAAATTAGTAGTTTATATATTGTTTTAAATAGGTTTTCTAAGGTAATAGATCAACAAAATAAAATTTCGGATTTATTAGAAAATAATGCGGATAAAAATTTGTACTCAAGTAGATATACTGCAAATATGGCATTAATGTATTTTAAAACAGATTCTATAAAAAAAGCAAAATATTATTTATATAAATCAATTGAAACTGCAAAAAATCATACTAATTTATCTCTGCTAAATACTCATTATATTGATTTATCAAGAATTTATATTGAAACTAAACAATTAGATAGTGCCCTTTATTTTAGTAATAAATCCTTAAAATATGGCGAAAAAAGTAAAAACTATCAATTAACAATTAGATCTTTAATAAATAAAGGGGAAATATTTGAAAAGAAAACAGAATATACTAAAGCAGAAAGAGAGTTTGAAAAAGCGATAAGAATTTCGAATATTGCAGGTTTTAACAATGCTCATATTTACGCTAAATTAGGTAATTTTTATAAGCGTGTATACTTATATGAATTTGCAAATAAGAATTTAAGAAAAGCAATAAAAAAAACAATTAAAACAGAAAATAATGATGAGATACGAAATCTATATCATGATTTAATGGAAAATTCGATTTTACAAAATAAACCAGATAGAGCATTATATTATTTAAAAAAACACGATTTCTATAGTGCTATTAATGAAAAAGAAAAGGTAAAAAGGAATACCGATTATATAAATGATCGTTATAATATGCAACAAGAAGAAATTATTTACTTAAATAATAAACACAAATTAACCGAAAAAGAAAGTGAATTAGTAGCACAAAAAAAAGTTGCAAAATCTAGTAGAGTTTTATATACTACTTTATTATTTGTTTTTGGTCTTTTATTATTTTTAGGTTATTTATATTATAGATACTATAAATTAAAAAATGAAAAACTAAATATGCAATTAAAAAATACAGTTTTACGATTGCAAATGAATCCTCATTTTATTTTTAACTCTTTAACTGCTATTCAAAATACTATTTTAAAAAATGATACGCTTAAATCTGCTGAATTAATTGCCATATTTTCAAAATTAATAAGGCAAAATTTAGATTATAGTAATCGAAAAAGTATTCTTTTATCCGAAGAAGTAGACATGCTTACCAATTATTTAATGACACAAAAATTCAGATTTGATAATACTTTTTCATTCAAAATAAATGTTTCTGAAGAAATTGAAACCGATGAGGTTAACATACCGCCAATGCTAATTCAACCTTTTGTTGAAAATGCAATTGAGCACGGTTTAAAGCACAATAATAAAAAAGGAAAGATTAATATTAACATTACTAAAACAAAAAATGGTATTCATATTACTGTTACTGATAATGGTATTGGCTTTAAATCCTCTAAAAAATACACAGCAATTAACGATAGTCTAGATAAAATTCATGCAATAAATATCTTTAAAGAACGCTTAAGAATAAGAAATAAGAAAGAAGAAAATAGTTTTAAAATAACCGATATAACTAATAAAAAGAATAAAGTAATTGGTACAAAAGTAGAATTTAGTTTAAAAAACAGATAAAATGAAAGCGGTAATTATTGAAGATGAAGTAAATGCACAAGAAGTTCTTACAAACTTACTTAAATTAATTAATGACAAGATTAAAATAGTTGGCATTGCTGAAAATGTAAGCGATGCAATTAAAATAATTAATAAAGAACAACCTGCAATTATTTTTTTAGATATTCATATAAAACAAGGTACTGGATTCGATGTATTAAAAAACATAACTGATTTTAAAGGAAAAATAATTTTTACTACAGCACATGAAAATTATGCCATTAAAGCTTTTAAATTTAGTGCTTTTGATTATTTATTAAAACCTATAAACCCTAAAAGTCTTGCTAAGGTTATTGATAAAGCAGTACAAGAAATTGATCGTGAAGCTAAATATGATGAAATGCTTGAGGTAATTAAACATAATAAAACAAAAACCGAAGACCCTAAAATTATTTTAAAAACTTTAAACAATCAATTTATAATATCTATTTCACAAATAATTAGATGTGAATCTGAAGGTGCCTATACTAAATTTTGTATGGTTGATAAAGAATTATTAACCTCGAAAAATTTAAAATATTATGATGAAATTTTATCCGAGCACAAATTTATAAGAACACATCAATCGCATTTAATTAATTCAAAGCATCTATTAAGAATAAATACAAAAGGTTTTGCCGAAATGAAGGATAAATCACAAATTCCTATTTCTGCGCGTAAAAAAGCAAGTGTTAATAAACAATTAAACTCACTTTAGATCAATACGATTTCACGCTTTTAAAAAGGATATATACGCTTTTAAAATATTTATTATTAAAACTTATAATTTAATATATATTTACACCATAAAGGTTATTACCATAATACTTTAAGTAAATATTTAAAATAAATTTGAGGGAATTTATTTAAATAGCCAGCCCTACTAATTCAATTTAGTAGGGTTTTTTTATATTTCTTTAGAAATTTTAACGGTCCTATTTACGGTTTTAAAAAATAAGACTACGGTTTTAAATGCAATAGGTATTTAGATTCTATTTAATATTATATTTGGGTATCTATTAAGAATTTTACCATAATTCTTTCTTTAGTATAAGCCATCAATAATTTTATTGATGGTTTATCTTTACAAGAAAGACTCATTATTTAACTTGTGATTTTCAAACTATTTAATTATTTAAATTTTTTTAAAGAATCTTGTAACTCAAAATACTAAATTGCGACTTATTTACAAGAAATACTTTTAAATGCCTAAATCAAAAATAAAATTTCATTATAAAACAGTACATTCTGTTGATGAAATTAATAGTACTCAATGGAATTCTATACCTACAAATACTATTTTTTTAGATTTAAATTATTTAATCTCTATAGAAAAAACGGTAAGTGAAATTACTCAATTTTATTATGTCATTTATTATAATGATAATAATGAGGCTATTGGTAAATCTGTTTTTCAGAAATTACAATACAATACATCTACATTTAATATGCAAAGTGTGCCGTGTGAAAAAAGCACTAAAATTTTGCAGTATTTTTTAAAACCAAAAATATCGGTATTAATTGCAGGTAATATTTTTGCAACAGGTGATAATATTTATAGTTTTAATAATAATTTTTCTTTAGAAAGTATACTTTATAATATAAATCTAGTAACCAATTCTATTTTTAAAAAAGACAAATCATTAAACTATTCTATTTTTAAAGAATTTAATCCTAATCAAAATAAAACAACCACTATATTAGAAAATCATCAATATTTAAAATTTAATATTGATGTAAATATGGTTTTGAATTTAAAAAGTCATTGGCAAAATTTTAACGATTTAGCAACCGACTATAGAACCAAATATAGGTCTAGATTTAAAAACGTTTTGTTAAAATCTAAAGATATTGAAGTTAAAAACTTAAGTGTTGATGATATAAAGAAAAACGCGATAGATTTTCAGAAATTATATAGGCAAGTTTTAGTGAATTCAAATTTTAATATTGGTATTTTTAATATAGAAACGTTTATTAATTTAAAGGAAAAATTAGCAGATAAATATACTGTTTTCGGTTATTTTAAAGATGATAAATTAATAGGTTTTAGATCTGCTTTTAAAAAGAATGGCGATTTAGAAACTAGTTTTATTGGTATAGATTATTCTGTTAATTTAAAATACAATTTATACCAACGTATGTTGATTGATTTTATCGAGTTTGGTTTTAAAAACAACGTAAAAGTAATTGGTTTTGGTAGAACTGCCGAAACTATGAAAAGTGCATTTGGTGCTTTACCTATACATATGAATTTATTTATTAGATCCAGAAAAAAAACTGGTAAATTCTTATTGAAATTAATAGTACAAAATATTAAACCAACAGAATATAGTTTAAGAAAACCTTTCAAAAAAGAATTTTATTCAAAGGTTGCTATTGAAAAACAAGAAGTTGTTATAACAAAAAACACCAATTGTAAAAAAATGCAATTTTGTCCGTTACAAGTAATTAAATCGGTATTAACTAGCTAAAAATAATTAAGTTAAATTTATCAAACTTTTCAAGTAATTTATAATGGATTCATTAACACAAATCGTTTTAGGAGCAGCAGTTGGCGAAGTAGTTTTAGGAAAAAAATTAGGTAATAGAGCCGTTTTTTGGGGTGCAGTTGCTGGTACAATACCAGATTTAGATGTGTTTTTAAACTTTATAGTTTCCGATAAAATGTCGGTAATGTTAATGCATCGTGCATTTTCGCATTCCTTTTTATTTGCCTTTTTAATGGCGCCAATTTTCGGGTATTTACTGAGTAAATTATTTAATAGGAGCAAAGCTACATTTAGAGATTGGACAGTACTTTTCTTTTGGGGTTTTCTAACACATATTTTACTAGATGTGCAAACAACTTATGGCACACAATTACTTTGGCCTTTTCATAATCGACTTGCTATTAGTAATGTTTTTGTTGTTGATCCTTTTTATACAGTGCCATTTTTGTTATTTGTAATTACGGTTATGTTTTTTAAACGAAGCAATCCTAAAAGAGCAAAAATTAATAAAATTGGTTTATATGTTAGTACAGGTTATTTAGTTTTAACCTTACTTATTAAAGCGTATACTTACCAAGTTTTTACTAAAAATCTGAGTTTACATAACATAAAATATAATCGTATTGAAACTGGTCCAACGCCATTAAACGCAATACTTTGGTATGCTAACGTTGAAACGGATGATAATTATTATATAGGTTATTATTCGCTTTTAGATAAAGATAAGAATATAAGATTTAAAAAATTTGACAAACAACCTGAATTAAGAAATAAACTAAAAGACTATAGAAATTTTAAAAGAATGAACCATTTTTCTAAAGATTGGTATGTTTTATCTCAAAAAAACGATACGATTTACTATGATAATGTACGATTTGGAACTTTTGGGTTTAAAGATGAAGACAGAAACTTTGTAATGAATCAACAAATAGAATTTGTAACAAATGATATTGAATTTATTCGCGGAGATAGAAAACTAAAATCATTAGCAAATGATACAGATGAAAAAAGTAAAAAATCGTTTGTTAAAGTATTCTTTACTAAGTTAATTGATAGGATAAAAGGTAATAAGTAACAAAAATTAACTTTAGACTTTGCAATTACTAGTATTAATATATTTGTTGTTGTGTGTCAATCTTTTATATTTCTTCATCTTCAATTTCTGTTTTAATTTCAAATTTTAATCTTTTCAAATCAAAATAATGCTTAAAAGCATAGGAATAATCAGTTTCAGGTTTTGAAATTATTCCAAATAATTCTATTTTATTGTTTTCAATTTTATTAAACCAATAACCGTAAAAACGAGCAATTTCAAGAAATTTTTCTTCAGTATTTTTGACGAAATTTTTCTTTGTTAGTATTGTATCAATTAATGTTAGATTACCTTTTTTAATAATTAAATGATATTTGAAATCTCTATATTTATGTCGATATTCATATTTATCATCTTCAAATTCATTTATTACAAAGGTTTTGGTTGGTTTTTCTGTTATTGAAATTTTTAAGTTCATACTTTTAATTAAAGTATCTTTTTTTACTTCAATAATATTTTTCGGAAAAAACTCTTCTATAACCTTTTTTGAATTTTCATTTTCAATATTATGTTTCGTTATTTGTTTATTTTCAACTTTTTCCGAATTGCTTTTTTTTTAATTATTTTAGTTTCATTTTTATCTGATTTACAAGATAAAAACACAACAGAAATAAATATTAAAACCAGTATTTTTTTCATTCAAATTTTTATTTTCGGGTTGCAGACAACATTTATATAAAACTACCATCTAATAATAACACTTCCCCAAGTAAAACCAGAACCAAAAGCAGCAAGAACAACCAAATCATTTTCTTTAATTTTGTTTTGTTCCCAAGCATCTGTTAAAGCAATAATGATTGAAGCAGCAGTTGTATTACCAAATTTCATGATATTATTAAATACTTGATCGTTACTTAATCCGAATTTTTTCTGTACAAATTGCGAAATTCTTAAATTTGCTTGATGTGGTATTAGCATATCTATATCTTCGGTATTTAGATTGTTTTTTTCAAGACCTTCTTTAATAACTTCGCTAAAACGAACAATAGCATTTTTAAACACAAAAGTACCATCCATATATGGGTAATACGAAGTATCTTCTCCATTAGTATTAATAATATCAGGAACCCAATTTTTTATGCTAGGAGATTTTACAATTAATTTATCGGCATATTTTCCTTCCGAATGTAAATGAGAAGATAAAATACCTTTAGAATTATCGTCGGTTCTAGAAAGTACACAAGCGCCAGCGCCATCACCAAAAATAACCGAAACGCCACGACCTCTTGTAGTCTTGTCTAAACCGTTAGAATGATATTCCGCACCAATAACCAATATGTTTTTATACATACCAGTTTTAATAAACTGATCCGCAGTAGAAATAGCATAAATAAAACCAGAACATTGATTTCTAATATCAATAGCACCAATTGTTGGCATATCTAACATGTCTTGTATTTGAACACCACAACCAGGAAAAAAATAATCTGGACTTAAAGTTGCAAACACAATAAAATCAATATCATCTTTAGTTAATCCTGCACGTTCTATGGCTATTTTTGATGCTTTTGCACCCATTGTGGCAGAAGATTCGTCAGAGTTTTTGTCAATCCATCTTCGTTCTTTAATACCTGTTCTTTCTTGAATCCAGGCATCATTAGTGTCCATTAATTCAGATAAATCATCATTTGTAACTATGTTTTCAGGTACGTAATAACCTAGACCTGTAATTTTTGAATTGTACATAATGTCTTGTTTTTTGTTGCTAGTTTAGTTGTTCAAAGATAAGAAATTAATTAATATGTAGATTCATTTATTATTCAAATTGGTTCTAGTTTAACAATCACAAAAAAAACACAAAGTCTTACACAAAGAACACAAAGTAAATTCCGTTCAACTTTGTGAACTTAGTGCTTTCTTTGTGTTATTAGTGGTTAAACGGTCGATAGATTTTAATAGAATCTAGTATTTAAAAATTAGCAAAATTTTATCAATTAAAATTACTTCAATTATTTACCTTTGTCAGATGTTGAAATCAATTATTTTTATTGGTATATTTTTGTTTTCCATTATCGGAATGACTCAAATTAAAGAAAAACGCTACACTAATAAATTGGTTGATAGCGTTTTATATAAAGATGAGTATAAAGTAAAACTAAGTGGTGAAACAAAATTAACCGATTATAAAATTTTTTCTCATCAAAGAGATACCTCTTATGTAGATACAACTTTGACTATCGCAAAAGATTATAAATTTAATTTTATACAACGCGATGATTTTGAATTGTTAGCATTTCATAATCAAGGACAAACTTTTAATAAATTAGGATATGATTTTGATAAAACATCTTTATATCCTACAATAGGAGCGAGAGCAAAACATTTTAATCATTACGAAGTTGAAGATATAAAATATTACGAAGTACCAACACCAACCACAACATTAACTTGGCGTACAGGTTTAGAGCAAGGGCAATTTTTAAATTCACTTATAACATTAAATTCCTCTAAAAGGCACAATATATCTTTGGCATACAAAGGTTTGCGATCTTTAGGTAAATACCGTAATACCTTAAGCAGTCATGGCAATATGCGTTTAACATTTAGTTATCTTACTAAAAATAAGAAGTATAGATTTAGAATTCATCAAACAGCACAAGAAATAGAAAATGATGAAAATGGTGGTTTAACAACCGAATCTATCACTTTTTTTGAAACGGATAATTCAGAATTTAGGGAAAGAGCAAGATTGGTAACCAATTTTACAGATGCTACTAACTTTTTAAGAAGTAATCGTACCTATTTTGATCATAATTATGCAATTTGGCAAAGAACAGATAGTATTGAAAATGTAAAAACAAGTTTAAAAGTTGGGCATCAGTTTAATTATGAAACTAAGCATTATGAATTCTATCAGAATACTGCAGATGATTTTTTTGGCGAAGCATTTGAATCGGATATTAACGATAGAAATAAATTAACAAAATTATACAATCAAGTAAATATAAGTTTGCAATCACCTATAATATTGGGTCGATTAAAAGTCTATTTAGATAATTATAATTACGATTATCGCTATGGGAAAACTAAAGTAATTAATAATCAGATTATTGCACAAAGTTTAAATGGTAATGTGACTTCTTTTGGTGCTGATTGGATAACTTATTATAAGAATATTAAAATACATGCCAAAGCAGCATCTACCATAACCGATGATCTAAATGCAAATTATTTTAAAGCAACTGCAACTTATAAAAAGGATAGTTTATTTGTTGTAAATGCTTCTATTTTAAATAATAACAAAGCACCAAATTTTAATTTTTTATTGAATCAGAGTGATTATAAAGGTTATAATTGGCAAAACGATTTTAAAAATGAATTGACTAGAACTTTGTTATTCGAATTTAAATCGGATAAATGGTTAAATGCTACAGCGCAAATAACACAGTTAGAGAATTACGCCTATTTTGCCGATTTAAATAATGATGGCCAAGCCGAAGCAAATCAATACGATAATACGATAAATTACTTAAAATTAAAAGTGTCTAAAGAATTTAAATATCGAAAGTTTAGATTAGATAACACGATAATGTACCAAAAAGTTGCGGAAGGTTCTGAAGTTTTTAGAACGCCAGAATTTGTGACTAGAAATAGTTTGTATTATACTAGTTACGTTTTTAAAAAGAAACCAATGGAATTACAAACAGGTATCACGTTTAAATATTTTTCGAAATATTATGCGAATGATTACAATCCGTTATTATCTGAATTTACCATTCAGAATCATACCGAAATAGGCGATTTTCCATTAATTGATTTATTTGTAAATGCAAAAATAAGACAAACAAGAATTTATTTTAAGGCAGAACATTTAAATTCCATTTTCTCTGATAAAAATTATTATGCAGCACCAACATATCCATATCGTGATTTTGTAATCCGTTTTGGCTTAGTTTGGAATTTCTTTATTTAGTATTATATGGTATAAGGTTGCAATTTAAATTCTTAAATCAACAATCGTTAATTTCCAATTGTTAATTTACAATCATTAATCTTTTTGGTTCTAGTTTAATATTACGTTGTTATTTTCGACTTCAAATAAAACCCGTGAAAATCTGTCAAAATCCGTGTCATCCGTGTTCTATTTTTCAGTATAAGAAACTAAACATTGTACTTTCTTCCTTTCTTTATAATGTAAATATAGATAATTCACTTTAGATTGCAAATGAAAAACTATGGCTTTTTTTTTATTTTATTGCCATTTTATAATATCTTTGAATTTGGAATTATTATTGCTAGTAAACTAATAAAGAAATAATATTTATGACTCTAAACACACCAGAAATTACTGTAAAAAAAAATCAAGAAGAATTATTTAACTTTTTAACGGATTTTAAAAATTTTGAAAAAATAATGCCCGAAAACACCGATAAGTTTGAACTTACAGATGACGGTTTTTTATTCGCATTAAAAGGTATGCCAACTATTAAATTAAAATTAGACGAAAAAACACCAAATTCTAAAATAGTTTTAGGATCGACAAGTGAGCAGTTTCCGTTTACTCTTTCTGCAAACATCACAGATGATAAAAGCAATGCAAAAGTAAATTTTGATTTTGAAGGTAAGTTTAACCCAATGATTAGTATGATGGTTAAAAAACCATTACAAAAATTTATTAACGCTTTAAGTGATAATTTAGAAAAATTAGATTAGAGAAATTTCTTTAACTTCAAATTCTTTTACAACATTGTTTTCGGTAATTACTTGTAATTTTCCTTGATTAGAAACCCCTGTAATTTTACCTGAAAATACTTTGTTCGCAGATGTTTTGAATAGGCAAGGTTCTTCTATTTTATATAAATTCAGTTTATAATAGTTATATATTTCAGAAAATGACTTGTTATTTAGAGTTTCAATTTCCGATGTAATCGAATTAATTAACTCAATTAATAACTTATCTCTATCTATTTCTATTTTAAGTTCTTTTTGAAGTGATGTAACATGAGATAAGTTTTTAGGGAAATTAACCTGATTAACATTCAAACCAATTCCGATAATACTTTTGTTTATCGTGCCACTTTTAACACTATTTTCGATTAAGATGCCACAAATTTTATTTTGTTCTGACATAATGTCGTTTGGCCATTTAATTTTTACTTTTTTTATATAGCTACGTATTACCTTATAAACAGCTATAGAAATTGCAAAATTTAAATATGCTTGATCTTTAATTTTTAGATCGTTAAATTTAACCAACATGCTAAATAACAAGTTTTTACCTTTAGCAGAATGCCAGGAATTTTGTATTTGACCTTTGCCATTTGTTTGATAATCTGTTGTAACAACTGTGTAGTTTTTTAGACTAACTTCATTAGACAATTGTTTTAAATAATTATTTGTAGAATCAATGGCATTAAGTTTGATTATTTTCATTCAATCAAAGTGTTTTAAAACGATAAAATTAATACATTTGCACCTAAAATCAAAATAGTTGAAAACAAATAACGATCAATTAATTACCGAAATAATTAAAGGTATAGAAAACGTAAAAGGCGAAAACATTACCATATTAGATTTAAGAGAAATTGAAAATACGGTTTGTGAATATTTTATTATTTGCGATGGTAATTCTAATACACAAGTTAGTGCTATTTCCGGTTCGGTTCAAAAAATAGTAGGTAAAAGTGTGCAAGAAAAACCTTGGCATGTAGAAGGTGAAATGACTTCCGAATGGGTTTTGATAGATTATGTAAATGTTGTAGTGCATGTTTTTCAAAAGAAAATAAGAGAGTTTTATGACATCGAAGGACTTTGGGGTGATGCAAAAATCACTAA
>JAMONN010000048.1 GCA_027065775.1 Flavobacteriaceae bacterium | reverse complement strand
AAATAAACGAGTTAAAAAAGTATCCTTTAATATGAGTAAAGACAAAAAGAAAATACCTTTAAAGAATAAAAAAAATCAGAATGAAATAATAAAATTTAAATTCAATTTTTATTGGATTTATGGTATTATTATTTCTCTATTACTGATGTACATGTTGTTTGGGAATGATAATAATTCCAAAAGCAAAGTAACCTTTTCAAAATTTAAATCGTATTTGCCAAATAATGATATAGAAAAAATACTAACTATAAAAAATTTAGGTATTGCGGAAGTATATTTAAAAGAAGAGGCAAGTCAAAAAGAAATATATAAGGAATATTTTAAGAAAAAAGGATTTTTAAATGTTACCAAAGCACCTAATTTTATAGTGACTTATGGAGATATTCAAAATTTCGAAAACTATTTATCGAAAATAAAAGCAGAAAAAAACTTAGATTTTATTGAAGACAATGAAGTAATGGATACTTCAATTATTGAATTAATAGGTAATTTTTTACCATTTATATTGCTAATTGGTGTTTGGATATTTTTTATGCGAAAAATGTCTGGCGGTTCTGGTGGTTCTGGTGGCGGACCAGGACAAATATTTTCTATAGGTAAATCTAAAGCAAAATTATTTGACAAAGATCAAAAAGTACAAACTAGTTTTAAAGATGTTGCTGGTTTAGAAGGAGCAAAGGAAGAAGTGCAAGAAATTGTAGACTTTTTAAAAAACCCAGAAAAATATACCAAATTAGGTGGTAAAATTCCTAAAGGTGCTTTATTAGTTGGTCCTCCGGGAACAGGTAAAACATTATTAGCAAAAGCAGTTGCAGGTGAAGCAGAAGTACCTTTCTTTTCACTTTCAGGTTCAGATTTTGTAGAAATGTTTGTAGGTGTTGGTGCTTCTAGAGTACGTGACTTATTTAAACAAGCAGCACAAAAATCACCTAGTATTATTTTTATTGATGAAATTGATGCTATTGGTAGAGCAAGAGGTAAAAGTAATATGACTGGCGGAAATGATGAAAGAGAAAATACGCTAAACCAATTGCTTACAGAAATGGATGGTTTTGGTACAGATACCAATGTTATTGTAATAGCTGCTACAAACAGAGCAGATGTTTTAGATAAAGCTTTAATGCGTGCAGGTAGATTTGATAGACAAATTTATGTAGACTTACCAGATTTAAATGAACGTAAAGAAATATTTGAAGTACATATTAAACCATTAAAATTAAATAAAGATGTTAATTTAGAATTTTTATCTAAACAAACACCTGGTTTTTCTGGTGCTGATATTGCAAATCTTTGTAATGAAGCTGCTTTAATGGCCGCTAGAAAAAACAAAAAATCGGTACATCATCAAGACTTTTTAGATGCAACCGATAGAATTGTTGGTGGTTTAGAAAAGAAAAATAAACTAATTACAGTTAAAGAAAAAAAGACAGTTGCTTATCATGAAGCAGGTCATGCTACTGTTGGTTGGATGTTGGAACATGCAGATCCGTTAGTAAAAGTGACTATTGTGCCAAGAGGACAATCTTTAGGCGCTGCTTGGTATTTGCCAGAAGAAAGAATGCTACATGCAAAACAAGAAATACTCGATAAAATGTGTATGACTTTAGGTGGTAGAGCTGCCGAAAAAGTAATATTTGATGCTATTACAACAGGTGCTTTAAGCGATTTAGAAAAAGTTACCAAACAAGCAAGAGCAATGGTTACCATTTATGGTTTAAGTGATAAGATTGGTAATATAAGTTATTATGATTCTTCAGGGCAAGATGGTTATGGATTTACAAAACCATATAGCGAAAAAACTGCGAATACAATTGATGAAGAAATTTCTACAATAATTGAAGAGCAGTATAAAAGAGCAATTAAAGTAATTACCGATAACAAAGATAAATTAACAGAATTAGCAGAATTGTTATTAGAAAAAGAAGTTATTTTTGGAGATGACTTAGTTAAAATATTTGGTGAAAGACCATTTATTAAATCACCAATGGCAGTAAGTAATTCTAAAAAAGAAGAATTAAAAAGGTCTAAAATGTTAAATAAATCTTCTGAAGAAGAGGAATAATACAAACCTTTATAAAAAGTTCATAACATTGTTAAAATCACCTTAATTTAAAAGGTGATTTTTTTTATTATAAATCGTATCTTTGAATTTTATACTTAGTAAGTGAATTTTATTAAAAAAATATTTTCTTCGCAAAAAGGAAAGACAACTAATCTTGAAACATCTGAAGAACTGAAAAATGTTCCTTTAGATGAAACTTTTGTTGAAAATTTCAGGCATAAAAAAGGTAAATTTTTATATTGCACCCATCAAGAAGAAGTCAATCAAAATTTAATGAATATTTTAAAAGAAAATTCTTGGGAGACTGCTTATTGTTTAGATAGTGATTTGGAAAAAATGTTATTTATTGCCGATTCAAATACTACAAAAACACAAAAAAGTAACATTCCTTTTTTTACAACTTGTGAATATCTTATTGCTAAAGAAGGTAATATTTTATTTACTTCCAATCAATTAGGTGGTATTAAGCTAAAAGAATTACCAATTAACTTTATTGTTTTTGCAAAAACAAGTCAAATTGTAAAAGATAATGGCGATTCTTTAATTGGTATAAACAGTAAAAAAGACAAAGAAATACCAAGTAATATTGGTGCTATAAAATGCTATGATCCAAATAAAAAAGACGACAGTTTTATGAATTACGGTAATAATAATTCAAAAAATTTATATTTACTTTTATTAGAAGATTTATAATTTTATGAGCGAAATTTCGAAACGTATCATTTTTGGACTATTATATATATTTGTAATTATTATTGCTACAAATAGTAATGATTATCTTTTTAGTATTATCTTTTATACTTTTATGATGTTTTGTACTTATGAGTTCAATAAAATGCAAAATAATAGCAGTATTTATCCATATATTTTAAATTCAATATTATATTTAACAGGTGTTTTTGTTTTATTTAATCTACATAATTATACTAATTATATTGGTATAACTTTAGTTCTCACATTGTTTTTTGTTTTTATTATAAATTTATTTTCAAAAAACAGTAATCCTTCAAGATTTTTAGGTAATGCTTTTTTAAACCTTATATATATTGGTTTGCCATTTGTATTCATTGTATTCATTCATGATGCAAACCCAGATATTCATGGCGCAGTTTTTAAATTAAATTATGTATTAAGTATTTTTATCTTACTTTGGGTTAATGATACTTTTGCCTATCTAACAGGTAAAAAATTCGGGAAACATAAATTGTTTGAACGAATATCGCCTAAAAAAACTATTGAGGGTTTTATAGGCGGTCTTATTTTTACACTAATTTTCGGATTCATTATATCAAAAATAAACGTCTTACAAATGCAAAACGGAAGTCTTTTATATAATTATAAATTATGGCTTGTTATTTCGTTAATTGTAAGTGTTTTTGGTACTCTTGGCGATTTAATCGAATCCAAATTTAAACGAGAAGCGAATATTAAAGATAGCAGTAACTTAATTCCTGGTCACGGTGGTTTTTTAGATAGGTTAGATAGTTTTATATTTGCAACCCCATTTATTTTTATTTACATAATATCAAATTTATAATGTTTCACAAAGAAGGTTTTACCATAATATTAATAACATCTGTATTAACTGTTTTAGGTCTGTTTTTAACAGATAAATTTATCCCTGTATATTGGTTAAATAAATTAATAATGTTAGTTCTATTATTTTTATTAGTAATTGTATTGCAATTTTTCAGAAATCCAAAAAGGAAAACTGTACAAAATGCAAACCAAATCATAGCACCTGTTGATGGCAAAGTGGTAGTTATTGAAGAAGTAGTCGAAAGCGAATACTTTAAAGACAAAAGAAGACAAATTTCTATTTTTATGTCACCTTTAAATGTTCATGTTACTCGTTATCCCATTTCTGGAAAAGTGAATTATAGTAAATACCATCCAGGAAAATATTTAGTTGCTTGGCATCCAAAATCTTCTACCGAAAATGAACGTACTACAATTGTTGTAGAAAACAATACGGTTGGGGAAATATTGTATCGTCAAGTTGCTGGTGCTTTAGCAAGACGTATCGTAAATTATGCAAAAAAAGATACAGAGATAGTCCAAGGTACAGATGCAGGTTTTATAAAATTTGGTTCTAGAATTGATATATTTGTTCCTTTAGACATGAAAATAAATGTTAATTTAAATGATGTTGTTAAAGGTGGAGAAAATGTAATTGCTGAGGTAATCTAATTAAATAATGACAGATTTAGATAAAAAATTCGACAAGGCTTATGTAATAGCATCTGCCATGACAAAAGAATTACCGCCAGATGTGATGTTGCATTTTTATGCTTTTTATAAAATCGCCACAAATAATGGTAGAATACATATGCCCTCAGGTAATAGTGAATTAAGAAATGGTTTTAAACTAAATGCTTTATTTCAATTTAATGAAGTTACGCCAATACAAGCAAAAGAAAGATATATTGCTTTAGTCGAAAAATATACAAATCAAAAAATAAAATAAATTATGCAGAAAATAATTTTAGTAATAGCAATTATTCTTATCGGATTACTTAACTTTTCTTGTAAAAAAGAAGTTAAAAAAGCAAAACCAATTACAACCTATAGTTTAGTTGAAAAAACGACCGTTATTAATTGGACTGCTTATAAAACTACAGAAAAAAAACCAGTAAAAGGAAAATTCAATACTATAAAAATAACGGGTAATACTAGTGCAAGTTCTCCGATGGATGCTATTAATAATGTAGAATTCAATATTCCTGTAAATAGTATTGATACAAAAAATAAAGACCGTGATTCTAAATTACTAACTAGTTTTTTTGGATCTATGAAAAATACAACTGAATTAACTGGTAAAGTAAATTTAAATAATGATGGTAAAGGAACTATAAATCTTAAAATGAATGGAATTTCAAAAGATTTTCCGATTAACTATATTATTTCTGGGCAAGTAGTCGAAATAAATGCAATTATAAATTTAGATAATTGGCAAGCAAAAATCGCTATAGATGCATTAAATTTAGCATGTAAAGAGTTGCATAAAGGTGCAGATGGCGTTAGTAAAACTTGGAATGAAGTTAATCTTAATATTGTTACTTATTTAAAGGTTGAGTAGTTTTACTTATCAAACACACCTCTAATTTGATAGAAAAATCTTTCGATAAGTCTAAGGTCTTCGGTAATAATTTCGGCAGTTCCTTGCATTTCTTGTTTAAAATCTAAATCTTTTTGATAAGAGGTTATTAATTTATTTGGTAAAGAAACATCTATTAAATAATTACCTTCTGCATCGCTTATTTGTGATATGTTTTTTATTATACCATTGAGTATTCCAAACTCTTCACTTGGGTAATTCACTAATTTTATGTTTACTTTTTGGCCTATTTTTAGTTTTCCAGAATTACGAGTAGGTGCTTTTATCTTACCAATATAATTACTGTTTTTTGTTGGAATTATTGTAAAAACCAAATCGCCTTGTTTTATATGTTGATTTTGATTATAAATATTTAAAAGCGATACTTTACCATTAAAAGATGCTTGTAATACATAGCGCATTTCCCAATCTTTAATCGATCTCTTTAACTGATTATACGATTGAATAACCTGTTTTAGCATTCTATTCTCTTCTTGTATCTTTTTAATTTCATTGCCTTTTAAAGATTTATACGAATTACCAATGCCTTCTCGTAAACTAGAAATAGTGGTTTGTAAATTTTGAAAAGCACGTTCTTCACGTAAAAAATCTAATTCCTTTTGTTCT
>JAMONN010000047.1 GCA_027065775.1 Flavobacteriaceae bacterium | reverse complement strand
AAAGATAATATATTTGCAGTGCCAATTGCTACCATATTAGCAGTGCCAATGTATTCAAACGCATCAGGTATATTGCCAATTGTACAAGTTTTGGTAGCAAAAGGTATTCCGTTAGGTACAGCAATTGCTTTTATGATGGGTGTTGTTGCATTATCTTTACCAGAAGCCATGTTACTTAAAAAAGTAATGAGTTTAAAGTTAATTGGTATTTTCTTTGGCGTAGTTACTTTGTGTATTATTATTTCGGGATATTTATTCAATATTATATTATAAATAAATTTAAAATGAAAAATTCTATTATTAAAACAACGCTCTTTTTAATTACATTGATATTATTTTCGTGTAATAAAAAAACAGTAAAAAACACAATAACTGTTACAGATAAACCAAACCGAATAGAAGTAATAGATTTTTATGGCACACATCGTTGTACTACTTGTAACGATATAGAAGCAAATACTAAATATACTTTAGAAACGTATTTTTCAGATGAATTAAAATCAGGTAAAATTACATTTCAAACTATCAATGTTGATAAAAAGGAAAACGAACAAATTGCTATTGAATTTCAAGCAGCAGGTACAGCCTTATTTTTAAATGTAATTAACAATAAAAAGGCAACAAAGATAGAATTGACCGATTTTGCCTTTAAAAAAGGAAGTAAAAAAGAAGTATTTAGTAATGAACTAAAACAAAAAATACAAGAACAACTAGAAAAAATCTAAACCAATAATGGATTATCTTCAGGCTTTATTAGAACATACCAACATACCAATTTTATCGGCTTTGTTGTTGGGTTTAATGACTGCAATAAGTCCATGTCCATTGGCAACAAATATAACTGCAACCGCTTTTATAGCTAAAAACATTACAAGTAAGCGTAAAGTTTTTTTAAGCGGTTTAATATATTCATTAGGTAGAGCGTTTAGTTATACTGTTATTGGAATTGTGCTTTATTTTGGAGCAAGTAAATTTCATATTGCTCGATTTTTTAACCAAAATGGTGAAAAATTTCTAGGACCATTATTAATTATTTTAGGCTTAATAATGCTAAATATTATTAAATTAAATTTTTTAGGGAAGTCTAGTTTTGCAGATACACTCTCAGAAAAATTTAAAGATAAAGGCCTGCTAGGTTCGTTTTTAATTGGTGTTATTTTTGCACTTGCATTTTGCCCATATAGTGGTGCTTTATACTTTGGTGTATTAATACCAATGACAATTACAAATGCAAAAGGATTATATTTACCAATAATATTTGCTTTCGGCACAGGTTTGCCAGTAATATTATTTACGTACTTATTGGCTTTTACAGCAGGAAAAGTTGGTGTTTTTTATAAAAAAATCACCAAAATAGAAAGAGTAATGCGTAAAATAGCAGGAGTTGTTTTTGTACTAACAGGAATTTATTACATTTTGATTTTTACAAATATAATATAACTTAAATTGTTATAAACATTAACAAAATCTTTCAAATTAAAATTTAATAATATAATATTTAGTAGTAATTTGCACCAAAATTTATAAAAATGAATAGATTAGTTATTATAATTATAATTATTGCAACTTTTTCTTCTTGTAAAAGTGAATACGATTTAAAATTAGAAACTCCAAAAACGTTAAATAAAGACGGAAAAATCACAGCAAAAGTTATAGAACGTAATGGTAATGTAATCGATTCTGTTTTGTATTCCTTAAACGGAAAAAAATCTAGTAAGAATAATATTTTCGATTTGTCTAACGAACGTTTAGGTAGACATGTGATTTCTGCTATTGTTTTTTATAAAAATAAAAATAAAAAATTAGTAAATACGGTCATAAAGTTAGCAGAGAAAAAACCTGATTATTATAAATACGAAATAGTAGCAACTTACAATCACGATCCAAAAGCATTTACACAAGGGTTAGAAATTCATAATAATTTTTTATATGAAAGTACGGGGCAAAAAGGTGCTTCCACTATTAGAAAAGTAGCTATAAAAACGGGTAAAGTTTTAAAAACAGAAAGTTTAGACGAAAAATATTTTGGTGAAGGAATGACTATATTTAATGATAAATTACATTGGTTAACATGGCAAAGTGGTAACGGTTTTGTATATGATGTAAATTCGTTTAAGCAAGAAAAAACGTTCAATTATGGTAAAAGTGTTGAAGGTTGGGGATTTACACATAATGGCACACATTTAATAAAGTCAGATGGTACTAAAAGAATTTGGTTTTTAAACCCTGAAACTCATAAAGAAGAATATTTTATTGAGGCTTATACTAATAAAGAAAGTACCTCTAAAGGAATAAACGAGTTAAACGAATTAGAATACGTAAATGGTAAAATTTACGCTAATGTTTGGCAGAAAAACTTCATTTTAATTATCAATCCTAAAGATGGCACAATTGAAGGTGTTGCTAACTTAAATGGTTTGCAGAAAAAAGCAGGTCAAAGTGGTGATAACAATGTTTTAAACGGAATTGCTTACGACGCAAAAACCGATAAAATGTACGTAACAGGTAAACTTTGGAATAAATTATTCGAAATCAAATTGATTAAAAAATAATAAACAACTCTTTAATTCGTTTATTTAGTAGTATTTTATTTACTAATTGAAAAAATATAAAATTATAATGCGTTATTTAGTTTCAACAATAATATTAATTAGTATCATTATGTTTTCTTCTTGTAGAAAAGATTTTGATACCGAATTAAGTACAGGAAATCTTACGTTTTCAAAAGATACTATTTTTTTTAATCGTGTTTTTGATGATATAAGTTCAAGTACACGTAGATTTACTGTTCGAAATTCTAGCGATAATGATATTACAATCCCAACTATTTCTCTAGAAAGAGGCGAATCTTCTTTTTATCGTTTAAATGTAGATGGTATTGCTGGTAAGTCTTTCAATAATATAGACATACTTGCCAAAGACAGTATTTTTGTTTTTGTAGAGGCAACCATAAATTTTGATGATGTAGATACCGAATTTATGTATAGAGATAATGTACTTTTTGATACTGGTACTAACGAGCAAAAAGTAGAATTAGAAGCCTTAGTTTTAGATGTAAACTTAATTAGACCAGATAGAGAAGAGTTAGAAGGCGAAGATGGTTTTGTTTTTGAAGAAATAATTTTAGGGCAAACTGTAGATCCAAATAATCCAGATGAACTAATTGATGTTTCTGTAGTAGGAACGAATTTAGCAGATGACGAATTACATTGGACTAGTGACAAACCTTATTTAGTATATAATTTTGTTGGAGTTCCACCAGGAAAAACATTAATAATCGATGCAGGTACACAAATACATTTTCATGCAAATTCTGGTATTATTGTGCAAAATGGTGCAAAAATAGAAGTGAATGGTACATTAGATAACCAAGTGGTTTTTCAAGGTGATCGTTTAGAAGAGTTGTTTGAAGATGTGCCAGGACAATGGTTTATGATTAATTTAATGAAAGGAAGTAAAAATTCTATAATAGAAAATGCCGTAATTAAAAATTCTGTTATTGGGTTATTGGTTGAGTCTGATATTTCAATTGCCGAAGAAACTTTAACAGCAAATAATGTACAAATTTACAATACTACGAGTTATGGTATTTTAGGTAATGAAGCAAAAATAACAGCAAAAAATCTAGTTATTGGTAATAATGGTTTGTCTTCATTTGGTACAGTTTTAGGAGGAACGTATAATTTCACACATGCCACATTTGGTAACTATTGGCGTAATTCTAATAGACAAATACCAACAGTTTTTTTAACGAACTTATCAAATACATTTGAAGGTCATTTAACGGCAAATTTCACCAACTGTATTATTGATGGTAATCAAAATATAGAAATCGGTTTAGAAAAAGGAGAAT
>JAMONN010000046.1 GCA_027065775.1 Flavobacteriaceae bacterium | reverse complement strand
GAAATTAATTTATCAATACCATTAATAACATTTTTATGATAGACATTAGAAGTCGTTTCGGTTAAAACTAAAACTGAAGGGTCTTTTAATAAATGATTTATCTGTGTTTGTATTAATTCCGATGGAAAATTTACGCCAATTAAAACCATTTTCTTTTTGGCATTATTCCAAATGGCAGCATAATTTTCTAATTCGGTTACTTCTAGTGGTTTCTCTGTTAATAATGTTGGCAGTGTTACCTTTTCAATTTTCGAAAAATTTATTGATTTATTAGTAGTTTCATACAAAGGTTCATCAAACGGAATATTAATATGTACTGGACCATCTTGTAAGATTGCTAATTTTACAGTTTCGTCTATTATCATAAGATTCTGATGTAAATCGCTAGTATCTTCCACTAAATTAACGGATTTTAAAATATGATTTGCAAAAACATTATTTTGATTTATCGTTTGTCCGTCGCCAATATTTAACAAATGTTTTGGTCTATCCGCAGACAAAATTATCAACGGAATATTACTAAAAAATGCTTCCGCAATTGCTGGATAATAATTTAACAATGCAGAACCTGAAGTACAAACTAAAGCAACTGGTTTTTTTGTTTGTTGTGCGATTCCTAAAGCAAAAAATGCAGCACAACGTTCATCAACAACACTTAATATCTTAAATTTTTTATTATTTAAAAAACCTATGGTTAATGGTGCATTTCTAGATCCTGGAGAAATTACAATATTTATAATTTCGTTTTCTTGACAAGCATAAAGAACTTGTTGTGCAAGAATTTTCTTAGGGTAAATCATGCGTTTTTTAATAATTTTGATGGCAAATTTACGAATATTTTATTAGAATTTTTCTTGATTATTTTTAATGAAGATGTTTTTTTACCATATTAAGACATTTAAAGGTCATATAAGTTTGTGTTCTTTTTTTTGCTGATTTACTGATGATTGAATACTGCTTTTTTTAACTACAAAAGTCAAAATACTTGTGCAAATTTTTTCTTTATGATTATTCCAAAAAAAAACTGTTAGAAAAATTCTAACAGTTTTATATATTTAAACAACGTTTAAAGTTTAAGAAATAAATTTAGACATTTTTTCTTTTTCTTCAGTTGCTAATTCAATGTCTACTAAAATTCTACCACTATGCTCGTCGGTAATGATTTTTTTACGCATTGCAATTTCCATTTGTCTTTGTGGAGGAATTGTAAAGTATGAACCTATAGAAGCACCTCTTTCAACTGGTACAACTGCTAAACCGTTACGTACATTATTTCTGATTCTTTGGTATGCTGCTAATAAACGTTCTTCGATTAAAGCCCCAAATTCTTCCGATTTTTTCGCTAAAACTTTTTCTTCTTTAGCAGTTTCACTCATGATTTCTGAAAGTGCATCTTGCTTATGTTTTAAATGTGTCTCTAAATCTGCAAGTTTTTCTTTAGAAGTTTCGATTACTTCTCCTTTATGGGTAATATTAACTTTAAACTCGTTTATATGTTTATTTGCTAATTGAATTTCTAATTCTTGGTATTCCACTTCTTTAGAAATAGATTCGTATTCTCTATTGTTACGAACATTATCTAATTGTTTGGTATACTTTTTTATTAAAGTATTAGAATCTTCAATACCTTGTTTTTTATCCGAAATATTGCCATTTAGCGTCTCTAAATCAACAGCAAATTTTTCTAACCTAGAATTTAAACCTGCTACATCATCTTCTAAATCTTCAATTTCTAAAGGCAATTCACCTCTTGTGCTTTTTATTTGATCGATTCTTGAGTCGATTAACTGTAAATCGTATAAAGCTCTTAGTTTATCTTCTACAGTTACATTTTGCGTTTTAGCCATTATGATAGGTAATTAATTGGATTTGTGTTTTTTTCTGATAAAATAATTGCAAAATTACTAAAATTTTTGCTAAGATAATCTACTAAAAGGTTTTTTGTGAACTGTTCACTTTCATAATGACCAATATCTACCAAAAGCAACTTGCTCTCTGCTTTAAAAAAATCATGGTATTTAAAGTCCGATGATATATAAGCGTCTGCTTTTAAGCGTTTTACAACGTCAATTGCAAATGCTCCTGAACCTCCTAAAACTGCTACTTTTTTGATTTTTTTATGAATTAATTTTGAATACCGAACTCCTTTTGCATGAAATTTATTTGCAACTAATTTTAAAAACTCTATTTCATCTATTTCTTTTGGAAATTCTGCCAACATTCCCATGCCTATTTTGTCATTATTTTCTTTTGGAAGTATTATTTCACGATTTACCAAACCTAATACTTCACACATTTTTGCAGAAACACCATCAAACGAATTATCTAATGCTGTGTGCATGGCATAAATTGCAATATTATTCCGAATTGCTTTTATAGCAACACGTTCTACATAATTAGTGCCATTTATTTTTTTTAATCCGCTAAAAATTATGGGATGAAAACTCACTATTAAATTACAATTTTTCTCTATTGCTTCATCAACAGTTTCTTCTAAAGTATCTAAACTTACTAAAACATTGGTGACCTCAACTTGAGAATCTCCTACCAGCAAACCTACATTATCAAAGTCTTCTGCTTGCGATAATGGTGCTAGTTTTTCTAGATAATTTGTTATTTCTTTTATTTTCATTGTTTGTTTTCACGCAAAGTTCGCAAAGAAATTACAAAGTTCGCTAAGTTGCTTTTTGTTAAACCATATAAGGCATTTGAGGTCATATAAGGTTTTACTTTCATCTTTTACCCAAAACCTTTCACCTTTTCCCTTCTACCTTTTTCCCTTCTACCTTTTCGTTTATTACAACACATTCTATTGCTTCTTTCACATCGTGTACTCTTAAAATATTTACTCCTTTTTGCAATGCGATGGTATTTACAATACTTGTTGCGTTTAGCATTTTATCTGCGGAAGAATCTAATAAATTATATAACATTGATTTTCTTGACATTCCTGCTAATATAGGCAAATTTAAACTTTTAAATTGATTTAATTTTTGAAGGATTTCATAATTATGATCTACTGTTTTTCCGAAACCGAAACCAACATCTAAAATAATATCTTTTATTTTTAGGTTTTGCAACTGATTTATTTTTTCTTCAAAATAATAAGTCACCTCATCAATTAGATTTTTATACACTGGTTTTTGTTGCATATTTTGTGGATTGCCTTTCATGTGCATTAAAATATATGGCACTTGGTATTCGGCAATCACACTAAACATGTTTTTATCTAAACTGCCACCAGAAATATCATTAATCATACAAGCACCATTTTTTAAACATTGTTCTGCAACTTGACTTCTAAAAGTATCTACGGAAATTACTATTTCAGGAAATTCTGTAACCAATAATTTTACTATTGGTAGAATTCTATTTAATTCTTCTTTTTCCGAAATATGTTTTGCATTTGGTCTAGATGAATAAGCACCAATATCTATAAAAGTTGCGCCATCTTCTAGCATTTTTTTGGTTTGCTGAATGATTTGCTTTTCAGAACTAAACTTTCCACCATCAAAAAAAGAATCTGGTGTGATGTTTAAAATCCCCATTACTTTAGATACTTTTAAATCTATTATTTTTTTATTGCAGGTTATGACCATAATTTAATTTAAACCTTTAGATGGTTTTACAAAAATAATAAATAAAGTAGGTTTATTTAGTTTGGTTTTGATTTAATTCTGTTTAATAAAGATTAAAAATCTAATAATGTTCCGCAATAGTTTCATAATATTTTTTTATTGAATAATCATTTCTATATTTAAGAGCATTCTTACTAAATAAAGCGTATTCAATATCTGACATTTCGATAAATCTTTCGATTGCTTTTTTTAATTCTTCCGAATAATTAAATAAAATACCATTTATTCCATTTAAAACATATTTGCTGTTTTCGCCAACATCACTTGCAATTGCAGGAACTCCAACAGATAAGTATTGTTTAGATTTAAATGCTGATTTTGACCTATTATACAAATGGTTTGTCATAGGAGATATCCCTATATCAAATTTTGAAATCTCTTCATAAACCCAATCTTTGTCATTTTCCCAATCTAAGTCCTTTAATATGTTAATACTAATTTGATCTGCATCTTGAAAATATTTGTGAATTTCGGGTATGTCTTTTTGGTTTTTTATTCCGATTAATGTTAAACTTAAAGGTTTGTTAATCGATTTTAACACAGGAAAAAGAATTTCATACATGCTTTTTTTATGAGAGAACTCCTGTGATATTTTATTTCCGTTTCCGAAATCACCAACCCAACCAATATTTAATATTTTATTTTTAGTCTGCTTAATATTTTCATGATAAATTACAGGTGATGTCAGCATAAAAACATTCTTATTAAACTTATTACAGTATTTTTTCAACGCATCACTACCAACTGAAATAATACTGCATTTTCTTAAAAAATAATGTAAAGTTTTTGTGTCTTGCCTCAAGTATTCTGCATCATCTAAATCATATTGCGTATTATTGGTTCTTAAAACCACTAACAACTTTAACATATTTGCATACAAACCATTAGAGCAAATTTTCTGAACTACAATTATGGAGTTTTTCTTTCTGAATAATAGTGCTGTTAAATAGACTTTTACAAATTTATAAACGCCTTTTACTGTTCTTTCAGGATATACAAAATCATATTGTATATTTTCATTCTTACGCATATACTCTAACGGAAAGTAACCTCTATATCTAGCACTTGGTCCATTTAAATTATATGCTGCAAACCAATAAATATGTTTGATTTTCATTTTATTTATTTCACAGTCATATTAATAACCTTAGCTAATTTTGGTGGTGTATAATTATTCATTTTAGTAATCAATTCTTCAATAGTATCACTTACTAGTAACATATCTCGATTTTCTTGTTTTAAAAAACCTTCTGCCACCATAACATCTAATTGTTTGAGCGTATAATTATAAAAATTATTGGTGTTTAGAATGCCAATCGGTTTGTTTTCAATAGCAAGTTGTCCTAAAGTTAATACTTCAAATATTTCATCTAAAGTACCAAAACCACCAGCAAGCGCAATATAACCATCTGCCAATTTACTGATTTTTACTTTTCGTTTGCTCATTTTTTTGGTGAAAATCATTTTAGTTACTTTTTTATGTGCAACTTCTTCATGCCGTAATAAATTTGGTATAACGCCAATTACTTCTCCATTACCATCTAAAATAGTATCTGCTAAAATTCCCATTAAGCCAATTTTTCCGCCACCATAAACCAAACCAATACAATGTTTTACAAAATATTGACCAACTATTTTTGCCTGTTTGGCATAAATTTCATTAAATCCTTTACTAGAACCACAAAAAACGGCAATTTTATTCATAAGTTTGTATTTTGGAATAATTATGCGAAATTTACACATTTATTACAAAATATAGTTATAAATATTTATGCAAAAAACATCTAAACAATACGACAGAGTAATTACAATTTGTAAAACATTGTTTGAAAAAAAAATGAGTGATTATGGTAGCGCATGGCGAATATTACGCTTACCATCATTAACAGATCAGATTTTTATTAAAGCACAACGTATTAGAACCATACAAGAATTAAAAGTTGCAAAAATAGATGAAAGCGAAGTTTCTGAATTTATTGGCATCATAAATTATTCTATTATGGCATTGATTCAGTTAGATTTAGGCGTTGCAAAAGAACCCGATTTAAATACGAAAGAAGCATTAAAATTATATCAAAAACATAGTGACACAACAAAATCACTAATGGAAAATAAAAATCATGATTATGGCGAAGCTTGGCGCGAAATGCGTGTTTCTTCATTAACCGATTTAATTTTACAAAAATTATTACGCGTAAAACAAATAGAAGACAATAAAGGCAAAACATTAGTTTCTGAAGGTATTGATGCTAATTATCAAGACATGATTAACTATGCCATTTTTGCCTTAATTTTAATAGAAGAAAATAAATAGACATGAAATTCATAACACACATTTTCAGATTCATTATTGGTGCATTATTCATTTTTTCAGGTTTTGTAAAACTTGTAGATCCGCTTGGTTCTGCATATAAATTTTCGGAATATTTTGGTGCTGATGTATTAAATATGGAGTTTTTAATTCCGTATGCATTACCTTTTTCCATCTTTTTAATATTAGCAGAAGTGATTTTAGGTGTAATGCTTTTGGTTGGTTACAAACCTAAATTAACGGTTTGGAGTATTCTAACCTTAATGATAATATTCTTATTTTTAACCTTTTACTCTGCTTATACAAACAAAGTAACCGATTGTGGCTGTTTTGGAGATTTCTTAAAATTAGAAACTTGGCCAACATTTTATAAAAATGTCATCTTTACACCAATGGTTTTATGGTTAGTATTTAGAGTTAAGGATATTAGACCTTTTTACAGCATGAAATTGTCGCGTTTTATTACCATTATTTTCTTATTAATATTTGGTTTTATTACATATTATGTATTAACTCATTTGCCTTTATTTGATTTTAGACCTTATGCAGTCGGTAAAAATATACCATCGCAAATGATTTATCCAGAAGGTGCAAAACAAGATGTTTTTGAAGACACTTGGATTTATAAAGTAGATGGTGTAGATAAAAAATTCTCTAACGAAGAGAAGCCTTGGGAAATAAAAGATGCCGTATTTGTAGATCGAAAAACCGTTTTAATATCTAAAGGTTACACGCCACCTATTCATGATTTTACTATGGAAAGTAACGATGTTGACCTTACGGAAAAATTAATGAAAAGCGAAAAACTAATGCTTATTATAGCTTATGATTTAGCCAAAGCAAATCATGACGGTTTTGCAAATATTAAAATTGTTACAGACAAAGCTTTAGAAAATGGTTATGATGTATATTTAATGTCGGCTTCTTCTGAGGAAGATTTTAAAGAAATTAAAACCGAATTTGATTTAGATTTCGATATGCTTTTTTGTGATGAAACTACTTTAAAAACAATTATTAGATCTAGTCCAGGAATTGTCACAATAAATAATGGTACTATTGAAGGAAAATGGAGTTTTAACGATTATGAAGATGTGAAAATCAAAGAAGGAATGGGACGAAAAGTAACCACTATTGATTTTGATTTAAAAACAAAAATAGAATCTATTTTTAATAACGATCAAAAATATAGATTAGTTATGGATGCGGAATCGCCATCTAAAAGAGATTCTATTATGGAAGTTTATAACATCCCACAAGATTCTTTAGGTACAGATTTCTTTGCAAAACAAACCGAATTAGATAAAGAAAATATGAACTTATTAGCTGTAATAATTTCCGAAAATGGTTATCCAGGTAAATCTTTAGTTGGTGAAATAAATAAAGATAAAGCATGGTCTATTATTATGCATTCTAATAAAGCAAATGATTATATAGACATCATTAAAACTGCGGCAGATAAAAATGAATTAACCTATACTAAAGCAGCAGAAATGGAAGACCTATACTTAATGAACAAAGGTGAACCTCAAATTTATGGAACACAAACTGCCTATATTAACGATAAAGTTTCTATTTGGCCAATTAAAGATGTCGAAGGTATTAATTATGTAAGAAAAGATGCTGGTTTTACACAAACAGTTCAAGAATATGCTAAAGAATTATTTGGGGAAGATTATATTTTTGCAGCACTTAAAATGGAAGATGTTAAATAAGTAGCAGTGTTCAGTGTTCAAAATTTATAATTAAACACCAAATAAAATGAAATTTTTACTGGTTTTTTTAGGTGGCGGATTAGGTAGTGCATTGCGTTATCTGGTTAGCAAATATTTTAACAACTTAGAACAGACAATACCTTATGGCACTTTTGTTGTGAATATAGTTGGTAGTTTATTAATTGGTGTTTTTTTAGGTTTGTCTATAAAAAATCAAGGGTTTTCTCAAAATCAAACCTTACTTTTAGCAACTGGTTTCTGTGGTGGATTTACAACGTATTCTGCTTTTGCATTTGAAAATATGCAGTTTTTAAAAAATGGAGATTACTTACAATTCTTTGGTTATACTATTGCCACTTTATTTATTGGTCTTCTTGCTGTTTTTTTAGGGTTATTTTTGGTGAAATGAAATTATAATTTATAAACTAATTTAAACATTACAATTCTAGGTAAAATAAAAGTCTTAGAATCGCTTATTAAAAAACTAGAAAAACTACTTTGTTGTTTAAATGTAGTATCAAATATATTATTTGCGGTTATTTCAAAACCCCAAGGACTATCACCTTTTTGATAAAACAATGACGCATTAGCGTTATCAAAAGTAGTATTAATATTGCTGGATTTGTTTTGGTATTTATCAAAGGTGTAGTCTATTTTTAAAATAAAATCTTCTAAGAAATCATATTCTAAAAAAGTGTAAAACTTGTCGTTTTCAAATTTTGTAATATTACTTAACGAGCGATAATTATTAAAATCTTTTTTATAACCTAATTCAATATTAGGCAATTTCTTGAAAAATGTGGTTATGCTTGGTTCTAGACTAACTGTTTTAGAAATATTTTTATTTGTTTGGTTATTAAGAATCTGAAAAAAATCATTATATCTAAAACTACTTTTTATTTTATAACGTATTTTTTTAATTTTTTTTGAAAAACTAAAATTTGTAGACCAATTTTGTTCTGATCGATTAAATAAGATTTGAGTATTAACAGATTCAATACCTTCTAATTGTGTGGTGTTTTTTAAACTTTTTATTTTTTTATTAAGATTGGTATTGATATTAAAATGATAACCTCTATATAAATTATACTTGTAATAACTTACATTTAAAGTATGGTATAAACTATTTTCTAAATTGGTATTACCTTTATAAACACTATTAAAATTAGATAAAATAAAATTATTTGCTAATATTTTAGTATTTGGAAAACTTGCATTCAATTTATATTTTATATTTAATTTTTCGCTATTTCTAAAATTAACTTTGGTTGTAAATTGTGGCAAAAATAAATTTTTATTGAAATTTTGTTTTTCTGAAAACTGTTTAGTCTGCCATTGGTAGTTATGGTAAAACAATGCAGGTTTAAAAATAACCTTACCTGTTTTAAATTTATACTCTAAACCTATGTAAGTATCTAAAAAGTTGTAATCAAAATCATTACCAAAATCTGCGATATTAAAATTATTGATTGTACCATTATCTAATTGCTGTACATCTTCACTAAAAAAATTTGTAGATGCCACATTTACACCAATACTTGTATATAAATGATGAAAACGATGCAAAGACCAATAATCTTTTAAATTAAAATTTACAGTATGTGCATTAAACTTTTTGGTTTGTATAATATTAAAAATGTCTGCTTGTTCTAATGGTATCAAATCTGCCAATATTTCTTGATTAGTCAACCATTGTAAATCTGGTCTGTCTTGCTGAAAATGATAATTGCCATCTAAAGTTATCGTATGTTTTTTAGAAATATTTTTATTTAAATTAAAATTTTGTTTTAACGTGATAGCATCAATATCACTTTTGGTTTGTATGCTGTTGTTATTTACAAGACTATTGGTATTTATAGTACCATCACTTTTAGCATTGGTTAATTTTACAAAACTAGTAAAAGCATAATCTGTTTTTATATTTGGTTCATAATCTAAAGTGATTTTACCAATAGTAAAAAAATTATCTATTTTATTGGTACTAAGTCTATTTTCAGAAAATGGCAAGTCTATTAAATACTCATTTGTAGTTTGACTTTCTGTTTCTGTTTTAGATTGTGAACTTATTACATAAGTTGACAAATCGGTACTTTTACTTACAGAATGCCTTATATTAAAAGCACCAAACACTTGTTTTTCTTCTTTAAAATCTTGATTACTTAAATAGTTGGCAAAATCTGAGTTGTACAAACTAAAATAACTACCTGCATCATCTAACAACTTAGCAAAACCACCTTCAAAATCTAAATAGTCTTTAAAAGTAAAAGACTTTTTACCTTGGTTGTTTATGTCGCCAATAAAACTGACACTTGTTTTTGGACTGTAATAAAATATTTTTGGGTGTATTAAATAACGTTCTTTATGACCTAAACCTGTTTCTACATCTCCAAAAATAAAGTTTTTTTTATCTTTTTTTAGTTTAATATTTAGCACAGCATCATCACTATCTTGTAAACCTTTAAGCATGGCAACATCGTTATAATTTTCTAATACTTGTATTTTATCTATAGCGTCTGCTGGTATATTATTAACACCTAATTTAGTATTACCGCCAAAAAAAGGTTTGTTTTCTACCAATAATTTTTTAATTCTTTTACCATTTGCAGTAACATTACCTTGTCTATCGACTTCTATACCTGGTAATTTTTTTAGTACATCTTTTAATTTTCGTTCTTCGCCAGTTACAAAAGAATCTGCATTATAGGTTATGGTATCTTGTTTTACGGTTATTGGTATAACATAGGTTAATTCTACTTCATCTAATTGGTTACTATTTTCTTTTAATACAAAATTGTAAATGGTGTCTTTTGTAAAATTAAAAGTGACTTCTTTATTTATATAACCTAAATAACTTGTAGTTACTTGGTAAGTTTTATTCTTTTTTAATTTTAAAATGTAATTACCGTTTTGGTCTGTTATTGCATAAGCAATATTTACTTCTTTTTCTTTTGGCACAGCAAATACATTTGCGTATTCTAATGGGTTATTTATACTGTCTGTAACTTTGCCTTTTATTTTTATTTGGGCTTGTAATGGAAAAAATCCTGCTAAAAATAACAGGATACTTATATTATATTTTAATTTTATTGGTTTATTCATAAATTATAATCTATCCTCTTCTTGACATCATCATCTGTTTACAACTTTCTTCAAATTCTTTCTCATTCACTTTTTTGCCTTTAGTTGGCAAAATAATTTTTATTTTTTTGGGGTTATTAATAATCTTTTTTGCTGTAAAGGTTGCTCCTTTTTCTATTTGAAGTTCTAAAATTAACCCAGGTAAACCTCCATAACCAATTGGACCAAATGCACTAGTCAAATTTGGACAATACCAAACTACGATTTCTTTATAAGTTGTTTTCTTTCCAATAAATTCTTTTGTTGTAGTAGCCTTGTAACATAAATATTTACCAATCAATTTTGTTTCGTTTATTAAAGTCCATTCTAATAAATTAAAATTTCCAACAATTAAAAAATTTTGACCTCCAACATTTCTTTGCTGTATAGTTTCTCTAGTTTCAGAATTAGTATAATAAACTCCGCCGCCACCAGAAATAGTACTAGCCATTCTTACGACACTATTGTTATAATCTAAGTTTAATTTTTCATTTAAATTAAAATGAGATTTTTCATTTTTATATACTAAAATATATTCTAAATGTTTTGAGACTTCTGTTATTCTTTTTTTTAAATCATTAAATTCTGTTTCTATATTAGAATCAACTTTTGTTTTAGGAATATAATTTACTTTTGCATAAATTATTTTTCCAGTAATTTCTTGTGAAAATAAATTCACACTTAATAAAGTGTAAAATATTATACTAAATAATAAAACTGCTTTTTTCATTCTTTTTGATTTTTTATAAATATTAATAATTCTTATTATTAGTATATATAAATTTTAAAATAAGTTTGTTAAACAAACTTATTTTAAAATTTAAGTCCTTATATGATTACTATTTGAAGAAATTTAATATTACATTTATTCCACTACATACAGCATATATAGCATCATAAACTGGGACACTATCACTCCAACTACCACCAGTATCTTCCATCCATGCATCTGCTGCTGCTGAAGCTATTGTAAAACAATCTAACCCTTCTTCTATTTCTACCATTTTAATACTTTCCATCTTCTCAATATTTGATTGATAGGTATCTGATATGTTCTCATTTGCTAATCCCAAACCTCCATTTGAAATCAAACTAAAACTACTAAGCACAAATACAAGTGCTACTAAACTAATTACTTTTTTCATAATATTAAAATTTAAATATACATAATAATATGTATATTGGTTAGAATAATTTATAATTTTTTTAAAGTCGCTTATATTTTACGACTAACTCTGCAAAGTTTACCTTTCTAAAATGTTAAAACACTTTAGTGTTTTTTAGTTGCTTTTGAGGTTTTAAAAATAATTTTACGTGTAAGGAGTGAAGAATAAAATTATTTTGATAACAAACATACAATAAATATTTCAAAATGACGTATTTGTCATTATATTTTTTATAAAAAGTTTGATTTTGTGCAATGTATGGCACAATTTAAAGATAAAATATTATTAAAAAAAATTGCGCTTTGTATTAAACAGCTACGGAAAAATAAAAATATCACTCTTGATGATTTTTATGTAGATACAGGTATTCATTTAGCAAGAATAGAACAAGGAAAGACAAATATTTCTGTTTCTACACTATCCTTAATTTGTAATTATTTTGAAATTGATTTTATTGATTTCTTTAAACTTTTAAAAGATATTTAACAATTAAAATATTAATAAATCTCTCATCAACCAACTTTCAGAACAATAACAATTGACAAAACAAAGAGAAAAACGTTTAGATGATAAAGATACTATTATTAATATGTAGAAAGAATTTATTAACCAATTTTAAAGAGGTCATTCTTGGTTTACAGAAGTAAGTATCTTTAGCGACCTATTAAGGTGATTAAAAAATTTACATCCTATCTATAATCCAATTTTTAAAATCAGCGAAATTTTGTGGTGCAACTCCATGACCAACAGGATATTCTGAATATTTATTTTTTATATTAAGGTCTTCTAAAAACGGCGATGCTTTTCTTGCCCAATCTACTGGCAAAACCTGATCTACAGAACCGTGAGAAATAAAGAAATCTAAATTAGTATGATTATCTATTCGGTAATCATTTGGTAATAAATCGGTATTAATATAACCACTTAAAGCAATAATATTCTTGATTTTTTTAGGATTTCTAAACGCATAAGCATAACTCAAAATACAGCCTTGACTAAAACCTAATAAAAATATTTTATCTGTATTTGGTTTGTATTTCATTATTATTTCATCTACAAAATCTTCTATTTTTAATAAAGATTCTCTTGCTTCGTCTAGATTACTTCTATTATTAGCATTGCCTTCAAAATTAATGGTATACCAAGCGTAACTACCAAAACCCATTGGTAATGGTGCTTGTGCGCTTATGATTAATAGTTCGTCTGGTAATTCTGAAGCAAATGAAAATAAGTCTTGTTCATTACTACCATAACCATGTAGTAAAATTAATAATGGTGGATTCTGACTTTTTATTTTAGGTTCTCTAACAATATATTCTAAAGACATTTTTTTATCGTTTTTGATTTTATAACAGTTTCTATATATTCTTTTTCAGGATTACTTTCTGCAGTAATTCCTCCACCAATATACAAATTAATTTCACTTTTATTTACTTGCATACAACGTAGATTTACAAATAAATTACTCGTTTTTTGATGTAATTTATATGCTTGATTTTCTATGTTTTTTCGATTACTTTTTCTGGACTCTTCAAAATTCAATTCTCCTAAAAAACCAGTATAAAATTCTCGCTTATAATTCTCGTTTTCTAAAATAAATTGTTTTGCATCTTCTTTAGGTAAACCACAAACTGCTGGTGTTGGATGTAAGGCTTTAATAATTAAACCTGAGGTTTGTTTTGATGATATTCTTCCCGAAATATCGGAACATAAATGTAATAAATTACCTGCTTTTATAGTAGTCGCATTATCACTTTTACAATCAATTTTTAAATTAGTTAATTCGTTTACTATATAATCGGTTACGTATTTTTGTTCTTGTATCTCTTTTTCTTGCCAAGTAACAGCTAAAGTATTTATATACTCTTGCGTTCCTGCTAAAGACATTGTTTTAAAATTATTATTCTTTATTTGCACCAATGTTTCTGGGGTTGCACCTAACCAAAGACCAATTTCTGGGTGATACCAAATGTAAACAAACGCGTTTTTATAATTCTGCAAAAGTTTTAAAAAAGTTTGTATGGCATTAAAATTTGGTTGCTCAAAAGTTTCTTTTCTAGATAAAACTATTTTTTTAACCGTTGTTTTTTTTATAAAATCAATGCCTTTCTTTACTAATTTTAGGTGCTTTTCTTTATCTAAATATTGATTGTTAAATTCTGAGTTTTGAATGCTGAATTCTGAATGCTGAATTCTGAATGTTGAATTTTCACATTGGTCTAAAGGAAATAATATTGTTTTTGCAGAAGTATCAAAAGGAGCAAAAACAAACCCTTTTTGTGAATAATTCTCTAAATAATTTAATTTTGGATTCTTTTGAGTTATGAAAGTTATTTCATCAAAAAACGGTTTTCTATAACTTACAAAAGGAATATTTTGTTTTAACGCAAAGTCAATTTTTTGTTTTAAAATAGAAAGATTATCAATCACTTATTTATCTATTCTCAGGTATTACAATATTAGTTAATTTACACAAAGAAATTAAGTTACCATCTTCATCTTCAATTCTAATTTCCCAAAGATGTAATGTTCTGCCTTGGTTTATCATTTTAGCAGTCGCTTTTACAATACCATCTCGTTTACTTCTAATATGATTAGCGGTAATTTCTACACCTCTAATTTCAGATTCGCCATTTTCGATAAACAAATGAGATGCTGCGCCACCAAGAGTTTCTGCTAAAGCAACCGATGCTCCACCATGTAACAAACCATTAGGTTGCAATACTTTTTCGTTTACAGGCATGGTTGCAACTAAAAAATCTACACCTACTTCTGTATAAACGATACCTAATGTTTCCATTAATGTACCTTTAGATGACATGTTTAATAAATGAAGAATCCTTTTTTCTGGCATAATTATTAGTAATAATCTACAAAAATACTATATTTTAATTAAGTTTTTCTAATTTTGCACGAAATAATTCTACTTAAAATTAATGTATAAATTCAGATTAATATTAGACCTAAAAGAGGAAGATGTAATTAGAGAAATTGCTATTGCAAAAGAATTTACTTTAGAAGAATTACATCAAACTATTTTAAATGCTTTCGGATTTGACGGACAAGAAATGGCTTCGTTTTACCATACAGATGCTGATTGGAATCAAGGTGATGAAATTCCGTTATTTAATATGAGCGAGCAAGTTGGAGGTTTATCACAAATGTGTGACTATAAGATTGAATTACTATTTAATCAAAAAAATAAAAACATGATTTATGTTTATGATTTTTTAAATTTATGGACCTTTTTTGTGGAATATATCGACGATTATAATTCTAAGGAAGATAATTCTATACCGCTATTGCTTTTTTCATTAGGTGATTTACCAAAAGAAGCGCCAAAAAAAGAATTTGAAATTCAAAAAAATGAAGACGATGAATTCGATATTTTTGATGGCGATGAAGATTTTAATGACTATTATTAGATTTTAATTTCCGCAGATTCCGCAGATTCTCGCAGAATTATATGGCAAATCCTGTGAGAGTCTGCGAAATTTTCAAAAAAAAATAAAAATTGTAACAAATTCAAAAATTGGTCGTCGTATAGAAAACTAAAACCAATTATTTTGGAAACAATTCTTTCATTAAAAAATTTAGATAAAAAATTCGGTTCTGTACATGCGGTTAACAACCTTTCTTTTGACATTCAAAAAGGAAATGTTTACGGTATTTTAGGACCAAATGGTTCAGGAAAATCAACTACGCTAGGTATTATATTAAATGTAGTTAATAAAACTTCGGGCGAATTTAGTTGGTTTAATGGTAGTGTAGCAACGCATGATGCCTTAAAAAAAGTTGGTGCAATTATCGAGAGTCCAAATTTTTATCCAAGCATGAGTGCATTTGAAAATTTACGCTTGGTTTGTAAAATAAAAGAAATTTCGACTACTAAAATTGATGAAAAATTAAAATTAGTAGGTTTATTAAAGCGAAAAAATAGTAAATTCAAAACCTTTTCTTTAGGTATGAAACAGCGTTTAGCTATTGCTTCTGCCTTACTTAATGATCCCGAAATATTAATTTTAGATGAACCTACAAATGGTTTAGATCCACAAGGGATTCATCAAATACGTGAAATCATCCAAGAAATTGCAAATAATGGCACTACAATATTACTTGCTTCGCATTTATTAGACGAAGTCGAAAAAGTATGTTCGCACGTTGTGGTAATTAGAAATGGAATTAAATTATACGAAGGTAGAACAGATCAAATGACTGCTTCATTTGGTTTTATAGATCTAAAAACCGATACTAATTCTGAAAAATTAATAGAATTATTATCACAACATAAAGGAATTCAATCTATTGAAGATAAAGACACTATCATAACCGCAACTTTAAGTGAAGAGATTTCTACAAGCGACATCAATCAATTTTGTTTTAAAAATGGTATTGTATTATCTCATTTAGTAAAAAGAAAACCTAGTTTAGAAAATCAGTTTTTAGAATTAACCAAACAATTAAATTAAGATGCTACGATTATTACAAATAGAATTTATAAAACTGAAAAATAGTAAAGCGAGTAAAATTTTAATTATTATTTATTTTTTATTGCTAACATCTATTACATTAATAGCTGCAATAAAATTTGAAATTGGCCCTGTAGATTTTCATTTGGCAGATCAAGGCATTTTTAACTTTCCGTACATCTGGCATTTTAATACGTTTATGGCTGCTTGGTTTAAAATATTTCTATTGTTAGTTATTGTTTCTATGACCGCAAATGAATATAGTAATAGAACTTTAAAACAAAATTTAATAGATGGTTTAAGTAAAAAGGAATTTATTCTTTCTAAATTTTATATGGTAGTTTCGTTTGCTTTAATTTCAACTGTATTTGTTTTTATAACATCATTAGTATTAGGTTTAATTTATTCAGATTTTAATGAAATAGGTATTATTCTAACCGATTTAGAATATCTATTAGCCTATTTTGTAAAACTTGTAGGTTTCTTTTCTTTTGGTTTGTTTTTAGGTATTTTAATAAAGCGCTCTGCTTTTGCAGTTGCTACAATGTTTGTCTGGTTTGCTATAGAAGGTATTATGTATGGCGTACTTTCATGGCAATTAAAAGATATTGTTTCGATAAAGGCATCGCAAATAATGCAATTTTTTCCACTAAATGCAATGTTTAATTTAATTGAAGAACCGTTTAGACGATTAAAAGCAGTAAAATCTATTGCAACACAATTAGACACAAAACTAACTTACGATTACGCAGTACATTGGTACGAAATTGCTATTGTTTTAGTTTGGACTTTTCTGTTTATTTATTTT
>JAMONN010000045.1 GCA_027065775.1 Flavobacteriaceae bacterium | reverse complement strand
AGGTCATATGTTAAACAATACTATACAAGATGTATTGATAAGACGTGCAAGAATGTTAGGTTATAATGCTTGTTGGGTTCCTGGTACAGATCATGCATCTATTGCTACCGAAGCAAAAGTAGTTGCAAAACTAAAAGAAAAAGGCATAAATAAAGATGACTTAACAAGAGAAGAATTCTTAAAACATGCTTGGGATTGGACAGATGAATATGGAGGAATTATCTTAAAACAATTACAAAAACTTGGTGCTTCTTGTGATTGGGACAGAACAAAATTCACTTTAGAAGAGAATATGTCCGAGCAAGTTATAAAGGTTTTTGTAGACCTATATAATAAAGGACTCATTTATAAAGGATACCGAATGGTAAATTGGGACCCTGAAGCAAAAACCACTTTATCCGACGAAGAAGTAATTTTTGAAGAACGTCAAGGAAAATTATATTACATCAATTATCAAATTGAAGGTGAAGATAACTTCATACAAATTGCAACTACAAGACCTGAAACTATTTTAGGTGATTCTGCTATTTGTGTAAATCCAAATGACGAACGTTTTAAGCATTTAATAGGTAAAAAAGCAATTGTACCAATTTGTAATAGAGTCATACCTATTATAGAAGATGATTATGTAGATATGGAATTCGGTACAGGTTCTTTAAAAATCACACCTGCGCACGATCAAAACGACAAGTTAATTGGTGAACGTCATAATTTAGAAGTTTTTGATATTTTTAATGATGATGCAACTTTAAATAATTTTGGTTTACATTATAAAGGTAAAGATCGTTTTGTTGTTAGAAAAGAAATTGCCAATGAATTGGAAGAGTTAGGTGTTTTAGTAAAAACAGAAACACATTTACATAAAGTTGGTACTAGCGAAAGAACAAAAGCTGTAATCGAACCTAAAATCTCAGAACAATGGTTTTTAAAGATGGAAGAAATTGTAAAACCAGCATTAAAAGCTGTTTTAGAAACCAAAGAAGTAGAATTAATTCCAAATAAATTTGAAGGAACATATCGTCATTGGTTAGAAAACATTAGAGATTGGAATATCTCTAGACAATTATATTGGGGACAAAGAATTCCCGCTTATTATTATGGAGAAGGTCAAAACGATTTTGTGGTTGCAAATAGTAGAGAAGAAGCATTTGAAATTGCAAAGACTAAAGACAAAAGACTAAAGACTAAAGACCAACTAAAACAAGAAAACGACGTTTTAGACACATGGTTTTCTTCATGGTTGTGGCCAATATCCGTTTTTAACGGAATCAATGAACCTGAAAATGAAGAAATTAACTATTATTATCCTACAAACGTTTTAGTAACTGGTCCAGATATTTTATTCTTTTGGGTTGCAAGAATGCTGTTTTCTGGTTATGAATTCAGAAATGAAAAACCATTCGACAAAGTTTACCTTACAGGTATTGTACGTGATAAGCAACGCAGAAAAATGTCTAAATCGCTTGGTAATTCACCAGATCCGTTAGATTTAATTGCGGAATATGGTGCTGATGGCGTACGTAGTGGCATTCTAATGTCTGCTGCCGCAGGAAACGATTTAATGTTCGATGAAAAATTAATGCTACAAGGCAGAAATTTTACTAGTAAAATTTGGTCTGGTTTTTATTTAACAACCTTATGGGAAGTTTCTGATGAAATTGAACAACCGCAAACTGCTAAAATTGCCATAGAATGGTATAAAGCAAAATTTCAAACAACTTTGGAATTTGTAAATGAACAATTTGAAAAATATAGATTATCCGATGCGTTAACGGCAATCTACAAATTAGTACGTGATGATTTCTCCTCTTGGTATCTAGAAATGGTAAAACCAGCATTTGGTAAACCAATCGACAAAGCAACTTACGATGCTACAATATCATTTTTAGAAGACAATATAAAGGTGTTACATCCTTTTATGCCTTTCTTAACGGAAGAGATTTGGCAAAATATCACCAAAAGAACTAAAGAAACAGCATTAATCATTTCAAAATATCCAACTAAAACCGATTTTAACGCTTCGTTGATAACAGATTTCGACTATTTTTCTGAAGTAGTTACAGCAATTAGAAACATCCGAAAAGAAAAAAATATCCCTTTTAAGGAAAAAGTAGAACTATTTATCATTAAAAATGAAACGATAAATAATCAATTTGATGCAACTATTTTAAAACTTTGTAACATATCTGCGTTTTCGACTGTTAAAGAAAAAGTAGAAAATGCAATTTCTTTTAGAATAAATTCGAATGAATACTACATTCCATTTAGCCAAAACATAGATGTTAAAGCCGAGAAAAAAAAGTTAGAAGAAGAATTAAAATACACTAAAGGATTTCTAATTGGTGTTCAGAAAAAACTATCTAATGAACGCTTTGTAAATAATGCTCCTGAAAAAGTACTTTTAATAGAGCGAAAGAAAGAATCTGACGCTTTAATCAAAATCGAAACTTTAGAAAAAAGTATAAAATCAATGTTTTTATAGTTAAGGTGTTGGTAATGAATGTTTTAGACGATAATTAATTATTTGAAATCTACTTACATGTAAGTATTGTTTACATGGTTAAAACCTCGCATATTTGCAGTGTTAATGTTTGAGGGGATATTGACAAACGATAATTAGGGGGAACAAAATCTGTAAGGGGATTGACATTCAAAACGTAATTATTAAAATTAAAATTAAGGGGAGCTAATCTATAATATATTTTTATAATATAAAAAGATTAGTTAAGAAAGTTGCCTTTAAAAAAGGCAACTTTCTTTTAAATTTTCGACTTTGAAAAATACTTACATGTAAGTATGTTTTCATGTTTGTATATGGATTAGATTTGTATAAATTCTAATCAATTAAAATATACACTATTATGAGAGCAATTAAATTATTTCCAGTTTTAGCAATTACAGCAATTTTATTTTTAATGGGTAGTTGTACTCAAGATGAATCTTTTGAGTCAGAATTAGACAAGTCTGCAGATTTCTCTATCTCTTTAATGAATAACAATAAATCAACTACTACTAATTACCAAATTACAAACAATACAACTGTAGATTATTTAGATAATAAAATTAATATGGAATTCCCAGTATCTGCTGATGATTTCCAACATTTAAAAACATATAACATTTCAACAGAAAATCATCCTGCAATTTTATATTTAATTTCAAGAAATAATACAGAAAGTATTGTAGATTTACCATCAACGCATTTAATTAAAGCACAAGTAAATCTTGATGCTATTAATATGGACATGGATTTAGTTGAAAATTCAAAAGGAATAAGTATTTTTGTAATGAATAACTCTAAGTTATTAAGTGAAGATGATGATATGATAAAATGTTTACAAGAAGATATGGCAGATAATAAAATAGATAACAATTGTGTTGCACAAAACAAATCTAATGATGGACCTGGAATGCACAAAGGAGATATTATCATTAGATAACAATAAAAAATTATAATTGCTTTCAAAAAAATATAATATTTTATGTGTACTATTAATATTAGCAGGGTTGTTCCCTGCTAATATTTTTTTGTATGCTCAAAAATCTTTTGATTTTAAAGGATTAAAACGTCTTGCTAATGAAAATAAAACGGATTCTTTAAATTCAAAGTTAACTGAGATCTACAAAGACTCAACTAAACTAAAACAAATAGAAAAAGGAAAGTTATATTTTATTATTGGCAAAAACAAAGCTAAAGATGAAAAAGATGGCTTAGCTTATAACTATTTAAAAAAAGCAGAAACAGTTTTTATAAATTTAAATGAATCTGAACTATTAGCTAGAACGCAATACGAAATATTTTATCTTTTAAGATCAAGAAATTATCCTAAAGAAAAAACAAAAAAATATTTGGATGAATTTTATACTTTTGCTTTA
>JAMONN010000044.1 GCA_027065775.1 Flavobacteriaceae bacterium | reverse complement strand
AATTATTTTAAGTTTCATTTGAATTAATTTATTGAACTGCTTTTAGAAATAAAAGCAGTTTTTTTATGGAAAATTATTGGACATAACAAAAAATATAATTTACAATTTTAGACCTTCAAGGTTTTAAAAACCTTGAAGGTCTAAATTTTGACTAAAAATGATTACTTAATTGCCAATTTTTATTATACACTAAAATAATATTTTTAAAAACTAATTTACGCTTGAATATTTCTTTAGATTATGTATTCCCCAAAATAGGAATAACAATTCTAATAGTAAACCAATCGTAAATTGCCAAGAATAACCATCAAAAATGGTGCTTATTATTCTGCCAAATGCTAAACCGCCCATAAATAATACATTTATTAATGTTGCTGTTTGCCAATGTTTTTGTTTGAGTATTCCGATTATCCAATAAGTAGATAATGCTAGGTACAAACCCATTGTCGCTCTAAAAATATTTTTTAATTCTAAATCTTGCACTTCAAAACCGAATACTTGCGGTAATATTTTACTTGGATTTAAACCATATAACAATCCAACTGGCAACACAATCAATACCGAAAATATTAAATGTGCATTTTTTATTTTAAATATATTGGATTTCATTTTCTGTTTCTTATTACTAAGACCTTAAATAATTCACACCGTGACTTAAAGTCACGGTGTGAATACGTATTAATGATTATTCATTTAAAATCATATTTTTAATCTTTACTGCTTTTTCAAAATGATCTAATTTGTGTATTTTTATCCACCAAGTAGCAACTTCAAAAAGCAATTCTGGGTTATCGTTTTTATTCTTAAAAAAAGCATAAAAGGACAAACCAACGGTTTGTCCTTTTTTATTAATTTTCTCATTGCAAATTGCAATGATATGATTTTTAATTTCTTGATTCATTTTACATTTCTAATGCTTTTTTAGCATCACCATTCATTAATAATTCTAAAGGATTTTCTAATGCTTCTTTAACTGCAACTAAAAAACCAACAGATTCCTTACCATCAATAATTCTGTGATCATAAGATAAAGCAACAAACATAATTGGTTGAATTACAACTTCATTATTAACTGCCATTGGTCTATTTACAATATTATGCATTCCTAAAATTGCAGATTGTGGTGGATTAATAATTGGTGTAGATAACATAGAACCAAAAACACCACCATTTGTTATGGTAAATGTGCCGCCAGTCATTTCATCAACTGTTATTTGTCCGTCTCTTGCTCTTATTGCAAGTCTTTTTACATCCGATTCAACTCCTCTAAAAGTTAGGTTTTCAGCATTTCTAATTACTGGCACCATTAATCCTTTAGGACCAGAAACTGCAATGGAAATATCTATAAAATCATGTGCAATTTTAAAATCTCCATCAATCATTGAATTCACATCAGGATACATTTCTAAAGCTCTAACAACTGCTTTTGTAAAGAAACTCATAAACCCTAAACTTACACCATACTTTGCTTTAAAGTCTTCTTTATAAATCTTACGTAAGTCAAATATTGGTTGCATGTTAACTTCGTTAAATGTAGTTAACATTGCTGTTTCGTTTTTAACCGCAACTAAACGTTGTGCTACTTTTCTACGTAACATCGACATTTTTTTACGAGAAGAACCACGATTTCCGCCAGAAGTTGGCGTACCCATAGATGGCACTGCTTTTAAAGCATCCTCTTTGGTAATTCTACCGTCTTTTCCTGTTCCTTTTATAGAACTTGTATCCATTCCTTTTTCTGCTAAAACTTTCTTTGCTGCTGGTGATGCTGTTCCTGTAGCGTAGGTTTCTTTAGATGTTGAATGTTGAATTTTTGATGTTGAATTATCAGCAGGTTCTTCGCTTTTCGCTTTTACCTTTTCGCTAGAATCTCCTTCTGGTTTCTTAGCATCCATATCAATCAAACAAACTACTGCTCCAACAGCAACTGCATCGCCTTCTTCTGCTTTAAAAGTAATTATTCCACTTTCTTCTGCTGGTAATTCTAAGGTTGCTTTATCGGAATCTACCTCAGCAATTGGTTGATCTTTTTCTACATAATCGCCATCTTCTACTAACCATTGTGCTATTTCTACTTCTGTAATTGATTCTCCTGGTGAAGGAACTTTCATTTCTAATATCATATCTTTTTATTTTAAACCCATCCTAACCTTCCCAAAGGGAAGGAACTCAAAGTATTCTCTTTTATTTAAAATATTGTTTTTTACTTCATCTGCGTTTTATCCTTTTTGATTTTCAGTTTCTTCCCTTTGGGAAGACGGAAGATGGGAAAAAACACTATCTATAACTCTTTGATGTCTTCTTTTAAATCTTGCGCTAGAACCTGCCGCAGGAACTGCGTAAAATGGTCTGGAACAACAATTTAGTTTTACCATATCAAAACGTTCTAACATGTGACTCCAAGCGCCCATATTTCTTGGTTCTTCTTGTGCCCAAATATATTCGGTTACATTTTTATAACTGTCTATTATTTTCTGAATTTTCTCTTTATGTAACGGAAATAACTGCTCAATTCTAATTAAAGCAACGTCATTTCTTTCTAGTTTCTCTCTTTCCGCTAGTAAATCATAATAGAATTTACCCGAAACAAAAACTAGTTTCTTTACATTTTTTTTATCTAATGTATCATCTATAACTTCTTGAAAACCGCCTGTTGCTAAATCATTTATTGTAGATACTGCTTTTGGATGACGCAATAAACTTTTTGGTGTAAAAACAATTAAAGGTTTTCTAAAATCACGTTTCATTTGTCTTCTCAACAAATGATAAATATTTGCTGGTGTTGTACAATTAGCAACATTCATATTATCGATAGCACATAATTGTAGATAACGTTCAATTCTTGCAGAAGAATGTTCTGAACCTTGACCTTCGTAACCGTGCGGTAATAAAACTACAATTCCGTTTTGCAATTTCCATTTGTCTTCTGCTGCCGAAATATATTGGTCAAACATAATTTGCGCTCCGTTTGAGAAATCACCAAATTGTGCTTCCCAAATGGTTAACGTATTTGGATTTGCCATAGCATAACCATAATCGAAGCCTAAAACGCCATATTCTGATAAGTGTGAATTGTAAATAAACATTTCACCTTTATTATTTTTATTGGTATTTAATAAATTGATTCTATTTTCGGTAAGTTCATCACGCAAAATTGCATGTCTGTGCGAAAACGTTCCACGTTCTACATCTTGACCTGAAATACGTACGTTAAAACCTTCTTCCATTAAAGAACCGTAAGCAAGATTTTCTGCCATTCCCCAATCTAAAGCATCGATTTCAAAAACCATTTTTGCTCTTCCTTTTAAAATTCTTTCCGCTTTACGGATAAACTTTACATTATCAGGAACTGTAGAAATTACTTTAGCAATACCTTCTAACTTTGTTTTTGCGTAATTTGTTTTTACGGTTAACAACATATCTTTAAGGTGTTTTCTAGAAAAACCTTTCCAAGTATGATCCATAAAAGGCTTTATATTAGAAGTAGTATCCTTTTTAGATTTGGCATATTCGGTTTCTAACATCGATTTAAAATCGGATGTAATTTTCTTTACATACGTAGCATCAATCGAGTTTTCAGCAATTAATTTATCGGAATAAATTTTATACGGATTATCATGTTTTTTAATTGCCTTATATAATTTTGGTTGTGTAAAACTTGGTTCATCACCTTCATTATGACCATATTTACGATAACCTAATAAGTCAATAAAAATATCGCGCTTGAATTTCATACGGAATTCCAATGCCATTTCCATTGCATGTACAACTGCTTCGGCATCATCAGAATTTACATGTAATACTGGCGATAAAGTTACTTTTGCAACATCGGTACAATAGGTACTCGATCTTGCATCTAAGTAATTAGTAGTAAAACCAATTTGATTATTTACTACAATATGAATTGTACCTCCAGTTTTATAACCATTTAATTTACTCATCTGAATCACCTCATACACAACACCTTGACCTGCAATTGCAGCATCGCCATGTACTATTATTGGTAATATTTTAGACGAATCGCCATTATATTTACGATCTATCTTTGCACGAGTAATTCCTTCCGCAACAGCGGCAACGGTTTCTAAATGCGACGGATTTGGCACTAAATTCATTTTAATACTTTGTCCGTTTTGATAGGTTTTATTTAAGGTTAACCCTAAATGATATTTCACATCACCATCAATATTTTGATCTTCGAAATCTTTACCTTCAAACTCGCTAAATAATTCTCTAACTGGTTTTCTGAAAATATTAGTAAGTGTACTTAAACGACCACGATGTGCCATACCAATTACGGTTTCTTTAACACCAAAATCTTTAACAGCATTAAAAAGTGCCACAGAAATTGCAGGAATTAAAGATTCGCCACCTTCTAAGGAAAATCGTTTTTGACCTACATATTTTGTTTGTAAAAAACTTTCAAAAGTAACTGCATGATTTAATTTTGAAAGAATATATTTTTTTGATTCTACAGAATAATTCGCATGATTATTATTTTCATTAAGTCTGTTTTGCCACCATTTTATTTCTTCAGGGTTTCGAATATACATATATTCTACACCAATAGAATCACAATAAATAGCATCTAAATGTCTAATAATTTCTTTTAGAGATTGACTACCAATTCCTAAAATATCGCCTGCTTCAAAATTTGAATTTAAGTCATTTTTTGATAAACCAAAGTTTTCAATTTCTAAAGTTGGTTTGTAAACTCTACGGTTACGAACTGGATTTGTTCTTGTAAACAAATGACCTCTAGATCTATAAGCGTTAATCATTTCAATTACTTGAAATTCTTTATGAACCTGTTCTGGTATATATGCTATATCATCTTCTTCCGTTAAGGAAAAATCTGTGTTTGCTAAATCATAACCTTGAAAAAAACTACGCCAACTTGGTTCGACTGCGTCAGGAAATTTTAAATATTTTTGATACAAGTCTTCAATAAAACCTGCATGTACGGTATTTAAAAATGAAAATTTATCCATATAAAAAAAACTTCTCTTTTGTTAGTAGAAAATTGAAGTACAAATTTACACTTTTGTTCATAAAATAGTTAGTTTTTATTTAAAAAAAACGAAACTCTATTTTTTTTGAGTTTTCTTGATTCTTTATTGAGTTTTCTTGATTTAATGAATTTTAAATACTAAGTTTACAGAACATTAAATATAAAACATTGAAACTATTTTATATTGAAGTGTTGCCTACCATAAAAAAACGACGAAAATCATAGAACAAAATAACATATACATCAAAGATAACTGGGGGTTTTTCATAGGGAAATTCCAAGACAATTTGCCACATAAGCACTATGCAATTCAAATTAGTATTTCTCTGAAATCAAAAATAATTATAACCAAAGAGAATGGAGAAGAATTAGAATTTAATAATTTCCTTATAAAAAGTAATATAACTCATCAATTATCTTGTGGTGAACAACATTTACTATTGTTATTCTATCCAACTTCATCAATAGGACATTATTTAAACCAATTATCTAATAATGGAATTACAGAATACAATCATCCAATTTTTGAGCAGTTAAAAATTTGTAGTATAAATTTTCTTGAAAAAAGAATAGATTTTAAAAGAACTGTTTTTGAAATCAGGTGTCTATTAAGTGCTTTTAATTGTGAATGTGAAAATGAAAACCATTACAAAGATAATAGAATAAAAGAAGTAATAGAATATTTAGAAAATAATATTAACCGAATAATATCAGTGAAAGAAATATCCGAAAGAGCGCATTTATCGGAAAGTCGTTTTTTACACCTTTTTAAAGAAAACACAGGAATTACTTATCGTAAAGTTCAACAATGGAATAGAATTAGTAAATCTTTTAGTCATCTAAAAAAACAAAGTTTAGCGGAAACTGCATTTCAATTCGGTTTTACTGATAGCGCCCATTATTCTAAGGTATTTAAACAAACTTTTGGTTTCAATCCAAAACTCATACAAAAAAGTTAGCCAGTTAATACAATTTTATTTGTAAATCTGTTTGCACCTTTGTGATATAAACCAAATAGATATGAATTTTAGAAAATTTAGCATAGCATTAATCTTTTTCATTTGCCATACAAGTTTTTCGCAGACATTAAAAAAGCAAAGTAATATGGATAATTATTTAAAAGAAACCGAAATACTTGACTATTCAATTCAAAATATACAGAAATTAATTTTGGAAAGAGGATGGATGAAACTTAACACAATTAAAAGAACAAAAGCAGTTTATAATTATGTTAGAGATGAAATATTATTTGGATATAACCTAAGTGATGACATTTCCGCATCACAAGTTTTAAAAGATGGTTATGGTCAATGTAATACAAAATCCACCTTATTAATGGCACTTCTAAGAGCCGTAGAAATCCCAAACAGAATACACGGTTTCACAATTGATAAAGCATTACAAAAAGGTGCAATTACAGGAATTTGGTATAAACTTGCACCAAAAAACATTTTGCATAGTTGGGCAGAAGTGTTTATAAACGATAAATGGTATTTTATGGAAGGTGTTATTTTAGATAAAGCGTATCTTACAAAACTTCAAAAAGAAAATAGCGAATGTAAAACAACATTTTGTGGATATGGTGCATATACAGATAATTTTCAAAACCCTGTAATTGATTGGAATTTGAATAATACATATATTCAAGAAAAAGGTATTAATCAAGATTTTGGATTATTTGATACGCCTGATGAATTTTATGCAAAACATAGTCAAAAACTCAATCCTTTCAAGAAGTTTATCTTTAAAAAAATTGTACGAAAAAAAATGAATAAAAATGTAACCAAAATAAGAAACGGTAGGTAACAAAGATATATAACAGATAATTACGGTTTTGTGCTAAATTCAAAGTGAAGTGCTTTTAATCAAGTCCGCCAAATATAAAATATTGGATTGCAAGAAAAAAATACAACAAAATATTATATTTGACTCAGTACTAAATCGATAAGACAGTTCTTTGAAGTCCCGCACTAAGCATATACAAACCGTTCATGTACAATTGTCCAATACGGATAAATTATGTCAAAATTACTCCACTTCAGATTCAGGTGCTAAAGTAACTTTTAAACCATTTAATTTGTCTTTCATATAAATTTGGCATCCTAAACGCGAGTTATCTTCTACAAAAAATGCCTGATCTAACATATCTTCTTCGTCTTCAGACATTTTTGGTAATGGTAAATCTTCCGTTTCGATATAACATTGGCATGAAGCACACATTGCCATACCACCACAAATACCAATAGTTCCTTCTGGCGCTAATTCGTAAGAACGAATTACTTCCATTAAATTCATATTCATGTCGGTTGGCGCTTCTACTTCGTGTGTTTCGCCTTCTCTGTCTGTAATTGTTAGTGTTATTGTGTTTTCTTCTGCCATTTTAATCCCATCTTAATTTTTTCAATCCCATCTTAATCTTCCCAAAGGGAAGAAACTCAAAGCAGTTCGCTTTGCTTACTTATTATAAACTAATATACCTAAATCTTTTTAATGACTGCTTTTTTCTGTTCTTTTTTAACACCATCAAAACCTGTAACTCCAGAAACTGTGGTATATTTAAGTACCAATCTTTTTGCATCTGGATTTATAATTTTATATGCCGATTGCACCATAATAGTTGCTTCATGAAAACCACATAAAATTAATTTTAATTTACCAGGATATGTATTTATATCGCCAATAGCAAACAAACCATCAATATTAGTTCTATAATCGGTTGCATTATCTACAACAATGGCATTTTTTTCTATTTCTAATCCCCAATTGCCTATTGGTCCTAATTTTGGTGATAACCCGAAAAGTGGAATAAAATGATCTACTTCGATTTTAGAATTACCATCGGTTTTATGTTTAACCGATACTGCTTCTACTCTATCTTCGCCATGAATTTCTTTGATCTCAGAATTTGTTAATAATTTCATTTTTCCTGCTGCTACTAACTCTTGCACTTTCTCCACAGAATCTAATGCGCCTCTAAATTCTGTTCTTCTGTGTACTAAAGTTACTTCTTTGGCAACATTGGTTAAAAAAATAGACCAATCTAAAGCCGAATCTCCGCCACCAGCAATAATTATTTTTTTATCTCTGTATAATTCTGGTTCACGTATAATATACTCAACTCCTTTATCTTCGTAGTTTGTTAAATTAGGAATTGGTGGTTTTCTTGGTTCAAAAGACCCCAATCCACCAGCAATTGCAACTACAGGCGCATGATGTTTTACACCGCTTTTTGTAGTGACAATAAAAGAACCATCTTCTTGTTTTTCTATTGTTTCTGCTCTATCACCAAGTGTATATGTTGGTTTAAATGGCGAAATTTGCTTTTCTAAATTTTTGATTAAATCACCTGCCAATACCGATGGAAAACCTGGTATATCATAAATTGGTTTCTTTGGATAGATCTCTGCTAATTGACCGCCTGGAATTGGCAATGCATCAATTAGATGGCATTTTAACTTTAATAGACCTGCTTCAAAAACGGTAAATAAGCCTACTGGACCTGCGCCAATTATTAAAATATCTGTTTTTATCATTTTCAATCTAAATTTTAGAATACAAAAATAAACATTAAACTCAAGTTTTAGAGTAACTTTTCTTACATTTTTATTTTATATCTTCCTATTCAACTATTTTGCTTAAATTTACCAAATCAATTAACTACATATGTTTTTTTTGGAAGGTTTAGCAATTGGTTTAGCAACATTATTTATGATTGGTCCAGTAGTATTTATTTTAATAAATGCAACTATTCAAAATGGTGTAAAATCAGGGATTTCAGTTAGTTTCGGCATTTTTTTTAGCGATACCATTTATGTTCTATTAATTTCTTTTTTTGGTATTAATTTATTGTTAGACAATCCTATTTTAAATAAATACTTAGGTCTTATTGGTTTTCTAATCTTACTTGGTTTTGGCCTAACTTATACTTTAAAAAAAGAAAAAATAGCATTAAAAAGCACTTCAAATCTCACACACTTTCAAAATTTTATAAAAGGGTTTAGTGTTAATTTTTTTAATCCGTTTGTTTTAGGTTTTTGGGTTTTAATAGCAAAATATGGTTTTGATAAATATCAAGAAAATGGTTCTTACTTTTTATTTTCTTTAGTATCTGGAATTTTAGTAATTGATTTAGCAAAGGTTTTTTTGTCTAAAAAATTGATTCCATTACTTAATTCAAACAAAATATTTTTAATTTATAAAATATCTGGTATTGTAATGCTACTGTTTTCTTTTCGGGTTTTATACCGATTTTTGACAACCTAACTTTTAAGGGGCTATTTTAAATTTCTTATATTTGAGATCTAACTAAAACATTTTATATTATGAAAATAGATTTAATGATGTCTGCATTAGCAGCATTAGTACCTTTAGTAATGGGTTTTATTTGGTATAACCCAAAAGTATTTGGAACAGCATGGATGAATGCTTCTGGTCTCACCGAAGAAAAATTAAAAGGAGCAAATATGCCTTTAACATTTGGCCTAACTTTTATTTTTAGTTTTTTTATTGCTATTGCTCTACATTTTACTGTAATTCATCAATGGGGCGCATTCTCAGCAATGCTAACAGGACCAGAAATTATGGAAAGTGGTAGTGATGCCAGCGCATATTTTGCAGATTACATGAACAAATATGGTGCGAATTTTAGAACTTTTAAACATGGTGCTTTACATGGTGCAATGACAGCAGGTTTGTTTTTTATCATGCCAATTATTGCCATTAATGCAATGTTTGAAAGAAAAGGTTTTAAATATATTGCAATTAATGCTGGTTATTGGATTATTACGCTTGCAATTATGGGTGGTATTATTTGCCAATTTGCGAAAGTTTATTAACCTATCTAGATATTATTTAGTATAAAAAAAGTCGAAAATTAAATTAATTTTCGACTTTTTTTTGTTTAAAATTTTAGACTAAAAAACGTTTCACAAACGTCTTTTACATAAAATTACGCTAAAACTTCTTTAACTCTATCGGCAGCTTCTTGAAATTCAGTTACTGAAATTACATCTAAACCGCTTTTTTGTATTAATTCTTGTGCTTCTTTAGCGTTTGTACCTTGTAAACGAACAATAATTGGCACTTCGATATTACCCATATTAGTATAAGCATCTACAACACCTTGCGCAACACGATCACAACGAACGATTCCACCAAATATATTTACTAAAATTGCTTTTACGTTTGGATCTTTTAAAATGATTCTAAAACCAGCTTCTACACGTTCTGCATCTGCAGTTCCACCAACATCTAAAAAGTTAGCAGGTTCTCCGCCAGATTGTTTAATCAAATCCATTGTAGCCATTGCTAAACCAGCACCATTTACCATACAACCAACGTTTCCGTCAAGATCCACATAATTTAAACCAACTGCATTTGCTTCAACTTCAATAGCATTTTCTTCTCTAAAATCACGCATTGCTGCATAATCTTTATGTCTGTATAATGCATTATCATCAATACTTACTTTTGCATCTACTGCAATTATTTTATTATCACTTGTTTTTAAAACAGGATTAATTTCAAACATCGAAGAATCTGATTCTACATATGCTGTATATAATGAAGCAACAAATTTTGTCATTTCTTTAAATGCATTACCAGACAAACCTAAGTTAAAAGCAATTTTTCTTGCTTGAAAACCTAAAAGTCCAGTTGCAGGATCTATCTCTTCTGTAAAAATTAAATGTGGTGTGTTTTCTGCTACGGTTTCGATATCCATTCCACCTTCCGTAGAATACATAATCATATTTCTACCAGTTGCTCTGTTTAATAAAACAGACATATAGAATTCTTCATGTTCTGATTCTCCTGGATAATAAACATCTTCGCAAATTAATACTTGATTTACTTTTTTTCCTTCCGCAGATGTCTGTGGAGTAATTAACATCATTCCAATAATTTCTTTCGAAATAGACTCTACTTCTTCTAATGATTTTGCTAATTTAACGCCACCACCTTTTCCACGTCCACCAGCATGAACTTGTGCTTTAATTACGTGCCAACCTGTACCCGTTTCGGCAGTTAATTGTTTTGCAGCTTCTACCGCTTTTTTAGAGTTGTCGGCAACAATTCCTCTTTGAATTCTAACGCCAAAACTATTTAATATTTCTTTACCTTGATATTCGTGTAAGTTCATTTTGTAAATTTTGTGATGCAAAAATAAAGAATAAAATAATCAATTCTTAGTATTCAATATTAAATTTTATAAAAATGTAACATTTATTTATTTTTAAAGTCTTTAACATAGGATTAACATATATTTATGATAATTCAAGTTGAAAAATAAATAATTTTGAAAACATTACCAAATCAATCATTACATGATAAGGCTCATTTTATTATTAGTATTACTGTTTACTTCTTTAATTTTTGCACAAAAAAACATTACTCATAAAGAGTATAAAATTATTCGCGTAGAAAACGCTCCTAAAATAGATGGTGATTTAGATGATGCTGCATGGGCAAATGCAAATATTGCAACCGATTTTGTGATGTTTAGACCAAGATCGAACGAACCAGAACCAGACAATATTAAAACCGAAGTTAAAATTGTTTATGATGATAACGCCATCTATTTTGGTGCGTATTTGCACGATGATAAAATGAGTGAAGTACCAATGGAGTTTCAAACTAGGGATAATTTTGGTAATGCTGATTTTTTTGGTGTGATTTTAAATCCACAAAACGACGGGCAAAATCAAACGGAATTTTTTGTAATGAGTACTGGTAATCAAAACGACGCTTTAGTAACACCAAGTAATGGCGAAGATTTTTCATGGAATGCTGTTTGGGACAGTGCTGTGAAAATTGTGGATGATGGTTGGTTTGTTGAAATTAAAATACCTTATGCCGCATTACGCTTTTCGAATGAAAATATACAAACTTGGGGTTTGAATTTCCACAGAAAGCATCAAAATAACAGAGATCAATATACTTGGAATTTTATTGATAGAGAAAACGGTAATATTGCACAATATGATGGTGTTATTACAGGTATTAAAAATATAAAGCCACCATTAAGACTAAGTTTTAATCCATTTATTACTGGTGTTACAAATACTTTTGCTGGTGAATCGGAATTTAATTGGTCAGCAGGTTTAGATGTAAAATATGGTATTACCGAAAACTTTACTTTAGACGCTACTTTAATACCCGATTTTGGTCAAGTTGCTTTTGATGATGTCACCTTAAATTTAGGTCCTTTTGAACAACGATTTTCAGAACAGCGTGCCTTTTTTACCGAAGGTACAGATCTTTTTAATAAAGGCGGTCTGTTTTTTTCAAGAAGAATTGGTTCTTCCCCAACTGGAAGTATTTCGTTAGAAGACAACGAAGAACTTACTGATTCGCCTTCTAAAGTAGATGTTTTAAATATAATAAAAATTTCAGGTAGAACAAAAGGTGGCTTAGGTATCGGTTATTTAAATGCAATTACAGAAAAAACAGAAGCTACAATAAAAACAATAACAACAAATGACTTAGGAAATGAAATTAGCACAAGTAGAAAAGAAACAATAGAACCTTTATCTAATTATAGTGTACTAGTTTTAGATCAACAGTTTAATAAAAACTCTTCGGTTTCCCTAATAAACACTAATGTCATAAGAAATGGAAGCAAATTTAGAGATGCAAATGTTACGAGTCTATTAGTTAATTTAAAAACTAAAGATAATAAATATGGTATTGATGTCAGACTAGGTAATAGCAATGTTTTTAAAGGTAATGACACCAATGCCAAAACTGGTTTTGATGGTAATTTGAGAATGGGAAAATTTAATGGTAATCATCAGTTTGATGGCGGTTATAGTTTTACCAATAAAAATTATGATAAAAACGATTTAGGGTTTCAAAGAAGAAATAATATTTCGCGTATTTATGGAAGTTATTCTTATAGAATATTCGAACCAAAAGGTAAATTTAATAATTATGGTATTTTTGTTTTTGCCAATTCTAGATATCGAATAGAATTAAATAAAGATGCACCAACATATCAATTCAGAAACAAAAAATTTACTGGTAACCGTGTAGGTTACAGTGCTTGGGCGACTACAAAAAAACAAATTTCTTTTGGTATGAATGTAAATACTTCTATTGGTAACGAGTATGATTATTTTGAACCTAGAGTAGATGATCGATTCTTTAAAATGAATCCAACTGCAGGAATAAACAATTGGTTTTCTTCAGATTACAGCAAGAAATTAGCAATAGATGTTAATTATTTTTACGGTTGGCGTTATAATGAAACAAGAACATTTTTCGAATTTGAAATTGCACCAAGATATCGTTTCAATAATAAAATTTCGGCAGAATATAATTTTTCTTATAGCACAGCAAAAAACCAAAAAGGTTATGTTACCGAAGAAGATAATGGTGATATTATTTTTGGAAATAGAGATTCGTTTAGTGCTGAAAACTCTATTTCAACAAAATATAATTTTAATACTAAATCTGCATTATCATTAACTTTTAGGCATAATTGGCAACCTGTTAAGTATGATAAACAATATTTTCAATTAGAATTAAATGGTACTTTAACTGAAAATGATTATGGACAACTAGAAAATACTGATGAAGATTTAAATAATGATATAAATGAAGATATTAACTTTAACTCATGGAATCTAGATTTAAATTTTAATTGGGAATTTGCTCCAGGAAGTCAATTAATAGCACTTTATAGAAATCAGATTTTTAATCAGAATGATCAATCACAACTCAACTTTACAGACAATTTAAACGATTTATTTAAGGAAGATATTTCACATAATTTTTCGATAAAATTAATTTATTTTTTAGATTACAATCAAGTTAAAACTTGGTTATAGTTATTTTTTAAATTTTATTAACTTGCAAACCTACTTGTTTTAAACAAGTAGGTTTTTTTTTAAATTTAGATCTAAAAATGCAAACAATAGTTCAAACACCAACAAGTAATGGGTTTTCTGTAAATTAAACAAGATGTTTTATCGTAAGTTTTTGATTAAAGAAAGAAATATCAAAATCTATATTTTCAACATTAACCATTGCTTTAAAAGGTGAAGACTTTAAACACTTTGCGTCTCTGCGCCTTTGCGAGATTATTTACTTTAATTAACCACTCAATTCGACATAGCACCTAAATTCGCTTTTTACAAATTTAAATTTTGAAAAACTAATTGAAATACTAAATTCATTTTTAGAACTTTGAATTAATTTAAAACCAAAAACTTTGGTGTAAAATATTTTTTGTTTTTCTAAGTCTTTTACTTTTATAGTTAATTCTCTAATTTTCATAATTATTCACTTAAAAAAGCACCATACATCCAAACTAATTTCTCTTGTTCTCTAATATAATCACTCATTAATGCGCTTGTTCCTTCATCACCAATTTCCGATGCTAATTCTAATATTAATCGCTGTTTTGTGAGTAATAATTTAAACGAATTTAATAATTCATTTACTGCAACATTTCCGTTTGTTGTATTTTTGAATTCCTTTATTTCTGAAACTTTTAAGTAGCTAGAAAAATTATGCTCTGGTTGTTGACCCAATGTTAATATTCGCTCTGCGATATCATCAATTTTCAGGAATAAATCGTTGTACAATTCTTCGAACTTTAGGTGTAGTTCAAAAAATTTGCTTCCTGTAATTTTCCAATGGAAACCTCTAACATTTTGATAAAAAATGGAATAATTCGATAATAATTCGTTTAATTTACTTGCTAATTGATTGCTTTTTTTTTGGTCTAAGCCGATTTGATTTAATTTTGTCATTACTCAAATATTTAATTGTTAATAAAAAAGTCACTCCAATACAAAATTAAATGTTTTAATTAGAGAAGAAGTGACTTGTATCAGTAGTAGTAATATTTTACAATTCTTTTTTACAAAGATAGAAGTCCGTTCTTTCGCAAGAATCATCATTTAATCTATCTTCCATTTCCGCTAATGTTTTTGGTGGTGGAATAATAACTTTATCACCATCTTTCCAATCTAAAGGCATAGCAACTTTAAATTTATCAGAAACTTGTAAAGCATGCAATGCTCTTAAAATTTCATCCATATTACGACCAACATTTAACGGGTAATACATAATTAATCTAATTTTTTTAGATGGGTCAATAAAGAAAACCGCTCGAACTGCCGCAGTTTCACTTTCATTAGGTTGCAACATGCCATATAATTTTGATACTTTCATGTCAATATCTGCAATTATCGGAAAGTCAAAATAAACTCCTGTATTTTTTCTTACATTATTTACCCATCCTAAATGTGCATGCACGCTATCAATACTTAAACCCATTAATTCAGTATTTAAAGCGGTAAATTCGTTTTTTCTTAATGCAAATCCGCTCATTTCTGTAGTACAAACTGGTGTAAAATCAGCAGGATGAGAAAATAATACAATCCATTTATCTTTTGCAAAATTGTTAAATTCAATTTTACCTTTTGTAGTTACTGCCGTAAAGTTAGGTGCTTGATCACCAATTCTAGGCATTACATTTTGTGCTTCTTGTGTTTCCATTTTATCTTTGTTTTAAGTGTTATTATTCGATAGTACAAAGATATGTTGATAAAGCAAATTATCACTATAATTACAATTGATTATTTTTATTTTACTATCAATTATAATTATGTTAGGGTGGATTGAAAATTAATTGTTCCATATATACAAACCTTTAAATATTTAACTTATGAAAAAAATTACTTTATTAATTATTACAATATTCATTTATGTTAGTACAATTGCACAATGTAATGAGCCTAGTAACATTCATATTGAAAATAATTTTACTTATGAATCCGTTAAAATTGTTTGGGATGCGAATACTGAAAATTTATGGGATATTGAATATGGAGAAAATGGTTTTACACCAACTGAAATTCCTACAATAGAAAATGTCAGTTTTAATCAACTTGGATTAGATCAAATACCACATTCAATATATTATGATTTATATATAAGAACCGATTGTGGAGCTGACACAAGTGATTGGATTGGTCCTTTTACTTTTTATAATTATTGTGATATTTCAGTATCCGATATTATAGTTAATGAAACTTTTAATACTGGTAATTTTCCACCAGATTGTTGGACTGTAGCAAACCAAGGAAATCCTAATATAGGTATTTCAGGCTTTAATAATAGCAATTGGACAAATCATGAATTCGCAAATGACTCTAATGACTTAAGTGCAATGATAAATATTACAGAAAATAATGTAAATGATTGGTTAGTTTTACCTGAAATGCAAGGTCTGCCAGGAGTTAAAAGTAATAATTTTGATTTGATATTAAATTTTTCTATTGCTCTTACAGAGCACAACACAACAAATTCAATATCTTTAGGTTCTGATGACCAAGTTAAATTAGTAATTTCTCCAGATCAAGGGGAAACATGGTTTACAATTAGAACTTGGGACGCTAATACACCAATCTCAAATACTGGCGAAACTATCGCTATAAATTATGAAGATTACACAGATCAGTTTAGCCTATTCGATACGCATTTTTTAATTGCATTTTGGGCTAGTAGTGGCTCAATTGACGATAGTGTAAATGCAGATTTTTTTCTAACAAACATCTATGCTGAACCACCATCTACAGGTTCAATTAACGATCTAAAATCAAAAGGTTTTTCTTATTATCCTAACCCAATAAAAAACACTTTACATCTAAATGCTAACGAAAATATTGATACGGTATCTATATATAATTATCTTGGCCAAGAAGTTAAGACTATTTTGATTAATTCAATTCAAAAGGAAATAAATTTAAATAATCTAGAAAAAGGAGTCTATTTTATGAATGTGAAAATTGGAAATACGACTGGTTTTATTTCTTTAATAAAAGAATAAAAAATTTTCTATTTAAATTTGTAATTTAAAATCTTGTAATTATTTTAACTCTAAGTTTACTTCTATATTTACTTTCTCTGCTATTTTTTTAGCTAATTTACTTTTGATTATAACACCGTAATCTGAAACTATTACTGAAAATTTCGTGTTTAAATATACAACACCATCTACTTTTTTTACTGTTGCAGAACTTGTTACGTCATTTGTAACACCATGGATTGTTAATTTACCAACAATTTTATATTCTCCTGTTTCATTTTTAAAATCAATTATTTTACCTGAAAATTTAGTTTTAGGGAATTGCTTAGAATCCATAAACTTTTTTTGATTAAAATGCTCTTGCATTAATTTTTTCTTAAATTGAAAACCTTTTATTAATCCCTTAAATCCGCAAAACTTTATTAAAAAATTTAAGACAATCCACTGTGCATAATAGTTAGCACAGTGTTTTGTCATGTAAATATTTTCACTTATTTTAGTGTTGTATAAAAAA
>JAMONN010000043.1 GCA_027065775.1 Flavobacteriaceae bacterium | reverse complement strand
GCATACTTTGTTAGATATTTAATAATTATACTTGACAGGCTTTGTCTATAGTTCAAATTTATAGTTTAGTTAACTTTTAACATTGTTTTTAATCCAATCTAAACACGAATCAAAATCTTCAAAAATTTGTTCTTTAGGTACTAAATCGGGTATGATATCAATACGTTCTAACATGTATTTTGGTTGTTCAATTAAGTTTACAAACAATACTTTTTTACCATTTTTTACCAATTCAACTAAAACATCTTCCATAGCATATAAACCTGATTGGTCTATATATTGCATTCTTCCCATACGTATAATAATTGTTGAAGCCGTTTCTGGAATTTGTTTTGCCAATTGCTGAAATTCGCTTGTTGAACCAAAAAATAAAGGTCCTTTAATATGTTTAATAAAAACTTTTGCCGCTAAACTTTTAGGGAAATTGGTTTCATCTGCCCAAGCTTTCTCTTTTAATAACGATTTAACATCGGAACGTTCTGCGGTTAAATCACCTATTTTTTTCATAAACATTAAAGAAGCAATTACTAAACCGATGCCAACAGCATAAACTAAGTTCCAAACCGATGACAAAACCAATACAACTATCATGATTAGAACTTCTGGTTTTGGCATATATGGTATCGCTTTTAGGCCTTTATAATCCATAACGCCAATACCTACGGTAATTAAAATACCTGCTAAAACTGCTGCTGGAATTTGTGATGCAATTGGCCCTAAAGCTAATAAAACAATTAGTAATAAGATACCTGCAACCATTCCTGAAAGTTTGGTTTTTCCGCCTGCATTAATATTTACAACTGTTCTAATAGTTGCTCCAGCACCAGGAATGCCACCAAATATTGCAGCAATAGTATTACCAATACCTTGACCAATTAATTCTTTATTAGGTTTATGCTTGGTTTTTGTCATATTATCTGCAACAACCGATGTTAAAAGTGAATCTATTGCTCCTAAAAGCGCCAATGTTAAAGCGGTAAATATAAATGGAGAAATACTGCTAAAACTAAAATCGGTAAAAATGCCTAAGTTCGGTAATGGCAGACCACTTGGTATTTCTTCAATAGGTCTATAATTTAATTTAAAACCAACTGCAATGCCAGACATGACTAGTAGTGCAACTAAAGCACTTGGTATTTTAGTAGTTATACGTTTAAAACCGTAGATTATAAATATAGTACCTAAAGCTAATAATAATTCTAACCAATTTATGTTTTGAATTGCTCTAGGAAAAACTTTAAATGCGCCCAAAACACCTGAAGCATTTTTATTTGCTAAAGATTGAGATTCTTTTAAAATTTGATCTTGCGAGATATTTTCTGCGCGTTTTATGGTTTGTTTAAAATCTTCTAAAACAAGAATGCCTTCACCAGCTTCTTCCTTTAAAATATTATCTAAAATCACTTCTTCTGCTTGCGGTTTAAATTGATTTACAAACTCAACATCTTCCTTTGGATAATAACCAACCGATGGCAAAATTTGAGTAACCAAAATAATGACACCAATAGCGGTCATAAAACCAGAAACTACAGGATATGGTATGTATTTAATATATTTACCTAAACCAATAAATCCTAAGGCAATTTGCATTAAACCTGCTAATAAAAAAACAGTTAAAATAGCAGGTAATGCTTTGGTTACATCGCCATCAAAAGTAGCAATTATACCAGCAATTACTACCATACTTACAGCTGTCATTGGTGCCGTTGGACCAGAAATTTGTGTGTTGGTTCCGCCAAATAATGCCGCAAAAAAACTAACAAATATTGCTCCATACAAACCAGCACTTGGTCCTAAACCAGAACTTACACCAAAGGCAAGCGCCAATGGTAAAGCAACAATACCAGCAGTAATACCACCAAACAAGTCACCTTTAAAATGTTTAAAATTAAATCCGAATTTATTATTTTTTGTTTCGCTCATCATTATTTATTTAAAAAATTAACTTTACCTGCTTTTGCATTTTCTACGTGGTAATAACAATTTTATTGTTTTTCCCATCTCTAATAATATTGAATTTTATTCTCTAATTCGTTTATGGAATATTCAAATTAGGAATTTATTCAATATTGTAACTACTTATAAGTCATAATAAATTGTAACTTACTTAATAATACTAAATATAAATTGATTTTTTTGGTGGTGGTGTATTAATTTCAAGATGATTCATTGGTAACAAATCTTCTTCATGAGCAAAATCATTACTTAAAGAAATATTACATGTATTATATATAGATATAATAAAAATTGAAGCGATAATTTTATCTTCCATTTCTTTTTCAGAATCTTTTTCTGTTGATGTAAGTTCTATTATATCATCAGGATCATTAAAATATAAATTTGCGTAATGAAATACATTAGACCATAATTGCCCAATAAGTAGAATATATATAAAATATTTTTTGAATTGATATGTAATTTTTCTGTTCAAATTTTATAAAAAATAGCTAAGTATACAAGTTTACAAATCTAATTAAATAACAGAGATTACAAAAGATATTTAGAAATAAAATATCAAATTTTCAATAATTATTTAATCGAAAATTGGAGAAATACAAATTGACTTTTTTTCGTTTAAAACCATTTTAAAATTGGATAAGATATTGTCAACAACTCTAGAGTTTTCTTTATGACATGTTAAACATGCTCCAACAGTAAGGATTTTACGTTGTTCTTTTAGATTAAAAGGTCTTGCATTTGTTCGTGTTGCTTTGGCGGAATTGTTTTCTGCTAAAAACGGAATCCAAGCATCTTTTGGCAAACCATCTTTTTCGTTTTTAAATGCGGGTTTAAAAATCCATTTTTTATTTTTTAGAACTAATTTACCACGTCCATAACCTAAAGCAACAGGATTGTTATGACATTCTTTACAAGATTTACCTTTTGCAGAGATTGTATGTGCAGAAATAGGAGCGAAGAGTCTATGAAAATCATTAGTATTTTCTTTTTCTAAATGTATAATCATTCCTGGAGCAAATGTTTTTATGATTTTTTTAGAATCTTTATTTACAACGCCTAAAGTTGGGAATTCAGCAAAATAATTATTTCCTTTTTCAAACCATTTTCCCATAACCCATTTTTTATCTTTTAAATCAAAACCATCTTCATTTGCATCAAATTTTGTGTGGCACGAAATACATTGTGGACTCCAATTAGTATGGCAAGAAGAACAACTTAAATTTTTATGTGCATTTTTAGTACAATTACTAGATGGTTTAGATAGCAATAGTTTTTTATTGGTATTTTTAGTTAGTAAATAATTTTTATCATTTTCACGAATAACATTTAATAAAACTTTTTCCGATACATCGGAATAAATAAAAGCATAAGAATCACTTATATTTTTAAGACGAATTATACGTTGCTCATCCGCATCTAACTTTGAGTAAGAACGTGTTTTGACTTTGCTAGAAAAATGGCAATCTGTACAACTAATATTTACTGCATCTTCTTGATGTGCATAGGTTTTTCCATCGCCCATAACATCATTACTATCATGGCAATCAATACAACTTAAGCCTCTAGTATGATGAATGTCGGCAGATTTTTTCTCGAACACACGATTATCTTCTAAAACTCTATATTTACTTGAATTTGAAATTTCATCCGATTTTAAAATCGTTTCATGCCAACCTTCATAATTAGTTGAAATTCTTCCTGAGCGACTGTGACAACCAAAACAATGATTATCCGTTACTTTTAAAGTCAATGAAGGATGCACTTTTGAAAGTTTCTTTTTATCCGAATTTAAATAATTTTGATGTGCGATTTTTGCTTCATTAGTATAATTTAAATGACAAGCAGTACAACCGCCACCACGAGATTTTTCGGTAATAGGATTGGGATGTTCTTTTTCATTACCAATATGACACGAAGCACATTTATTTCTCAAATGAGAATCCGCCATAGATTTATTTTCTAAATGATGGATGTTAAAAAGACTATCTAAGTTTTTATTTTCTCCAAAAACATATTTATCTACGCTAATAATACCACTCATGGTATTCATTAAAGAATTTGTAACTCTTAAATCAATACCTACATGGCATTTTGCGCATGTTTGAGACGCATTAGATAAATTACCAGGTACAGAAACCATGTTTTTATGTGCTTCTATTTTGTTTAAAGAATGATTATCTCCTAAATGACAACTAATACACGTTATTTTATCTGGTGAATGCGAAGATGCAAATCCACTCATGGATGAATGGCAATTTATACAAGACGAATCATTATTTATTAAAGGTTTATAGTTAGCATAAGTTTGATCAGTGGTTATTATTTTTATTAAAATAAAACCAATAATAAGAATTAGTACTAATATTATTTTAAAACCAGTATTTTTATCCATAAATCAAAAATAATAAAAAAACCATTCAAAAAATTAATTGAATGGTCTTAATAACTTTCCCTTTTTCTTTTATTGTACTAACAACCTTCTTCACCGTTATCTTTTGCGTGTGTATTTTTACCTTCAATTGGCATTCCGTTAGATTTCCATTGGTTGATGCCTTTGTTTAAATTGTATACTTTAAATCCCATTTCGGTTAAGGTTTTTGTTGCTCTACCAGATCTTCCGCCTGAACGACAATAAATTAGAACTGGTATGTTTTTATCTAGTTTTGCAAATTCAGTTTTAAAACTATCATTTTTATAATCAATCATTTTTGCATTAGGTAAATGATACGCATTATATTCTTTTGGAGTTCTAATATCTATTAAAGTACCTACTTTTCCTAAAATAGCATTGTTGAAATTTTCAACATCTAAATGATGCTTATCACCTTTAACTTCTAATGTTTTTAGAGGCATATTTGCTGCATTCCAAGATTTTATACCTTTTTCTAAATTATAAACTTCTTTAAAACCAATAGCATTCATAGCAAACATAGCTCTTGTTGCTCTATTACCTGAACGGCAATAAATTGCTACTGGTTTTTCATCAGAAATATTTAAAATATTTTTAGCAAAATGACGATTTTTCCAATCCACATTTACTGCACCATTAATATGACCTTGTGCAAACTCTTTTGAAGTTCGTACATCAACTAAGGTAACTTTATTGTCGTTTATTAGTTTATTAAATTCTTCAACGCCAACTTGATGTGGTTTTCCAACAATGGTTTTTCCTTTTAACTCACCTTTTGCCAATAATTCTTGTAGTTTGCTATTCTTAGTATTATTTGTTGCAGTAACTTCTTGTTTGTCAGAATTCCAACCTTTAAATCCTTTAGCTAAATCTATTACCTCTTTAAAACCTAAAGATTGCATAACTAAAGCCGCTTTACCGCTTCTGTTACCAGATCTACAATAAATTAATACAGGTTCTTCTTTATTTATTGCGTTAATGTAGTCAGGAAAAGTTTGTTTTTTGAAGTTAATATTCACAGCACCATTTAGATGTCCAATAGAAAATTCTTCAGGAGTTCTCACATCTACTAAAATACCTTTTGCCATTAAATCTTTAAATTCACTAACGGAAACTTTTTTGATGACTCCTAAATTTGTCGGTTTCTCTACTTTTATAATTTTTACTTTATGTGCTGTATTTATTTTTGCTCTTTCTCTTATTTCGTTAGCGTTTTTACAAGAAAATGTAAATAAAGTAATCACGAATAAAAGTATTATAGTTTTTGCAATATTCATATTTTAATATTTATAGATTGTTTTTTTTGTATACCACAAAAGTAAAAGACTTAATAATCTTTTATTGTAACTCAGGTTACACTTTTATAAAGAATTTCTTTTGAACTTTGCACCGTTATAAGAAATGAAAACAAAATTTAATAAGATGAATGAAATAAAAATAGTATTTGTAATGGCATTAATCACATTGTTAAGTTTTAATGTAAATGCTCAAGAAAATCAAAATGATGAAACTAAAATTATTAATTTTAAACCAACAATAAAAATTAATGGTAGAATTCAATATGATTATGAATTTCTAAATAGAGCGGAAGAAGATGAAGGATTAAATGAGAATGAATTTAGAAGAGTACATTTTTCTGCTACAGGTAATGTCGCTAAAAGATTAAAGTATAAAATTGAAACAGATTTTGCACATGGACAGTTAGGTTTTAGAGATGTTTATTTAAAATATACTACTGATAAAATTGGTAATTTTATTGTAGGTAGTTATACAGAACCTACAAGTTTAAATATGGTTACTAGTAGTAAGTACATTTCTTTTAATGAAAGAGCAATGTTAATTAGTTTACAAAATTTTAGATGGGGATCAGGATTACACTATGAAAATTTTGGTCTGTTTGATGGTAAAATAACGTTTCAAATGGCATTGACAAATAATGGTTTAAATGATGAAGGTTTTGTAGACCATTCTTTAGAAGATGGAATGAACTTTGTAGCAAGAACAACAACAACCATACTAAAAGATAAAGAAAAAAATCAAATTGTACATTTAGGTTTAAATTATGACAGTAGACCTTATAAAGATTTAAAATTTAGACCAGAAAATCATTTAGGTGATAAATACCAGTATGTTTTTATAGATGGAGAACATCGAAATAGTATTGGTGTAGAATTAGCAAGTACTTTTGGACCATTATCTATTCAAGGTGAATTTAAATCCCAAAATATAGATGCACCAAATAAATCATATATCATGCAAAGTTATTATGCTTATGCTAGTTATTTTATTACAGGTGAGCACAGACCATACAAACACGCTTCTTTTGGCAGAGTAAAACCTAAAAAAGATATTGATAATAATGGTTTTGGAGCAGTAGAAGTTTTAGCACGTTATTCTAATATGAATGCTTCTAAAGATGTTGTTGATGATAATCTTGGTTTGCCAGAGGATATAAATAATATTTCATTAGGTTTAAATTGGTATTTAAATGCACATGCAAGATTAATGTATAATTATGTTATAACCGATGATGGTAATGATACACTTGGTAATTTAAATCAACATTTATTACGAGTACAAATTGATTTTTAGTTAGTAGTAAAAGGCAAACAATATAATTTTAATTTGTTTGCCTTTTTAATTATTCAAAATAAGTATTAATTAATCAAATAATAAATTATGAGTAAGTTATTTAAAAAATTATTTAGAAACCAATGGTCTTATGTTTATGCAGGTATTTTATTTGCGGTGGCACAAGTAATTTATATGCTAGCCATTTGGTTCTATAAATCGGGCGAAGGAAAAGAACCAAACTTAATGCATATTAGTGTTACTACTGATTTGGGTAGAATGTTTAGAGGTTTAGAAGTGTTTTTAAATAACATTTTTGGTTTTTATTCAGAATTGTACGGTAATTATGGCGTAGACGCTGTAGGCAATATCGTGCCAGAAGGTGGCGTTTTTACACCAGGTATTGGTTGGCCAATTGTTGGTATGATATTAGGTGGTTGGATAGTAACCAAAATGGAAAAAGAAAGTAGAACTTGGGTTTATTATTCTAAAAAAGCTTTAATTGTATCTTTTGTTGGTGGCGCATTTTTTAGTTATGGTACTAGAATGGCTGGCGGTTGTACATTAACACATTTAATGGGTGGAATTCCGTTTATGGGAATTCGTTCTTTTGGATCGGTTATTTTTATGGCAATAGGTGGCGCTTTAGGTTTCCTTTTCATGGAAAAAATGGGATTGGCAAACTATTTTAAACATCAAGAAACACGTGCTTATGTTGAAAATGCAGATGCAGGCGAACAGGCAACTTTAAAAGAAGGTTATAATTATAAGAAGAATCCAGTTTTTTGGATAGCACTTTCGTTTACCGCATTATTTTTAATTGCAGCATTATATGGCGCATTTTCAGGAACTGAATCTATGCAACATTTACAAGGTGGAAAATTATTAGCTTTTGGAAAATCTGTTGCTGATAAAAATATATTATTTGTAATATTGACTTTATTGGCAGGAATAATTGCTGGTATTGCATTATCTAAATCGGGTTATGGAACCGAATGTGCTCTAGTTGCTTTAGAAACTTCGGGCGACATGACTAAAAATGATGAAAAATATGCGAAAATGGGCGTTCCAAAAATCACAAGAACGTTAATGCGTAGTAATGCACCAATAATTGGAGTAGTAACCACATGGATTTTAATGCTTGGTTTTATGCTTATCGCATGGACATTTTTTGGAGTTTCACCAAAATTAGGTACAGGTTTAAAAGCAGGTTTAACTGCTGGTAATTTTGTTGGCGGTCTATTTTTAGGGTTTGGTGCAGTAACTTTAATTGGTTGTGAAATTAGATCTTATATGCGTATTGGTATGGGTTATATTAATACTTTAGTAGGTTTTGTAGGTTTTGCAATAGGTTATTTACCTTATACATTATTTTCTGGTGCACATAAAGATTTTTTAGATGCAACCGTTTTATTTGGTACACATAAAGATGGTTCGCCAGGATTAATTTCAGATAAAAGAGAAATTTATTCTTTAATTACTGATGATCCTACAATGCAAAAAGTAATTATGTTTATTTGGATGCTTTTATTATTCTTATTTGTAAGATATTTAATTAAAAAAGGTGCGAAAAATATTGGATTAAAACCCGTACAATTAATGCATTTAAATACGGAAGATATTCAAGGAGCGATTAATACAGAGCAAAAAGACGGAAAAATTGGTGAAGTAGATGCGCCAATGCCAGTTCCGAAAGGTTCTTATGCTATAAAATAATAAAGAATTGATTTTAGTTAGTAGATTGTAAGTCTATTATTAATTATTTAATTAATTTTAGGCTTACTTTTTCATTCATAAAAAAATAAAAAAATGAATTATATTTTACCATTAATTATAGGTTTTGGAGCAGCATTTTTAGGAATGATACAACCAGGAATGTTAAATATGACTGCAGTAAAAATAAGTCTTTCAAAAGGCAAGTCAGAAGGTTTAAAGTTTTCTGTTGGTGCAGCAAGTGTTGTGATTATACAAGCATTTATTGCGGTAGTTTTTGCAAAATATTTAGTAGATAATCCTGAAGTAATAAATTGGTTAAAGAAAATAGCTGTTTTTGTATTGTTGGCATTAGCTATTTCATTTTTTATGCAAGCAGGAAAAGAAATGAAAGCAACAGGAAAAGATAAAAAAGGGAATAATTATCTAGTTGGTTTTTTGATGTCACTATTAAATATGTTAGCAATTCCTTTTTATTTAGTTGCTGCAACATGGGCGGAAAGTAAAGGCTATTTTAAAATAGAACCACCATATTCTTATCTATATGTTATTGGCGCAGTATTTGGATCATTTTCTATCTTTGCAATTTATGCGATTTTTGCAAAAAAAATTGCGAATAAAGCGCAATTCATAGCAAAGAACATTAATTATATATTAGCAGTCTTATTTATTGTATTAGCATTATTAACGGCATATCAGGTTTATCTATAATTAATTATTTTTAAAAAGTAATTAATTTGTATATTTGCGACTAAATTCGAAACGAAGAACAACGACTATGATTCAAGCAATCACAATAAACTTACAAAGAGGTATTAATTTATTAAATTCAATAAATGACTACCAATATAGTGATGTTTCAATTGCACCGTATTATTCAAGTATAGGTAGTCATATGCGTCATATTTTAGATGTTTTTGATTGTATATTTGATGGTTTAGAATCTGGTAAAATAGATCTAACCGCAAGAAAAAGAAATAAATTGGCAGAATCTAAAACTGCTTTTGGTATTGCGTATTTTGAAAAAACTATCGATTTTTTAAATAAAATAAAAGATATTGATTTTGATCAAATGGTTAAAGTTACAGATGATTTAGGTTTAGGCGAAATCACTGCAAATTACACTTTATCTTCTGCTTTAATACAAGCACATAGTCATGCTATTCATCATTTTGCAAGTATTGGTTATATTATAAGTCAATTAGGTATTGAATTACCAGATAATGATTTTGGTTTTAACCCTACAACTCCAAAAAATAAAGAATTAAATGTCTAATTATTTTTATTTAATTTTTTAATTTTTGAAAAATGTTTTCTTAGAAAACGCATATTTTTTAAATAGTTACTAAAATTAGGATTTTCTAAATTATGGTTTTTATTATTCTGTTTGGCAATTTCAAAAATTGTTGTCCAATTTTTTTTTAATCCTTTTATTGCGTTGATATAACTTGCGTCTTTATGAGATGCATCGTAAATATGAGTAGGTTCTGCTATAATACCATTAATTTCTATAACTTTAAAATCTTTCCCTAACCTTAAATCTTCAAAATTATTATATTTAATATCTAATCTGCCAAAATACCAACCTTTTATTTGTTTGTTTAGTTTGTCGAATGTTTTTTCTAAAGTCCTGTCTATTAAATGATTTCCGTTTAAAAACTCAGTACCTTTAGAATGATTTCCGATTACTGTTAAAACTATTTTTTTGTTTTTTACAGGTATATTTTTCAGTTTTTCTTGATGAATATTTTTTAATAATTCTAGATATAAATAGGCTCTTTCATTTGCTAAAATTAATTCAATTAAAGTAGATTTTCCATCACCAATAACAGTTAGAAATTTTTTTAATGTAATAGATGTTATTTTTCCAGTATCATTATCTGGTAATCTATGATATAAGATGCCACATTCATTTTTATAATCTAAATATTCTTGAATTATAATTTTGATGCTATTATTTTTATGCAAATACGTTTGCAACTCTTCTTCTGAATTTATTTTTTTTACCAAAAAACCTCTAAAACCTAAATCTGGTTTTGCAATTAATGGAAATGTAATTTTTTCAGTTTTAATTTTTTTTAAGACAAGTGTAAAATCCTCTAATTCATTTATTAAAATAGATTTTGGTCTAAATTCTTCAGGAACTAATAGAATAGTTTTATATTTTGATTCAGTACCATCACCAGAATATTTAATACTCGGATTTGCATTTAAAAAAAAAGTAAAATTACCAGATTTAATTCTTTCCTTTAAATAAAACGGAATTAACGGCAAATAGAACATAAATGACGGCCAATGTTCCCATTGAGTAAGTTTAACAAAAGAGGTTTTAATTTTCATTTAATTTTCTTTACGAAAAATATAATTCATCATAAATTTAATACCCAAACCCATTAATATAATTGCAGTAATTCCTAAAAGGATTCCGATAGTAACTAATGTGTATCCTAAATTTAATTGTGTTCTGCCAATCGCTTTAATACCTAGACTAAGTAGAAGTGGAGCAAGGAATAAAAAAGGTAATGTTATACCTAAATAGGTGACGCTTTTATTTAGTTTTTTATTTTCAGTTTTCATTTTTGTAATTGTTAATTGCTTTTCTAACGCTACCAAATTTAAGCAGTAATTCGTTGGCTAAAGTAGTATTTATTTTTAATTCATCTGCAATCATTTTAGTACCTCTTTTTACTAATTTGTCATTAGATAATTGCATGTCTACCATCTTGTTACCTTTTATTTTTCCTAATTTTATCATTACGGAAGTAGTAATCATATTTAAAATCATTTTTTGAGCAGTACCAGCTTTCATTCTAGAACTTCCTGTTACAAATTCAGGTCCAACTATAGCAATGATTGGGTATTTTGCAGTCAATGCTAACGGACTATTTGTATTCATGGTAATACAACCTGTTTCTATATTCTTTTCATTTAATGTTTTTAATGTTGAAACGACATATGGTGTTGTTCCAGAAGCAGCAATTCCTACAACGATATCTTTTTCTGAAATATCATATTTTTTTAAATCTAACCAACCTTGGGTTGTAGAATCTTCGGCATTTTCTACTGCTTTTCTAATTGCTTTGTCTCCGCCAGCGATTAAACCTAACACAATGTTATCTGTTACACCAAAAGTTGGCGGACATTCGCTTGCGTCTAATATACCTAATCTACCGCTTGTTCCTGCGCCAATATAGAATAAGCGACCATTGTTTTTTAGTTTGTCTACAATAATCTTTACTAATTTTTCTATTTGTGGAATCGCTTTTTCAACAGCAAAAGCAACTGTTTTATCTTCGTTATTTATAGAAGTTAATAATTCATTTACATTCATTTTTTCTAAATGATTGTAATTGGAATCTTGTTCTGTGGTTTTTGTGAATTGCATGGTTCAAAAGTATGAAAAGATAATTAAATACTTACAACTGCCATAGTCAATCTACTAACACAAATCATTTCATCTTTTTCATTTGTAATTTCAATAGACCAAACTTGTGTTTTGCCACCTAGATGAATTGGTTTTGCTTTAGCAAACACAAATCCAGATTTTATACCTTTTATATGATTCGCATTAATATCTAAACCAACTGCTGCTTTATTTTCACTTTCTAAACATAAATTTGCAGCATAACTACCAATAGTTTCTGCTAAATAAACCGAAACGCCACCATGTAATAAACCCATTGGTTGCTTGGTTTTTGGAGTAACTTCCATTTTACATATTAAGTGACTGTCTCCTTTTTCTGTAAATTCAATATCAAACGGATTTTGATATTCACCAAAAAAACCATTATTACTATTTAAACTTTCAATATTGAAATCTTTTTTCCAAATCATAGTATCAAATTATTTGTTAGGAATTTAAACCTTCAATAAATTTATGTGCATTAATGGAAACATCATCTTCACCAACATTATCAAACGGATTTTCTAAATGCTCTTGAATATTATCTAAACTCACTAAAATTAAACTAAATAAAACGGGTAAAATAAATGCCATGCCTAGACTTTTACCTTGTGTTACATCTGCAAAATATGGTCCGTAAATTACTGGTAAGATATTAATAAATATTTTACTGTATGCACGTAAAATTAATGGTGTTCTGTATTGTACGATATGTTTTACTTCTTCAAAAGAAATAATCATTTTGCTTAAATATTGGTTAGATCTAAACACTTCGCCAGAAGGCATGCCTTGTGTTCTGAAATCCTTAATAGCAATAGACATTTTTCTTAAAGCGGACAAAACAGGTTTGTCAGATCGATTTTTGTCTTTATTATGAAGGAATTTATTTATCTCAAAAAATAAGATTTCTAAACAACTTTTTAATTCCAGTTTTTTTAATGGATCAGGATTTTCAATCCAATCTCTAGAAGCAAAATAAATTGCTCTTCCGTTTCCTTTTAAAATAGCATAATGTTTTAAAGCTAATTCTCTTCTTTTATATGCGCTATTAATTGAAAACACTAATGGAAAAACTACAGCTATACCAATTAAAGTTAACGGAAACTTAGCGGTATACCCATAAATTCTACAGAAATAAGTAGCTATTAATGATATAATTATAACTACAAATGTCTGTAGATTTACTATAGAAATAAAACTTTTGAATGTTTTCATAGTGCGAAAATAATTAATTTATTATTTGTAAATTATATCTTCTACCTCAATTTTTTTATCATTAATAAAATCATACAAAGTAAGTCTTCTTAGAGTATAATAATCTACCCAAAATTTTTCTAACGAATTTAAGTACTGTATTACAGATCTGTCTTGTTCTTCTTGAGCAATATTTAAATCCGTAATAGTTATTTTTCCTAAAATAAATCGTTTTTGTGTAATATCATATCTTTTTATGGCTATTTCTTGTGCTTTTTTTGAAGTAGTTAGAAAGTCTCTTTGATTTTCCCAATTTAAAGTATGTAAATATATTTCTTGTTCAAATGCTTGTTTTTCTTGTTTCAAATTAGTGTCTAATAAATCTAGATTTGCTTTTGCTAATTTGATTCTTGACTTAGAAACGCCCCAATCAAATATTGGTATGCCAAGAGTTACTGTAACATTTTGTTGTTCGTTAAAATTTTGAAACAAGTTATTAAATTCAGGACCTTGTTGCGAAATACCAAAATTTGCATTAACATTTACTTCTAATTTATTTTCGCCTTTAGTTCTTGCTACTTCTTTTTCCGATTCTAATCGTCTTCGTCTATATTCAATAATAAACTTTCTATTTGATTCTGCTTCTTCTAAGGCTTTTTCTGAATCTACAGTAAATAAGGTTAAGTTTTTTGGAGCGGTAAGTTCTAAATTTTCACTGTCTAACTCTAAATACCTTGCTAAATTTTGACTAGTTCTTTTTAAAGCAATTAAATTAGTGGTAATATTATTTTTTGAATTTAATAAACTTAATTCAATTTGTAATAAATCATTTTCAGCAATTCTACCCATTCTAAATCTTCCTTTTGCAATTTGAAATAGTGTATCTTTATTAGATAAATTGTTCTTAGCAATTTTTAATTGAATTTGTGCTTTAAGTAAACTAAAATATAATTGCGTGGTTCTTAAAGAAATGCCTTCCATACTTTCTACAAAGTCTCTTTTCGCTTCTTCTCGTATTAATGGTTCAATTTTTTTGTCCCATTTAAATTCATTATAAAAAAGAGATCTTTGTGAATAATTAACGGAAAATGGTGTTACAGAATAATTCTCACTACTATTATTACCGAATACATCAATACGTTCTAATTGTGATTGTACTGAAAATTGTCCGCCAGTTAACAGAATATTTTGTGTAATGGATAAACGTGTGTCAATACGTGATTGGTCTTGATTTACAAATATGTCTTCACCGCTGTCGCTAGTGATTCTTCTAATTGATTTAGAGTAGGATGGAAGCGTTGCGTCTAATCTAACTTGAGGTAAAAAACTGGCTAAATAATTTTTGTTTCTCCAAAAACTCGCTTCGTTTCTATTTAAATTTGCTTTATAATCGGGTGATTTTTCTTGTGCAATTTTAATAGCTTCTTTTAAACTTATTTTTTGCGTTTGTCCAATTATAAAAATTGGCGATAGTAATACTATCCATAATAATTTCTTCATATAATTTTTATTATTCGTGTCTAATTGCTTCAATAGGACTTTTACTAGCAGCAGATTTTGCTGGTGCAATTCCGAAGATTAAGCCAATAAATGTTGCAACAAAAAAGGCAAGCAAAATGGAGTTTAAGGAAAGTATGGTTTCAATTCCTGTAGCAAATTCTATGATGTATGCAGATCCTATTCCTAAAAAAATCCCTATGATTCCGCCACCAAGACTAATTAAAACAGATTCTGCTAAAAATTGTAAAATAACATCTTGTTTGGTAGCACCAATTGCTCTTATAATACCTATTTCTTTAGTTCTTTCTAAAACAGACGCTAGCATTATATTCATTATACCAATACCGCCAATTAATAACGAAATTCCAGCAATAATACTTAATACAATATTAAAAATTTGTTTTGTTTTTTGTTGCTGTTTTAGTAAATGTATTGGTATAGATATTTCAAAATCAACCATACCATTATGTTTTCTTCTTAACATCCTACTAATGACATTTGCTGTCATTTTCAGTTCTTTAGAATCATTTACTTGAACTGTTAATTTATCTAATTGATGATAGTTACCTCTTGGAATACGCTTTTTTGGTCCAGAATTATTTCCTCCAAAAAACATAAAACCGTTGCCATTATCTTGCTCTTTATCTATAATTACTTTTCTGTCTCTATATCTAACTAAAAACGTTTTTAACGGTAAATATACATCCAAATTTATATCCCTAATACCTAAGTTTTCTTGTGCTTGATTCGAAATAAATTTTTCTTCAATAACGCCAATTACTTGCAACCAAATATCTTTCACTTTAATATATTTACCTAAAGCGCTTTGACCTGTAAATAATTTTTTTTCGATTTTTTTACCAATGATACAAACAGATTTTGCATTATCACTTTGGTTTTTAGAAAAGTTTTTTCCTTTTTCTAAACTAACATTATTCACTTTAAAAAAAGAGGAATAAACACCAATAAGTTTTACTTTATTTTGCCTTCCTTTATTAATAACATAGGTGTCTAAAATAATTTCTGGGCTAATCTCTTTAACAGTAGAGATAGTATTAGTAATGCTTTGTACATCTAATATGTCTAAACCTTTAGAAAATCGTTTAGTTTCATTGCCTTCATCGTCATCGCTTTCTTCTTTATCATCTGCTATTGGATTGATCACGATATTATTTACGCCAACTAATTCTAATTGTGATAATATTTCTTTTTCGGCACCTTTACCGATTGCTAGCATGGTAATTACTGCTGCAACACCAAAAATAATACCTAATGCGGTTAAAAAAGTTCTAACTTTATTGGTTTTAATAACTCTAAAGGCTTCACTAAAATTTGTTTTTAATTTTTCTAAAAGTATTTTGTCTATCATTTATTTTAGCATTTTAATACTTTTTTCATCGTAACCTTCGGGTTTTGTTAAATAAACGATTTCTTTTTCTTTCAAACCATTTGTAATAACCACATTATCGTTATTAGACTCTCCTAATTCCACTTGTTTTTTTACGATGGAAAACCCTGATTTTACATAAGCAAAACTGATAGAATCTTTAGAGAAAACAGCTTCTAATGGTATGGTAAGTGCATCTTCTTTTGAGAATGTTAATATTCTGTTAGAAGTTGTCATTCCTGGTCTGATATTATCGTTTGTTTTGGTTAATTCAATTTGAATTTGAAATATTTTAATATCCGAGCCACGTTTTTTTTCACCAACATTAGCAACGTTTGTTACGATACCTTCTAATTCGATATCTGGAAAAGCGTCGAAACCGATTTTAACAGATAAATCTTTTTTTATCTTTCTAATATCGACTTCGTTTGCGTAAGTTTTAGATTCCATTTTTGTTAAATCGGGTAGATTAGCAATAGTTGGATCCCAAGGACTAATAGTAGAACCTACAATTTTTTTGTCGCCTCGCCAGTTTTTAGCATAGGTAATCATGCCTTGCGAATCTGAATAAATAGTAAACGATTTTAATAAATCTGTTAATGCTTTTAATTGTTTGTTTATTTTAGAAACTTCAGTGCCAACTTCAATCATTTTTGCTTTTGCTTGTCTTTGTCTAATAGAGTAGTTTTCTTTTTTTTCTCTTATATCACGTTCTAATTTTTCTAAATTAATTTCTAATTTTCGAATAGTTGCTGGCGGTTCATAAATAGATTGTTTTAATTCTAGTCGTGTTTCCTCTACATTAAATTCTAAATCTATAATGCCGTTTCGCTCTTGTTTTAAGGTAAGTGTGGTATCTAATTTTTGTTGTGTGTATTTAGATTGTGCAGCTTCTAAATTTAATCTAGCGTCTATTATTTGTTCATTTACACCAGTTGGGTCTAATCTACCAACATAATCTCCTTCTTTTACTACTGTACCTTCTGCAATTAAATCTTGAATTTTTATTTCTCGCAATTTAAATTTCCTTAAATTAGAGGGTCCTTTTATTTTTTTTAAACTAGTAGATTGTGCTTCGCCAGAAATAATTACTTCATTAACAAATGTTCCTTTTTTTACTTCGGAAGTAATATGTATGTTTTCATCATCTGACTTAGAAAAATAGTAATAGGATGCTATAAGTAATAAGAAAATTACTCCTAAAAGATACATTCTTTTT
>JAMONN010000042.1 GCA_027065775.1 Flavobacteriaceae bacterium | reverse complement strand
TTATTATTAACACTATGTTTTTTAGCAAGTTGCATTAATAAAATAGAACTATCTTCATTATGTGTACCAGCAAAAATGGCCATTTTTTCATGTTCCATCATGTAAGTAATTGCCGTATTATAATTAGCATCTGTTTCTGGTTTATCTTTACAAATTGGCGATGTGTAACCATTTTCTTTTGCTCTGTCGCGCTCTTTTTCCATATAAGCACCACGAACTATTTTCATACCAATATAATAATTTTTTGCTTTTGCTTTTTGATGTAGTTCTTTTAAATAAGTCATTCGATCATGCCGATACATTTGTAAAGTGCTAAAAACGATGGCTTTATTAGTATTATATTTTTCCATCATTTTTTCGATTAAATCATCTGCGGCAGTTTGCATCCAAGATTCTTCGGCATCAATTAATAGCGGTACATCATTATCAAATGCTTTTTGACATACTTTTTCATACCTTTCAATAACTCTATTCCATTCTAATTGCTCCATATCCGACAACGTTTCTCCTTCGGTTATTTTACGATAGTTTTCGAATCTACCAAAACCAGTAGGTTTAAAAACAGCAAACGGAATACTATCTTTTTCCTTAACAAAATCTAATATTTTTAAGGTTTTAAGCATCGCTAAATCAAATTGCTCTTCAGTTTCTTTTCCTTCAACGGAATAATCTAAAACGGAATGTACATTTTTACGATACATTTTTATAATCGACTCTTTACAATCTTCTTCGGTAATACCACCACAAAAATGATCAAAAACAGATGCTCTAATTAAATGTTCTACAGGCATGTGTGCTTTTAGAGCAAATTTTGTAATTGCGGTACCAATACGAACTAAAGGTTCAGATTGTATCATTTTAAATAAAAAATAAGCACGTTCTAATTCGGTATCTGTTTTCGTTGAAAACGCAACTTCGGTATTTTCGAAAATATTTTTCATTTTACTATTTTATTAATTATTATTCTTGTTTTAACCTTTCTTGCTCTAATTTTTCTGCTAACCTTTTCGGAATAATTGGTTGAATGCTAGTCTGTCTTGGTTGTTTTTTTACAAACGGAAATAATTGCAAATCCTCTTTCATTTTATCATTTTCATTGGAAAATTTATTAGTTCCTACTAAAATAATTTCATTTGCATCAAACTGTTGTTGCTCTTTTTTTGCTGATTCTTCTATTTTCCTTTGAATTGCCCCTTTTTTAAGTTGCTCTATAAAACCACCATTATTTTCAATTTCTTTAAATAATTTTAAGGAATTTTCTGCTAATTCATAAGTTAATTGCTCAATATAATAAGAGCCCTTAGCAATAGTATTTGCTTCTTTAAAATAACTTTCTTCTTTTAAAATTATTAATTGATTTCTAGCAATTCGTTCTCCAAAATCATTTGATTTATGATAAAGCGTATCATAAGAAATATTGCTTATAATATCTGCACCACCTAAAATTGCACTCATGCATTCTGTAGTAGTACGTAGCATATTTATGTTATAATCGTAGATAGTTTTGTTTCGTAATGTTGGTTCTACAATTAAATTTAATTGTGGTTTAATACCATACTCTGCTACTAATTTATTGAATAAATAGCGAAATGCTCTTAATTTTGAAATTTCTAAAAAATAATCGCTACCTACTGAAAAAGTGCAGTTGATAAGCGTATCATTATTTATTAAATTAGCATTTAAATATTCGTTTAAATGCGATAAAGCATATGCTATTTGTTGTACTTTATTTGCGCCAGCATTTTGATATAAAGTTGCATTTATAGAAATAGAATTTATAACTTTAGTATTCTTAATATCTAAAACTTGACCTTTAAACCAATTACCATTTTTCGCATAATTACCTATTACATCTAAATTAAAAGTACAATTTAATTTTGTAGTTGTTTTTTTGATTTTAGAATTAAATTTTTCATCTAAAAAATTAAGATTAAATATAAAACTAGACTCTGTTTGATTTTTTAAATGATTTAAAACAAAATCTAAATCAAAGACTTTGTTTGCAATAAACCGAATTACTGTCACTCCTTTTTTTAAAGCATTAATAGCGATATTACAAGCGATTTTTTCGTCTGCAATGAAGACTGTTTGGCAAATAGAAAAATCGTTATTTAAATCGGATATTTGTAATGATTTAAAATCATCAGAATGATAAAAAGGTTTGATTTTTATCACATCATTAGTCTGATTTATTAATGTGTCATTATAATCAGCACCTTTTAAATCCATTTGAATTTTCTGCTTCCATGCTTTAGAAGATACTGGTTGAAAGTCTTTAAATAGATTTTCCATAAATTATTTAATAGTATCAAATTCAATTAAGAAAATCTCTTCATTTTCTTCCTTCATTATATGTTTTTCTCTAGCATATTTTGCTAAAGAATCTGGTGTGTTTAAATCCTTAATCATTTTTTGATCTTTAGAAATTTCTTCTTTATAGTAGTTAGACTGTTTCTCTAAAGTATTAATTTCTTTATTTAGTTTTCTATTGTTTAGAAAAGAACTTTCGTCAAAAAATAGCATCCAAACTAAAAAAGCAAGAAAAATAACTAACATTAACTTTGTCATTCGGTTCATTTTTCTTAACATAATTAAGTCAATTTTTGGTTAATAACCGTTCTAACAATATCGATTGCAACCGTATTGTGTTTGTCATTAGGTATTATAATATCTGCAAAATTCTTTGTAGGTTCTATAAATTGCTGATGCATCGGTTTTAATGTATTTTGATATCTATCTAAAACTTCATCTAAATCACGACCTCTTTCTTTAATATCTCTACGTAATCTTCTAATTAAACGTTCATCAGCATCGGCATGTACAAAAATTTTGATATCAAATAATTCTCGCAATTCTAAATTGTTAAAAATTAAAATACCTTCTACAATAATTACTTTTCTTGGATGCGTTTTAAGTGTATCTTCTGTTCTATTATGTGAAACAAAAGAATAGACAGGTTGTTCAATTACTTTATTATTTTTTAAATCTTTTAGATGAGAAACTAATAGTTTAAAATCAATTGCGTTTGG
>JAMONN010000041.1 GCA_027065775.1 Flavobacteriaceae bacterium | reverse complement strand
TTTTCATTTATATCATCAAGTATAATCTCCGTAATTTCTTGTAGGTCAAAATAAATATGACAATGATATGCAGGACAATCGTCATAATTTCTAATATGTAACTCAACACCGAGAATGATATTTAAATCCAAAGAAACTGCCTTTAAATAAGCATTTTTATTAACCATATTATGGTCAGTTAGAGATATAAGAAATTCAGAATTTCCATTGAATTCGTAAATTTTTCTAACTAATAAATCAATGTCATAATTGTCATTTACTTGATTAGGATTTGTAGAAGTATGAATATGTGTGTCTAAGTAAATTGGATTCAATGGTGTTTTTTTTAGATTACTGGCAACATGGACGTATATGCGAAGTAACTAATAAAAAGACATTACATATATACTAAGTTGTAAAGTTAGCAAATATAATTGAGAATCTAAAGTTGTATAGGTAACTTAATTCTTAATATCTAGCTTTACAGCAAAAAAAAATCCCAAAAGAAATTTTCGGGATTTTATATTTTATTAAAAAAGTGTTTTATTACTTCACAAATTTAATTTTACGCATTCGTAAACTTTCTGGAGTTACTTCTAAGTACTCATCACTTTTAATATACTCCATACATTCCTCTAGAGAGAAATTTATTTTCGGAGCAATCTTCATAGCTTCATCTGTACCAGATTTACGCATATTTGTTAATTGCTTACCTTTTATAAGGTTTACACTCATATCTTCGGACTTGCTATTTTCTCCAACAACTTGGCCTATATAAATTTCTTGGTTAATATCAATAAAGAAACGTCCTCTATCTTGTAATCTGTCAATTGCATAAGCAGTTGCTTTTCCTGCAGCAGCAGAAACAATTGCACCTTTTACATCTTCGCTAAAATCACCTTTATAAGGACCAAATTCGCTAAATCTATGGTTGATAATTGCAGTTCCAGCAGTTGCGGTTAAAATTCTATTACGTAAACCAATTAAACCTCTAGATGGTATGGTAAATTCTAAATGTTGTAAATCACCTTTTGGTTCCATCACTAACATATCACCTTTTCTTAACGCAACTAAATTAATAGCTTTACTTGCAAATTCTTCTGGTACATCAATAGATAATGTTTCCATAGGTTCACATTTTTTACCATCAATTTCTTTAATAATTACTTGTGGTTTACCAACTTGTAATTCATAACCTTCACGACGCATCGTTTCAATTAAAACCGATAAATGTAAAATACCACGACCAAAAACAATAAATTTATCTTCCGAATCTGTAGTATGTACTTTAAGTGCTAAATTCTTTTCTAATTCTCTTTTTAAACGATCACGTAAATGACGTGAAGTTACAAATTTACCTTCTTTACCAAAAAATGGTGAGTTATTAATAGTAAATAACATACTCATTGTTGGTTTGTCAATTTCGATTCTTGGTAATGCTTCTGGATTTTCTAAATCAGCAATAGTATCCCCAATTTCAAAACCTTCAATACCTGTTAAAGCACAAATATCTCCAGATCTAACTGTTGTTACTTTTACTTTACCCATTCCTTCAAAAACATGTAATTCTTTAATTCTTACTTTTTTAGTAGAACCATCTGCTTTACAAAGCATGTAATCTTTATTTTCGTGTAAATCACCTCTAAATAAACGACCAATTGCAATACGACCTGTAAAATTAGAAAAATCTAAAGAGGTAATTTGCATTTGTGGTGTTCCTTCGCGATAAGGTGCTTCTGGAATATATTTAATAATACTATCTAATAAAGGTATAATATTATCATTTTGTTCTTTCCAATCATAATTCATCCAACCAAATTTAGCAGAACCGTAAACCGATTCGAAATCTAATTGTTCTTCGATTGCATCTAAAGCAAACATTAAGTCGAAAACTTTTTCGTGTACTAAATCAGGTGTACAGTTTTCTTTGTCCACTTTATTTATAACAACAATTGGTGTTAGACCTAACTCTAAAGCTTTACCTAACACAAAACGTGTTTGTGGCATTGGTCCTTCAAAAGCATCAACCAATAACAAAACACCATCCGCCATTTTTAAAACACGCTCAACTTCACCACCAAAATCGGCATGCCCAGGTGTGTCAATTACATTAATTTTTACATCTTTATAGTTAATTGAAACGTTTTTTGAAAGAATGGTAATCCCTCTTTCACGTTCTAAATCATTATTATCTAATAATAATTCCGTTCTTACTTTACGATCATCTAAAATTTTTGCTTGGTCAATAATTTTATCTACCAAAGTTGTTTTTCCGTGATCAACGTGTGCTATAATTGCGATATTTCTAATGGATTGCATACTTTCTTTTTTTGAAAGCGCAAAAGTAGTCTTTAACAACTTAATAAATGCTTTTTTTGGAATAAATATTTAATATGTGATAATTATTTGATTTTCAATTAAATAAATTGTAGAAATAGATAAAACCATATAAAATAAAGTGAGTAATAAGTTATTTATAAAACTATATTTTGTTTTCTTAAAAAGAAAGATTATCAATTAGTTACAATTTAGTCGTATGTCTTAAAGCGAAGCGGTCAAAAGTCTTTTTTCAAACAATTTAACATTAACAAATAATTAATGCTACTAAAACGATAAGCTTCATTCAATTTTAGTAATTTTGTAAAAAATATTTTTGAATTTGAAAAAATTATTCTTTTTACTATTACTACTAAATACGATATATAGTTTTTCGCAAAAAAAAATGAACATTAAATCTGCGGATATTATTAGTATTGATGAAGAAAAATATCCTGGCGCAAAAATAGGTTTAGGCAATGTTTTTGTGGAGATTGATGGCGCAACTTTACAATGTAAAAAAGCCATTTTGTACGAAAAAGAAAATTTTTTAGAAGCCGTTGGTAATGTTATTTTAAAACAAGGCGATACTATAACGCAAACCAGTAAATATATTAATTATGATGCCGAGACTAAGCAATCATTATCTTGGGGTAATGTAGTTCTTAAAAACCAAACAATGACTTTAAAAACCGATACGTTGCAATTTGATCGCGTTTCACAACAGTTATTTTATAAAAGTTTTGCTACAATTAAAGATGATACAAATGTTTTAGAAAGTATTAGAGGAAATTATTTTTTAAATGAGAATAAATTTACGGCTAAAACAAATGTGGTAATTACAAATCCTGAGTATGTTTTAAAATCGAATCATTTAGATTATTATACCGATTCTGGTTTTGCTTACCTTTACGGAAAATCAACTATTAAAAGCAAAGAAAGTTTTATCTATGGCGAAAAAGGGTTTTCAGATACCAAAGCAGGAAAATCACATTTTACCAAAAATGCTTATATTTTATATAATGATAGACGCATAGAAGCGGATAGTTTGTACTACGATAAAAACAGAGGATTTGCATCAGCAACCAATAACATTGTAATGACAGATACCATAAACAAAAGTATTTTAAAAGGTCATTATGCGGAATATTTTCAGAAATTAGATTCTGCCTTTGTTACTAAAAAGGCATTAGCAATTTCAGTAACCGAAAAAGATTCTATCTTTATTCATGGCGATACCATATTGTTAACAGGCAAACCAAAAAACAGAATTTTACGTGCTTTTCATAAAGTAAAGTTTTTTAAAAGTGACTTACAAGGTAAATGCGATTCGATACATTCTAATCAAGAAACTGGCTTAATGCAATTATTTAAAAAACCAGTTTTATGGACAGAAAACGGTCAAATTACTGGTAAAATAATTCATTTACTAAGTAATACTACAACCGAAAAAATGGATAGTTTAAAAGTATTAGGCAATGCATTTATGATTCAAAAAGATACAGTTTCGGGTTTTAACCAAATTAAAGGTAGAAATATGTTTGCTAAATTTGAAGACAACTCTATTAAAATTGTTGATTTTATTGGTAATGGCGAAGTGCTTGCTTATATACGAGAAGATAATATATCAAAAGATTTATTTGGTATTTCT
>JAMONN010000040.1 GCA_027065775.1 Flavobacteriaceae bacterium | reverse complement strand
GCATTTAAGTTCATAATAAGGTTACTCTTTAACATTTCTTATAAGTCATTTAAATTTTACTGCTTATTAAATTTGGTATTCTCTTTTAACCATATAAGGCATTTAAGTTCATAATAAGGTTTACTCTTTAACATTTCTTATAAGTCATTTTAATTTTACTGCTTATTAAATTTTGGTGTTCCCTTTTACCACATAAGACATTTAAGTTCATTTCAAGATTTATATGAACTTAAATGTCTTATGTGGTTAACTTCTGACATCTTGTCATTTTTAAATAACTTGGTATTTTTTTTGAAATAGAACAAACAACACAGAGGTTTCTAATCATTCAGTTGAAAATGGCAAACGAAACAAATAAACAAAAAACAATTAAACATTTTTAAACATGTCAAAAGGTAAAATAAACGTATCGGTAGAAAATATATTTCCACTAATTAAAAAATTCTTGTATTCAGATCATGAAATCTTTTTAAGAGAATTAATTTCTAATGCAACAGATGCTTCACTTAAGTTAAAACACTTAGCAAGTATTGGCGAATATAGTGGTAAAGTAAACGATTTACAATTAGAAGTAAAAATTGATAAAGACGCTAAAACCATTTCGATTATTGATAACGGAATTGGTATGACCGAAGATGAAGTTAAAAAATACATTAACGAAGTTGCATTTTCTGGCGCAGAAGAATTTCTAGAAAAATACCAACCAAAAGAAGAAGACAAAGACAAGAAAAAAGGTAAATCTGCTGATGATGCAGGAATTATTGGTCATTTTGGTCTTGGTTTTTATTCTTCTTTTATGGTAGCTAAAGAAGTAGAAATCATTACAAAATCGTATAAAGACGAAACTGCTGTACATTGGACTTGTGATGGTTCGCCTGAGTTTTCGATGGTAAAATCTGACAAAAAAAACAGAGGAACTGAAATTATCATGCACATTGCCGATGACTCGGAAGAATTTTTAGAAGAATCTAAAATTAGAGAATTATTAAATAAGTATAACAAGTTTATGCCTATTGCGATTAAGTTTGGTACTAAAGAAATTGCGGATCCAAAACACACTCCAAAAACAACAAAAGATAAAGATGGCAAAGAAACTACCGAAGATCAAAAAATGATTACGGTAGATGATATCATTAATAACCCAAATCCTGCATGGATTAAAAAACCTGCACAATTAAAAGACGAGGATTATAAATCGTTCTATAGAGAATTGTACCCAATGCAATTTGAAGAACCATTATTTAACATTCACTTAAACGTGGATTATCCGTTTAACTTAACTGGTATTTTATATTTCCCTAAAATGCAAGCGAATATTGATGTTAAGAAAGATAGAATTCAATTGTATCAAAATCAAGTATTTGTAACTGACAATGTAGAAGGAATTGTACCCGATTTCTTACAAATGTTACGTGGTGTTATTGATTCACCAGATATTCCGTTAAACGTTTCAAGAAGTTATTTACAAGCAGATGGCGAAGTAAAAAAGATAGCAAGTTATATTACCAAAAAAGTTGGTGACAAAATGAAATCTATTTTCAAAAAAGATAGAGAGAATTTTGAAAAAAAATGGAATGACATTAAAATTGTGATTGAATACGGAATGTTATCTGAAGATAAATTCTATAAAGCAGCACAAAAATTCGCCTTATATCCAACAGTAGATAATGACTATTTTACTTTCGAAGAATTAATCGAAAAAATTAAACCAACACAAACCGATAAAGATAAAAATATTGTTGTTTTATATACTTCCGATAAAAAAGAACAACACAGTTATATACAAGCTGCAAAAGGCAAAGGTTACGAAGTATTGTTATTAGATTCGCCTATTATTTCGCATTTAATTCAAAAATTAGAAGGTGAAAATTCTGAATTATCAGATAAAAAACAACCAATTAAATTTGTTAGAGTCGATGGTGATTCTATAGAGAAATTAATCAATAAAGAAGAAAATACAACTTCAAAACTATCGGATGACGAGCAAACAAAATTAAAAGAAATCATTGAAGAAATTGTACCAAAAGAAAAATATACTGTACAATTAGAAGCGATGGATTCTAATGCTAATCCGTTTACCATTACGCAACCAGAATTTATGCGTAGAATGAAAGAAATGCAACAATCTGGCGGTGGCGGAATGATGGGAATGGGCGGATTTCCAGAAATGTACAATCTAGTTGTTAACACCAATAACGATTGGATGAACAAAATTTTAAACGCAAAAGTAAAGAAAACAGATTATGTAAACCAAGCATTAGATTTAGCAAAATTATCGCAAAACTTACTAAAAGGCGAAGAGTTAACTAATTTTATTAAACGTAGTATGGAGTTGATGAAGTAAAACTTCAATTAAAAAAAAGTAAGGGTTTCACTTAAAGTGAAACTTTGACTAAATCATAAACCTGTCAATTTTGACAGGTTTTTTTTGTTGTTAATTTGTGGTTCTATCAATAATCTAGTGAAATTAATTTTCAAATATTATACCTGTGAGAGCAATTTTAAAGTATTGAAATAAATAAGATTCTTGCCTTCGCAGGAATGAGATTATTTAATTCTACGTAAAATCTGAAAAACACCTCTAATAAAAGTAGCACTAGTCAAGACTTTTAAAATAGGGTTCATTTTAGTACTTTTTCTACTTCTTGTCGTTTTTTGTTTTTTCGCTCTTTTCTTTCTCTCATCTGCTTTTTCTTGCGCATTTACTTTTACAATTTTTTTATTTAAGATTTCGTAAGCAGATTCTCGGTCAATTTCTTCGTTATATTTATCATATATATAAGACGAATTAATTACATCTTTAATTTCTTTTTTCGACAAAACATCCATTCTGCTCATTGGCGCACGCAACATCGTTCTTACTAATGGTGTCGGAATTCCTTTTTCATTCAAACAAGAAACCAATGCTTCGCCAATACCTAATTGTGTTAAAACAGTTGCGGTGTCGTAAAACTCAGAATCTGGATAATTTTGTGCTGCTAATTTTATTGCTTTTCTGTCATTTGCCGTAAATGCACGCAACGCATGCTGGATTTTCATACCTAATTGCGATAAAACATCGCTTGGTATATCTTTAGGGTTTTGAGTGCAAAAATAAATTCCAACTCCTTTAGAACGAATTAATTTAACAATCGATTCAATTTGCTCTAATAATGCCTTAGAAGCTTCTTTAAAAATCAAATGCGCTTCATCTATAAAAATTACCAATTCTGGTCTACCTGAATCACCTTGCTCAGGAAATGTTTCATAGATTTCGGCTAATAACTGCAACATAAAAGTCGAAAATAATTTTGGTTTACCTTGAATGTCAGTCAATCTTAAAACCGAAATAATTCCTTTACCATTATTATCTACTCTTTGTAAGTCGCGCACTTCAAAAGAACGCTCTCCAAAAAACAAATCGCCACCTTGTTGTTCGATCTCTACTATTTTTCTAAGAATTGATCCAGTTGATGAAGTTGAAATTCTACCATATTCCGCCTCTATTTCATCACGACCTTCATTAGTAGAATACTGTAAAATTTTTTTAAAATCTTTTAAATCTAATAAAGGTAACTTGTTATCATCGCAATATTTAAATAAAACCGAAACAATACCACTTTGTGTATCCGACAAATCTAAAATACGAGATAATAACGTTGGTCCAAATTCCGAAACCGTTGCACGCATTCGTGTACCATCTTGTTCGGAAATGGTTAATATTTCTATAGGAAATGCTTTTGCTTCAAATCCGAATCCTATTTTTTCATGACGTTCGTCAATTTTTTTATGCCCAGGACTTGCTTGTGCCAAACCACTTAAATCACCTTTAACATCCATTAATAGAACTGGCACGCCAGCTTCAGATAGGTTTTCAGCAAAAACTTGTAATGTTTTAGTTTTACCAGTTCCTGTTGCTCCAGCAATTAATCCATGACGATTTATAGTTTTTAACGGTAATTTCACAAATGCATTGGTAATTGTTTCTTCGCCTAACATTCCTGCACCTAAGTTTAAAAATTCACCTTTGGTTTTATAACCTTCTTCAATTTGTTTAAAAAACGCTTCTTTATTGCTCATGATTCTCTATTTTTCCGTTGCAATTTACAAAGAAAGATTATATTTGCCTCAATTATTTTATACGTGAAAAAAGAAGACAAAATATTAATTGAAAAAGGAGAACTACTACCATTAATGGAGGAGTTTTACACCATACAAGGCGAAGGTTTTTATACAGGTACAGCATCTTATTTTATACGAATTGGTGGCTGCGATGTTGGCTGTCATTGGTGCGATGTTAAAGAAAGTTGGAATGAAAATTTGCATCCAGCAACAGCAACAACTTTAATTGTAGCAAACGCAAAAAAACACACAAAAGATAATGGAATTACCGTAATTACTGGTGGCGAACCACTAATGTGGAATATGAATTACATTACCACAAAATTACATCAAGAAAATATTAGAGTACATATTGAAACCTCAGGTGCATATTCTTTAACTGGCAAATGGGATTGGATTTGTCTTTCTCCAAAAAAAAATAAATTGCCTTTAAAGGAAGTTTCCGATGCTGCCAACGAACTAAAGGTCATCATTTATAATAAAAATGATTTCAAATTTGCTGTAGAACAAGCCGAAAAGGTCTCTAAAAATTGTAAGTTATTTTTACAACCTGAATGGAGTCGAAAAGATATTGTTATCCCATTAATAATAGACTTTGTTATGGAAAATCCTACATGGAAAATATCTTTGCAAACACATAAATATTTAAACATACCTTAATTTCATAAAATAAATTTTATGGTATTGTTTTTGTTTGCTATATTGCAATACTTTTAAACTAATAATTAAAATAACATGAAAAACATAATCTTATTTATTGCAGTTCTTTTATTTACAATAAGTTCTTTTGCTCAAACTAAAACAATTGATGAAAATCTTACACAATTAATGTCTGCAAAAAACGGCTTGGTTGGTGTTGAAAATGTTGCGACTAAAATGTCACAAGGAATTTCTAATGAAAATAATAAAACTGTTTTTATAACAGGTGTAGAAAATCTTAAAACTGAATTTATGCAAAATGCTCTTTCAGAATTAAAAAGAGAATTTTCTAACGATGATGTTATTGCAATTTATAATGAATTTACTTCAGATAAAATAGTATATGAAGACAGAACAGTAAATTTCTTTGCTAAATTCAGAAAATTAAAAGGGCAATATTTTAAAAGTGTAAAAGAATTATTTGTAGAAAACAGATAATTAATATATCTAAAACATATAAAAAAAAAGGATTTCAAATAAATGAAATCCTTTTTTTATGCATATTTGTAAAACAAAAAAATATTCTATGAAAAACATTATAATTTCAGGTGCAAGCAGAGGTATTGGTTTTGAATTAACCAACTATTTTACAAAGCATAATCATAACATATTAGTTCTTTCAAGAAATGTGGATTCCCTTATGGATATGCCAAAAAACGTTTCCGTTTTACAAGTAGATATTACTTTAGAAAAAGACATTAAAAAAACGGCAGATTTTATTTCTAAACATTTTAAAACGGTAGATATTTTAATTAATAATGCTGGTAAATTGGAAAATAAACCTTTTTTAAAAACTACATACCAAGATTTTTTAAATGTATATAATGTAAATGTTTTCGCTGTAGCGGAATTAATTAAAATAACATTACCTTTTATGAAAAAAGGAAGTCACATTGTAACTGTTAGTAGTATGGGTGGCATTCAAGGTTCTATGAAATTTGCAGGTTTATCTGCATATAGTTCTTCTAAAGGTGCCGTAATTACTTTAATGGAGTTACTTGCAGAAGAATATAAAGAATCTGGTATTGCATTCAACACTTTAGCATTAGGCGCAGTACAAACTGAAATGTTGGCAGAAGCATTTCCTGATTATCAAGCACCAACTACAGCAAAAGAAATGGCAGACTATATTGCTAATTTTGCCTTAACAGGTAATAAAATGTATAATGGTAAAGTATTGCAAGTTTCTAGTACAACGCCATAATTTGGATCACCTATAAAACTTGAGAAGTTATTTTTTAAACATTTTAAATGCTAAAAAAGATTAACGATTGGAGATTGTTGTTGATTGGAGATTTAAGAATTAAAATTCTTACTTCAAAAATCAAAAATAAGTAAACCATACCTTTAAAACAAAGCAATAAAATGATTTTAACTAATTAAGCCTAAAAATTCATGAATTTTTCTTAATGTAAAAGTTATAATGTTGAAAGTTAAAAATTTACACTCATATAAAATAAATGAAATCGTAACCCAAATTTGTACTATAAAAAACTTAAGACAATGGGAAACTTTATACTTTTAACTTTTCAATACCACCTTAAATCCGCAAAACTTTATTAAAAAATTTAAGACAATCCACTGTGCATAATAGTTAGCACAGTGTTTTGTCATGTAAATATTTTCACTTATTTTAGTGTTGTATAAAAAAAACAG
>JAMONN010000039.1 GCA_027065775.1 Flavobacteriaceae bacterium | reverse complement strand
TTTAACTTTTCAATACCACATTATTCATAAATAGTTAACAAAGAAAAAATACTTCTTTATCTAACCAATTGCTAATTTCTTTAGCTGCAATTAACCAATTCGGATCTAACATAATATCATGTGATGCGTTTGGAATAATTTTATACGTAGTTTTATAGGTTTTAGCAATATTTTTCACATCACTTAATGAATTAATATTATCTTTTTCTGCACCAATTATTAATATGTTTTCTGGATTAATTTTTTTAGTTTTTGGCAAATCTAAAATTAGCATATCTAAGTATGCCAAATAAGCTTCATTATCTAATTTACTGTGATATTCATCTAATTTCTCTTCCGATAAATCTAAAGGAAGAAATAATTTTTTTGCGCTTTTTTTATTTGCAATAATATGATAAAGATTAATAGTTAAATTTGCTTTTAAAAAGGAAAAAGGATAATTTTTAATTACCGAAAGTGTAGAACCAATAATTCCTTTTGGCGGTACAGATGCTAATAATACAACTGCTAACGCATTATATTTTTCTAAATATTTTTGCAAAATAAAACCGCCCATAGAATGACCAATTAAAATAGGGTTTCCACCTATTTTCTCTACCGTTTTTTTAACATCTTCTACATAATCTTTAATTCTTACTTTCCAAAATGGTTTTTTACTATCACTATTACCATGATTTTGTAAACTAAGTGCATAACAATCATAACCTAAGTCGGCAAAATAAGGCATAAAATATTCTTCATAACACCAAGCAGCATGATACATACCATGAATAAATAATATAGATTGATTTCGTGAACTGTCCTTTTTTAAAGTAATTAATTCTAGTTTCATAAGTATTTATTTAACATATTTTGTTTTCTTCATAAAACTAATCACTATAAGACCTAAGAAAAAGAAAATAGCCAAAACTAAAACCGAAGTTCGCATAGAATAATTAGAAAATCGCATCGCTAAACCAAAAGACAAAGTACCTAATACAATGGCTAATTTTTCGGTAACATCATAAAAACTAAAATAGGTAGCATTATCATAAGTTTCTTCTGGTATTAATTTAGAATATGTTGAACGAGCTAAAGTCTGTGTTGCTCCTAGAACTAAACCTAATAAGCCACCTAAAGCGTAGAAATAGGTGTCCACATTTGGACTTTCACCAGGTAATAGGTAAGCAGAAAAGCAAACAATTATCCATATAACAATGGTAATTTTTAGAGTTTTAATATTTCCTATTTTTTTTGATATTCTTGAAAATATCATCGCACCAAAAATAGCAACTAATTGAATTAACAAAATTGTAATGATTAAATTCATTGTTGGCAAACCTAATTCTTCATCGCCAAACTTACCTGCTAAAACTATAATTGTCTGTATACCAGCACTAATTAAGAAGAAAGACCAAAGAAAAATATAAATTGTTGGATGTTGTTTTATTTCTTTATATACTTTTTTTAATTCTCTAAAACCTTTAAAAATATAGTCTTTTTCTGGTTTTCGTTTAAAAGAATTATTTGGCAAATGATAAAAAGTATATTGCGCAAAACCAAGCCACCAAATACCAACCAATACAAAAGCACTTTGAAAAACTATTGGTGGCGCATTTTCTCCTTTCGCTAAAGGTTGTTCTATAAAGCCATACCAATGAGGAAACATAATCATAGTTAATATAAAAACAAGTAAAATAACAGAACCTATATAACCATAAATAAAACCTCTTGCGCTAATTTTATCGTGTTCCTCTGGATGTGCTATTTCGGTTAAATATGCGTTGTAAAAAACTAAACTTCCCCAGAAACCAATACTAGCCATAATGGAAAAAGTAATACCAATCCATAGATTTTCTATACTGTCAAAAAAGTAAAGTGACATTACAGAAAACGAACCTAAAATGCAAAAAAACTGCATGAAACGTTTTTTATTGCCCATATAATCCGAAATACTTGAAAGCATAGGCGATATAATAGCAACTATCAAAAATGAAAAAGACAAAGAATACGTATAAAGTTCTGTATTATTCCAATCATCCCAACCTAAAAAACTAACTTTTGCACCTTTTCCACCAGTAATCATTCCGTAAAAAAGAGGAAAAACTGCAGTGGTGATTACTAACGGATAAACGGAGTTTGCCCAATCATAAAATGCCCAAGCACCAATTAATTTTTTATCGCCTTTTTTTAGCATGTTGTTAATTTTGATTCATAAAAAAACTGTTCCGAGTAATTCGGAACAGTTTGCAATATAATAAATAATATTTTGTTTTTTCTTTTCTAAAGCCTAATTAGTTTGTGCATTAAATTTTTTAGCTAATATTTTTGCTTCTGGTAAATATGCTCTTAAATCTGCAATACGTCTTTGGTTAGTAGGATGCGTGCTCATAAATTCTGGTGGCGCTTGTCCGCCAGCACGTTGGCTCATTCTTACCCAAACTTCAGATGCTTCTGTACCATTATAACCAGCCATTAGCATAAAAACCAAACCTAAACGATCTGCTTCTGTTTCGTGTGTTCTACTAAATTTAAGCATTCCTAATTGAGAACCAACGCCATATGCCATATTAAACATCGCTGCCTGTTTAGGGTCTTTAATAGCAAGACCTGTATATATTTGCAACCCCATTCCTAAACCTTGTTGCACCATACCTGATGACATTCTTTCTTGACCATGTTTTGCAAAAGCATGTGCTACTTCATGTCCCATAATTGCAGCGATACCATCTGTATTTGCAGCAATTGGTAAAATACCAGTATAAAATACTACTTTTCCGCCAGGCATACACCAAGCATTTACGGTTTCGTCTTCTATTAAATTAAATTCCCAGCGATAACTTTTTGCTTCTGCTTCCATATCATTTGCTCTCATGAAACGGTCAACTGCTTTAGAAATTCTAGAACCAACTTCTTTAATTTCATTTGTTTTTTCTACATTAGTAGATAGGGTATTTTCTCTTAAAAAACCTGAATATTGAGCGAAACTTGTTGGTAAAACTTTGGCGTCACTTACAAAATTCATTCTTTTTCTTCCTGTAATTGGTACAGTACTACAACTATACACTATTAAACTTATTAAAAATAAAGCTACAATTCTTTTCATTTCTTTTTCTTTTTAGTTATTAATTTATTTGTTAGATTTTAAACAAAGATAAAAATAATAATTAACTTCGTTTGGTGAAATACATTTCAAATATCAGACCACTATTCAATTTTTTTACCGAAAACTATTTATTGAATAAATTAGTTGAAAAATTTATTACTCCTCAAAAATTTTCAGCTTCTAAAAGAGAAATTATGTTTTATAAAAGTGCTAAACAAAAAAATGTGTTTATTCCTTCTATAAATAAGACAATAATGGTTTACGAATATGGTTATTCAAAAAGTAAATGCTTACTAATTCATGGTTGGTCTGGCAGAGGTTCGCAATTTTATGCCTTAGCAGATAAATTATTAGAAAATGGTAAAATGATTGTGAGTTTTGATGCACCTGCGCATGGTAATTCTAAAGGAAAATCTTCTAGTATGGATGAGTTTGTAAAGATTATAGAATTTTTAAATATAGCATATAAATTTGATGTTGCTATTGGTCATTCAATTGGTGCTATGGCACTTTTACTTTCTACCGCAAACGGTTCTAAATTTGATAAAATAGTAAGTATTGCGGCTACAAATAATATAGATGAAATTTTAGAAAAATTTTTAATAGGAAATAATAGTAACATAAATTTAATCCCTAAATTTAAAAAACAGTTCAAAATAAAACACAAAACCGATTTAGAAGTTTATAATGGTGAAGAATGTGCTAAAAAAATAAAAATTCCAACTTTGATTATACACGATTCACAAGACAAACCTGCAGATGTAAGTAGTGCCTATGAAATTCGACAACATTTAGAGAAAGGTGAGGTTTTGGTAACCTATAATTTAGGACATACTAGAATTTTAAAAAACAACAAGATTAATAATCATATAATAAACTTTATTAAGCATGTATAAAAAAGTAATATTTTTAATTTTAGTAACTTTACTATTTATTAGTTGTGCTTCTAATACACAAAACAACACCAAAGAAGAGGAAACTATGACTAAAAAAATAGAAAAAACAGATGCCGAATGGAAAGCAGAATTATCGGAACAAGAATATTATGTCTTACGAAAAAAAGGTACAGATAGACCAAGTGATGCTGGATATACCAAACATTTTAAGAAAGGAACTTATGTTTGTAATGCCTGTAAAACACAGTTGTTTAAATCGGATACTAAATTCGATTCTCATTGTGGTTGGCCTTCTTTTGATAATGCTATTGAAGGTACTATAATTCAAACTAAAGATACTAGTTTAGGCATGATTAGAACCGAAATAACTTGTGTAACTTGCGATGGTCATATAGGTCATATTTTTAATGACGGACCAAAAGAGACTACTGGCATGCGCTATTGTGTGAATACTTCTTCTATTGAATTTATTCCAGCGGAAAAATAATGTGTTTCTGGCTTAATTGTATTTAACCACTAGGAACACTAAGGAATCACAAGGTTCACAAAGTTGAACGGATATTTATCTTGTGACATTTATACAGACCTAACATTTCATAATCTCAAACCAAACAAATGCAATCATTTCAAACGAATTTTTTAGAAAACGCAGTTATTCAATTTGAATACTATAAAATGTTAGGTGATAAATCTTTTCAGCAATTAAATGAAAATGAATGCTTTTGGCAGCATAACGATGACTCTAATACTATTGCAATAATAGCAAAACATCTAGTTGGTAATATGCTGTCACGTTGGACTAATTTTTTAACTGAAGATGGCGAAAAAGAATGGCGGAAAAGAGATCAAGAATTTGAAAATACGTATAAAACAAAAGATGCTATTTTAATTGCTTGGGAAGAAGGTTGGTCATGTCTTTTTGATGCTATAAAACCGCTAACTGAAAAAGATTTCGAAAAATTAATTTACATCCGAAATATGGGTCATACAATTCAAGAGGCAATCACCAGACAATTATGTCATTATGCCTATCATGTTGGACAAATCGTTTATTTAGCAAAAATGATTAAAGGTGAAAAATGGATTTCTTTATCTGTTCCTAAAGGAGAATCTGCTGCTTATAATAAAGATAAGTTTGACAAACCGAAAACTAGAAAGCATTTTATGGAGGATTTGTAATTAGGTTATGGTTTATATAGTTTAACTGTAAATAATATCTTATGCTGAAAAATAGAACACAGATGACACGGATTTAACAGATTTTCACGGATTTTTATTTGAAATTGAAAAACTTTACACACTTAGGATAGTATCACAATTATGGAACAACGCTTTTTTACAAAAATAGAATTATTGATCTATCGACCCTAAAACACGTTTCATAAAACCATTTAAAGCGTCACGTTTTGAAACACCTTTTTTCATTTCTTTATGTACTTCTAAAGCACCATACATATTAGATATAAGTTCGCCTATCACATCTAATTCTTCGTCTTTTAAAGTAGAAACTTCTGTTAAATCTTCTAAAACTTCAATGGTTTCAATTAAATAGTCTTCATCATTAGTTTCGATAAAGTTTGTTAAATGTTTTATTACTGGTATTTTCATATCTAAGCTATTAAATTACTTCGTTGACTAACTCCTTCAAAACATCAAATTTATTAGTTTGTGTTTGATTTAATTTTTTTCCATTTTCAAAAGATGCAAAAGTTGGTAAATTATCCACATTTGCTAATTTTCTAGATTCAGGGAATTTTTCAGCATCTACTAAAACAAAAGGAATATTTTCGTTTTCAATTGCCAATTTCTTAAATTTTGGTTTCATTATTCTACAGTTACCACACCAAGTTGCCATATACTGTACTAACACTTTATCATTGTCTGCAATGATTTGTGCTAAATTATCTTCTTGTAATTCTATTAACATAATTTTTTAGTTTAAATTTTCAGTGTTCAGTAAATGAATAAAAACTAATTACTGAACACTGATTTACTGATTACTTTTTTAGTGAGAACTCAAATATTCTGCAACGCCATCTCTAGTAGCATTCATTGCATCTTTACCTTCTTCCCAGTTTGCTGGACAAACTTCACCTTTTTCTTGTACATGCGTATAAGCATCTACTAAACGTAAATATTCCGCAACATTTCTTCCTAATGGCATATCGTTTATACTTTCGTGGAAAATTTTCCCTTCTTCATCAATTAAGTAAGTCGCTCTATAAGTTACGTTAGAACCTTCTGCTAATACTAAGTCATTTTCTTCATCGTATTCGCCCGCTTCAATATCTAAAATATCTAATAACGTGGAAAGGTTTCTGTTTGTATCTGCTAATAATGGGAATGTTACGCCTTCAATTCCACCATTATCTTTACTAGTATTTAACCATGCAAAATGAACTTCTGGAGTATCACAAGAAGCACCAATTACTATAGTATTCCTTTTTTCGAATTCACCTAATGCGTCTTGAAATGCTCTAATTTCAGTTGGACAAACAAATGTAAAATCTTTTGGATACCAAAAAAGTAATACTTTTTTACCTTTACTAACTGCTTCTTCAAACACATTGATTTTAAAAGTGTCACCCATTTCATTCATTGCATCAACTGCAATATTTGGGAATTTTCTACCTACTAATGCCATAATTATATTTTTAATGTTATTATTAATTTCTAGTGCAAATTTACGAAATTTGATTTCTTTTAGATTATAAATTAAATATCAATTATTTATAAAGTTATCAATATTATCTATAGTATGTAAATATCCATACGAAGAGTTTAAATTAAATCTAAAACACGCTCTAATGCCATACCTCTTGAAGCTTTAATTAAGATTGTTGCGTTTTTAGGCACTTCAAATTCTTCTTTAAATTCTTTAAAGGTTTTATATTTTTTAATGTTTTCTGAATTTGTATTTACAGTATAAAAATTCTCACCCAATAGGTATACTTCATTTAAATTTGAAGTATTTAATAAATCCGTTATTTTTTGGTGTTCTTCTTTTGCATATTTACCAAGTTCAAACATATCGCCAAGTATTGCGATTTTAAAAGGATCTTTTAATTGAATTACATTTTGAATTGCACATTCCATACTAGTCGGATTTGCATTATAGGCATCTAAAATAATTTTATTACTATTCTTTTGAATTATTTGAGACCTGTTGTTTGTTGGTTTATAATTTTCGAGCGCAATTTTAATATCTAAAATAGCAACCTTAAAATGTAGTCCTATTGTAATTGCCGCTGCAATATTATTGTAGTTATAACTACCTATCAGGTTTGTTTTAATAATTGTTTCATTATACTTAACAGTTACAAACGGATTTGAATTTATAAACTCAATATAATATTTAGATTTTTTCTCGCCGAAATGAATTGTTTTTAATTTTCTTGATTTTAATACTTGTATGGCATCATTATCATTTACAAAAACAGTTTTCATATTTTCTTTTAAATAATCGTATAATTCCGTTTTTGCTTTAATGACACCTTCTAAAGATTTAAAACCTTCTAAATGTGCTTTTCCGAAATTAGTAATATAACCATAGTCTGGTTTTGTTATGTTTGCTAAAAATTCAATTTCTTTAGGGTTATTTGCGCCGAATTCCACAATGCCAATTTCTGTGTTTTCATCCATAGAAAGCAATGTTAATGGCACACCAATATGGTTATTTAAATTGCCATTAGTTGCAGTTACTTTGTATTTATTAGATAAAACTATTTTAATTAATTCTTTGGTTGTGGTTTTACCATTGCTTCCTGTTAAAGCAATTATTGGTATATTAAGTTGCTCTCTATGATAAGTTGCCAGTTTCTGTAATGTTTCCAACACATTATTAACTAAGATTGTTTTATCATTTTTATAATATTTTTTTTCATCAATAACAGCATAAGTAGCACCTTTTTCTAATGCTTCTAAAGCAAACTTATTAGCATTGAAATTTCCTCCTTTTAAAGCGAAAAAAATAGAGTTTTTTATAATTTTTCTAGTATCGGTACTTATGCCATTACTATTTAAAAAGATGGTATGCAATTTTGTAATCATAATGTAAAAATAAGAATAATTAATAAATACATAAAAGTTATGCAAAAAAAATCCCGCAAAAAAGCGGGATTTAGTTTAATTTATCATCAGTATTAATGGTGATATGCTTGTCTTTTTTGATTTGACATTGGACCTAATCTATCCGTTGCACATCTAAAACCAATATAGTTTGTTGCCATATATTGTGGTAAAAATCTTCTTTGAGCAGGATCTAACCAATAAGATCTATCATTCCATGAACCACCTTTATAAACTCTAGTTTTATCACTAATTAAAGTAGTTCTTATCTTTTTATCATATTCTTGTCTTCTGTAACCACTTTCTCCTATTTCTCTAGGTATTTTTGGTGAATTATACATTCTAGGTTTGTTTTCTAACTCTTCTTCATCAATATAATATTTTTTTGTAGACTGAATATCACCATCCTTACTATCAACATTATAAGATTTTTCGTAATTATCTCTCATAAATGCATCTGACTTTGTAATAGGAATATATTTGATACTACCTGGTAAAAACTTAGCTTTAATTTTACCATTATCTAAAGTATCATATTGTACCGAATTATAGTCTACAATAACAATTTTTCCATTTTCATCAATTAATTTCTTATCATAAGTATTACCTCTATAATAATTAAAATCATTTGCATCATTATCTACAATTGGTCTATATACATCCGAAACCCATTCAGCAACATTACCTGTCATATCATATAGTCCAAACGCATTAGGTTTGTATGATTTAATTGCATTAGTAATATCAGCACCATCATCACTCCAACCTGCTAAACCACTATAATTACCTTTACCGTATTTAAAGTTTGCTTGTTGATCACCTCTAGATCTCTTTCCGTTACTTCTAGTGTATTTACCATTCCAAGAGAATTTTTTTCTCCCTTTTAAAGTATTATATTCTCTATTTTCAACTAATGCTTTAGCAGCATATTCCCACTCAACTTCCGAAGGTAATCTGAAACCTTGTGCTAAAATACCATCTGCTACTTTTACATGTCTACCTGTAAATGCACCATTTGATCTACCTCTACTTCTTCCGCCACCAGTTGCTTTAGAACCTCTACTACTTCTTCCGCCTCTAGTTCTAGATTTTGATTTCAAATCTGGTAAACCTTTTTTGTATATGGTAGAATCTCCATCAAATAATAAATTAGGATCTGCTAAATAAACATCTGTATCAAAGTGATTTTTACCTTCTACTTTCATACTATCCATTTCGTGTAATGGATTTAAAATACCTTTATCCATTAATATTTTTTCATTTACCATATTGGTTCTCCATTTACAGTATTCAACTGCTTGGATCCAAGAAACACCTACTACAGGATATTGGTTATAAGATGGATGACGTAAATAAGTCTCCGTTAATAATTCGGCATCACCTAAAGTGTTACGCCAAACAAGCGTATCAGGTAATACTGAAGTATAAATATTTCTATAATTATCATTATTTGGTGGATATGTTTGTTCCATCCATTGTAAAAATAATCTATATTCTCTATTTGAAACCTCTGCTTCATCAATATAAAAAGAACGAACTTGCATTTTTACAGGTGTTGTATTCCAATCAAACATTACATCATCTACAACATGACCCATTGTAAAAGCGCCACCTTCAATCAAAACCATTCCGTTTGGAGTTGGTTGTCCTTTGTAGTTTGCTCCAGCGCCACCATCATAGTCACTAAACTTCCAACCTGTTAGTGCTGACGTACCACTTGAACTCTTACTACTACAACTTACTAGTGATACAATTACCAATAGTAAAAATAAAATTTTAAAACCCTTATTTAATTTCATAATATCTTATACTTTTATATTTTAATTCTAAAAAGTGACGCAATTTACAATAATATTAACTTGATACAAGTAATTTTAAATAAAACTTTACGACAAATTTTATACTATTGTTTAATAACGATAGCTTTTAAATTTTATTATATTTTTGAAAAAATAAAATAATCAAATAAAAATTACGTTTACTTAATTATGCAGAATAAAAAACACATCTTTTCCTTAATATTTATACTATTCATACTAACTGTTTTTGCTCAAAAAAAGACTAAAAACTTTAAATTAGAATGGAAAAACAATTCTGAGTTTAATGTTATTTCAACTACTAAAAGCGGCACAATAATAAAATTACCAAATGTTAAAAATGGTTCTTTTGATGAATTCTATCTACCAACCTATTCTAATTCTTGGAAAGTTGAAAGGAGTTTACAAGTAAAATCTTATAAAATAAAAAACATAGTTTACGAAACTATTTCTAAGGACTTATTTAAAAAGGAAAGTCAAAAAAAATTCCCTAAAAAAATCAAAAGTAGTTTTGAAATAAAAAATGCAAGAGATAAATCTTTTGCTGTTATGAATGTAACTCCGTTATTATTAGTAAATGGTATTCTTAAAAAGATTAATTCTTTTGAAATTGAATATATACTAATCCCTAAAATTAATAAAAAAAATTCTTCAACAATTCATGATTCGCCTTTAGCAAATGGTAATTGGTATAAATTTGCAATTGACACTACCGGAGTTTACAAATTAAGCAAAGGGTTTATTAATAGCTTAGGACTAAATACCGATGGCGTAAATCCAAAAAATATTAAAATTTATGGTAATGGTGGCGCCATGTTAAATGAAATTAATGGTGACTTTAGATATGATGGTTTACAAGAAAACGCAATATATGTAGAAGGCGAAGAAGATGGCAACTTTGATAGTAATGATTTTGTGTTATTTTATGCCGAAGGTCCAGATGTTTGGAAACATGATGTAAGTAATAATAAAGCATCGCATCAAACAAATATTTATTCTGACCAAGCATTCTACTTTATTACTATTAATGATGGTTTTGGTAAAAGAATCCAATCGCAAACCAATGTAGAAAATGTAGCTGATTTAATAGTAACAACATCTAATGATTTTAGATTACATGAAGTAGACTCCTTTAATTTTGATAGTTTTGGTCAAGAGTTTTATGGTGAAAGTTTTCAGACTAATGATACTCAAAATTTCACATTTAATTTTACCGATTTAGATTTAGCACTACCAATTGATGTTAAGTTAAAAGCTGCAGCAACTGAAAACTCACAATTCAATTTAAATATAGACGGTCAAAATGTTGTAAGTCTTAATACCG
>JAMONN010000038.1 GCA_027065775.1 Flavobacteriaceae bacterium | reverse complement strand
AAAAGACTATAGACAAAAGACTATAGACTAAAATGATATTACCAATAATCGCTTTTGGCGACAAAGTTTTAAGAAAAAAATGCATCGATATTGATAAAGATTATCCTGATTTGGAGAAACTTATTACTAACATGCGTGAAACAATGGATAATGCTTCTGGTGTTGGATTAGCAGCGCCGCAAATTAACAAAGCAATTCGTTTATTTTTAATTGATACTAGTCCGTTTGCAGAAGATGAAGATTTAACGAAAGAAGAACAAACATTTTTAAAAAACTTCAACAAAGTATTTATTAATGCAAAAATCACTAAAGAAACTGGAGAGGAATGGGTTTTTAATGAAGGTTGCTTAAGCATACCTAATATTAGAGAAGACGTTTTTAGAAAAGATACCATTACTATTGAATATCTAGATGAAAACTTCAAAAAACATAAAGATACCTTAACTGGCTTAGCATCAAGAGTCGTTCAGCACGAATATGATCATATTGAAGGTATTTTATTTACAGATTTACTTTCGTCTTTAAAAAAGAAACTATTAAAGAAAAAATTAGAAAAAATATCTAAAGGAAAAGTTTCTGTAGATTATAGAATGAAATTTCCATTAGCAAAATAAATTAATCACTTCACACGATTAAACAAATAAACAAACAACGATTAAACAATATTAAATGACATTAGAAAAATTAATAGTAGTAACTGGCAAACCAGGCATTTTCAAAATAAGTTCACAAAGTAAAGCAGGTTTAATTGTAGAGAGTTTAGGAGATAACAAAAAATTTCCTATTCATAACATTCACAATGTAAGTAGTTTAAACGATATTGCTATTTATACCGATGAAGATGAAGTACCTCTAAGAGAGATATTTAAAACAATTCACACCAAAGAAAACGGAAAAAACACCATAGATCACAAATCTAACAAAAATGTGTTGACAGATTTTTTTACTGAAATATTACCAAATTACGATACCGAACGTGTTTACCCAAGTAATATAAAAAAGATTGTACAATGGTATAATATTTTAGTTACTGCTAAATTTGATTTTAAAGATATTGACAAAGTTGCTACTAACGAAGAAGAATAGTAGAGACGTTTTGCAAAACGTCCTTACTAAACGCCTTTACCTTTAAATAGGTAAGTTACGCTATTTGTGTAAGACAATTAAAACCCACATATTCACATTCCGATAACAAAAAATAGATTACTTTTAAAAACTAATAAGTAAGTAATTAAATAAAAATGTTATTCAACACCATTGATTTTGCTATATTTCTACCAATAGTATTTATCTTATATTGGTTTGTTGTAAATAAAAATTTAAAACTGCAAAATCTCTTAATTGTTTTTGCAAGTTATGTGTTTTATGGTTTTTGGGATTGGCGGTTTCTTTCTTTAATACTTTTTAGCACAACCGTAGATTATGTAGTCGGAAGAAAATTAGCAGAAGAAAAAAACACAAACAACAGAAAAAAATTACTTTGGTTAAGTATTTTTGTAAATATTGGTTTATTAGGTTTCTTTAAATATTACAACTTCTTTTTAGACAATTTTGTAAAAGCATTCTCTTTTTTTGGTTCAGAAATCAATGCAAATTCCCTGCAAATTATTCTACCAATTGGTATTAGTTTTTACACTTTTCAAACATTAAGTTATACTATAGATGTCTATCGCAATAAATTAGAACCAACAAAAGATTTTATTTCATTTGCTGCATTTGTGAGTTTTTTTCCTCAATTAGTTGCTGGTCCAATTGAAAGAGCAACTAATTTACTACCACAATTCTACAAAAAAAGACACTTTAAATACGCATTTGCGGTAGATGGTTTACAGCAAATATTATGGGGTTTATTCAAAAAAATAGTAATTGCAGATAATGCTGCGGTAATTGCAAACGAAATATTTAATAATTCACCTGATTATTCTGGTAGCACTTTAGTTGTTGGCGCTGTTTTTTTTACATTTCAGATTTATGGTGATTTTTCTGGTTATTCAGATATTGCGATTGGTACAGCTAAATTATTCGGTTTTAAATTAAAACAAAATTTTGCTTTTCCGTATTTTTCTAGAGATATTGCTGAATTTTGGAGACGTTGGCACATATCACTTTCGTCTTGGTTTAAAGATTATGTATATATTCCGTTAGGTGGAAGTCGTGGTTCTATTAGGAATAAAGTCAGAAATGTTTTTATCATCTTTATTATCAGTGGTTTTTGGCATGGCGCAAAGTGGACTTTTATTATTTGGGGTCTTTTAAATGCTATTTATTTTTTACCATTATTAATAGCGAAGAAAAACAGAATAAATTTAGATAGTATTGCAAAAAGTAAATTTCTACCTACTTTTTTAGATTTCTTTAAAATAATAATAACCTTCAGTTTAACTGTATTTGCATGGATATTCTTTAGAGCAGAAAACCTAACACACGCTTTTAATTACATTTCTGAAATTTTTTCAGAATCACTTTTTACATATCCGCAATTAAGTAATATCCGATTTGTTTTCTCTAGTTTATTAATTTTTGTTTTTATGCTAATAGAATGGTTTGGTCGAAATAATAAATATGCTATAGAAAATGTTGCTTCTATTAAAAATAGACTCGTTCGGTGGTTGATTTATTTTAGTATTTTGTTAGTTATTATTATATTTTTTAAGAATAATCAAGAATTTATATATTTTCAATTTTAAATCAAGATGAAAAAATTTATAGGTCATTTTATAGTATTCAGTTTTGCATTTTTTGCATTATTATTTCTATTAGATAGAGTCGTAACAAGAGGTCTGCGCAAATCACAAACAAGTTTGCATTACAATCTTAACAAAATTTATAATGGCGAAATTAATGCAGATATCGTTATTAACGGAAGTTCTAAAGCTAGAATGCAAATTTCTACTAGAATAATCGATTCCATTTTAAATGTAAATTCTTATAATTTAGGAATGCGAGGTGCAGAATTTAATCCTCAAAATTTTCAATTTAAACAATATTTAAAACACAATACAAAACCTAAAATTGTGATACAAGTAGTCAGTTTTGGTTATTTACATAAATATGAAGAATTGATTAGTTACGAAAAATTCATTCCGTATTTAAACAAAAAAGAAGTCAGAGAACTTTGCAAACAATACAAAGGTTTTACTTTTTTAGATTATCATGTGCCGTTTATGAAATATGCAGGACAATATGATTTGATAATTAATGGTTTACTAAACACTATTGGTGTCGACAGAAATAAAGATACTAGTTACAAAGGTTATTCATCCCAAAATAAAAAATGGGATGCCACTTTTGAAGATTTTAAAAAATCAAATCCTGATGGTTTTTCTGTAAAAATGGATAGTCTTTATAAAACAGAATTCGAAAAATACATAACCAATTGCGCTACAAAAAACATAAAACTTTATCTAGTTTATCCGCCAACGTATCACGAATCTAAAAAATACATGCATAACCGAGCGGAAATCATTACCTATTATAAAAATATGGCAAACAAATACCAAATTTCGTTTTTAGATTATTCTGATAATGAATTAACTTTATCGAAAGATAATTTTTATAATTCGCAACATTTAAATAAAAAAGGTGCTGAAATATTTACGGAAATTTTAGCGAATAATATAAACCAAATAAATACGCCACAAATTCACGAATAAAAAATTTATGTATTTGTGGCGAAATTTCGAAAGATTCTTTATCTTAAATAATTACTTAGTTTTCTTTACATACTGCGTTAAGATAACAATATGTTGGTCACCAACACGACCTTCAATATGTTCTGCATTATCATGCACCAAGGAAATTCTATGAACTGCTTCGCCACGTTTTGCGGTAAATCCGCCACCTTTTACTTTTAAATCTTTAATTAACACAATAGAATCGCCATTAAATAAAACATTGCCATTACAATCTTTATGAATGATTTTAGTACTTGGATCTACATGATCGCCTGTTGCTTCTGCCCATTTTACAGTATCTTCTTCTAAATACATTTGATCTATTAAATCGCCTGCCCAATC
>JAMONN010000037.1 GCA_027065775.1 Flavobacteriaceae bacterium | reverse complement strand
CTGCTCTATAACCAAAGCACCAAAATTTTGTGAAGCTACTTTTTCTTTTTTATTCGTTTGTACATCTAAAACACCTAATCGTGTTTTTGGGGAGATATTTCCTGATAGTTTTAATCCAAATAGAATGTTGCTATTTACACCAATATGTCTAGAGTAAAATGGATTAACATCATCAACACCTAAATTTGAAAATAAATCAGAATTTTCTAAAAAGAAATTTCTACGCTCTGGTAAAAATATAGAGAATCGGCTTAAATTAGTGACTTGCTGATCGACATCAATCTGTGAAAAATCAGGATTTATTGTAGCATCTAATTTTAAAGAAGATGTTAGGTTATATTGTGCATCTAAACTTGGTTTAAATTTGGTTTTATCTGTATTTTTTACAATATTCTCTTGATAACTTACTGTTATTGATGGCGTTACTGTAAAACGCGAGGTTGCTATTTTGGGTAAATTTTCAACACTAAATTTTTCTGTAAAACGTAAATCAAATAAGCGATAATTACGCTTTACATTTTTTAAGATAGTCCATGAATTCATTTTAATATCTCTAACATAAAACTGAACTCCAAATATTGGGTTATTCGCATTATAATTCAATGCTTTTAACGGAATTGCTATTTCATATTGTTTCAATTTACCATTTAAAAAAGCTTTTGCTTTCCATATTGTATTCCAACTTGTACTAAAATCAAATCCATCATTTTTCCGCTCAACAATACCATCTATTTGTGTACTATAACTATTTACAGAAAAATAATATGCGTTTTGTTGTTGATTTTGCGTGTCTAAAATCATTGCAAACCCATCGCTTAATCCAATAGGAACATCTCGTTTTAAAGAACTTACTTGTGTCTTTGTAGTATCATTATAAATTAAACTAACGTACAAGTATTCTCCATTATGAAACATTTTTACAACTGTTTGGTTTTCGGCTAAACCTACATCTGTTGGTGCATAATTATAAAAACCTGTGTGCTCTGGTAATTGTTGCCACACTGTTTCATCAAATTCCCCATCTACTTTAATTTTTGTTTCAATAAATGAAATAGTAGATTCTTGTGCGTTCATATTAAATATGCAGCATATTATTAAAATAAGAATAGAACACTTCATCTTAATTATTTGAGGTTTCATCTACTCTAGTTGCTGTTTTACTAATTATTTTCCAACCGTTTTCAAATTTCTTCAATAAAAACAAGTCTATATACTTCATTTTTCTTGCTGGAATTGCTATTTCTATCTTTGCAGTTGCAATATCTTTAATAACCTCTACTGCCAATACTTTTGCAAATCGTCCATTAAATTGCCCATATTTTTTGTTCTTAAAAAAGGCAACATATTCTTTTGGAGTATATCTTTTAAAACCATCTTTTCCTGATAAATATAAAGTTGCATTTTCTGTATAAACACCTTCTAGAATATCTAATTTATTGTAAGAACTCCCCTCTATATAATTGGCTAAAGTCTTTTCTACTAATGAAGTTTCAGATTGTGCTTGTGTAATTTGAAAACTAAAAAGGCTAATAAATATTAAAATATAATTTTTCATATCTTATTTTCGTTTGGTAAACATTTTATGAATGATTGTCCATTTGCCTTCTGTTTTAAGTAACATAAAATAATCAACATAAGTTTTTTTACTTTTTGGATACGAGATTTCAACCTTGCCAACAGCTGCGTTATTTTCATAATCTATAGATATAATTTTACCTATTTCTCCTGTTGGTTTCCCTTCTTTTGTATCTTCTATATATCCTTTTCCAGACCAAACTTTTATACTATCATTTTTTACATAGTATAGGTTTAAATCTTTGTAGAATGCAGTTTTTAATCTATTGGGTTGTCCATTGGTTGAACCTTGAATATAGTCTGTAAGTGTTTTGGATATTAACTCTATATCATTTTCTTGTGCAAAAGTAGTAACGGAAAAAAGACCAAGTAGTAAAGCAAAAATTAAATTTTTCATAATTAAAAAGTTTTAAATTTGATTCAAAAGTATAGTTAAAGATCATTGGTTGAAAAATAATAGACCAATCCTATGTTTTAACAATCAGAAAGAGCTTTTCAATAGATTTTCTATTTCGTCGACTGATACCTTCTATATAACATCTTAAAAATTCATTCTGGCATTTTTTCATACTACTTAACCGTATAGTTGTATTTTAGCGAGTTTATATGGCTACCGTAAAAAGTAAATATAATATCGTTAGTGCTACATTTTTGAAACATGTATTGTTTTGGGTGTGTGTACTCCTGTACTTTATGTTCACATCTGATCTAACTTATTATGAAGCAGGATACATTCAATTATTTCATGCTACATGTAAAATTGTAATTCCACAAATAATCACTGCTTACATTTGTTTATTTGTATTAGTGCCAAGGTTTTTAAACGAAAAAAAAATAACGTCGTTTTTAGTGTGGTTAATTATTCTATTAGTTGCAATGTTCTTGTTTTATACTGCTCTACACATGTATTTTTATGAACCAAAATATTATCAATTTTATAGTGACATTGCAAAAAAATATGCAGAACGTCCATTTTGGGTAAGATTTACAGATTTTTCTGTTTTTTTAAGTAAATCTATTAAATTTGTAACGCCTACTGCATTATTATTAATGGCTCGTTTTTATAAAAACCAACAGAAATACCTGAAGTTAAACGAACAGAAAAAAACAGCTGAACTTACTGCATTAAAGCATCAATTAAATCCACATTTTTTATTCAACACCTTGAATAATTTATACGCTTTAGCATTAAAAAAGGCAGATGAAACTCCAGAGGTAATTGAAAAATTATCAGGTATTTTAGATTATATGTTATATAGATGTAATGATACCTTTGTATCGCTTCAAAAAGAAATTGAACTTATTGAAAATTATCTTTCATTAGAAAAAATTAGATACGGAAAACGTGTTCAAATCTCTTTTGAAAAAAACATTGAGCAAGATGTGAAAATTGCTCCTTTGTTGCTATTAACTTTTATCGAAAATGCTTTTAAACATGGTGTAAGTCAGGAATTAAAAGAAGCATTTATTGCAATAACGATTACTCTTGAAGATAATCAGATTATTTTTAATATTGAAAATTCAAAACCTAATACCAGTATAGAAAATAACAAGGAACATCGTATTGGTTTAAAAAACATAAAAAAACAATTAGAGTTATTATATATAGATAATTATTTTTTGGATATTGAGAATACTAACGATTCTTATACTATAACTTTAAAATTATTAGCTAAATAATGATTTACAAGTGTTTAATTATTGATGACGAAGAATTAGCTCGAGAGTTAATAGAAATGCACTTAAAGCAATTAAATGGTTTTGAGTTGGTGGCTTCTTGTTCTAGTGCTATTGAAGCTAGTAATATTTTGCAACAACAACCTATAGATTTATTGTTTTTAGATATTGAAATGCCTGTTTTAAAAGGAACGGAATTCTTTAAAAATATAATTCAAAAACCTAAAGTAATTTTCACTACTGCATATCGAGATTATGCTTTAGATGGTTTTGAATTAAATGCTGTTGATTATTTATTAAAACCAATCACTTTTCCTAGATTTTTTAAAGCTATTGAAAAATTTAAAAAGCAAAACGCTATAGC
>JAMONN010000036.1 GCA_027065775.1 Flavobacteriaceae bacterium | reverse complement strand
CAATTAATGGCGAAATAACAATGCAAACACCATCTAATATTAAACCTGGTATTTGGTAGCAAACAGATTTTCCGCCACCAGTTGGTAGTAAAGCAAAAACATTTTTTTTTTGAAGTACCGTTTTTATAATTTCCTCTTGTGGTTGACGAAAATTATCATGTTTCCAATACTTTTGAAGAATATCGAGTGGTTCTATTTTTATGTTTTCTTTAATTACTTTATGTTTTCTAAAATGAATTTTGCTCTTTCTTTTACATTTCCGATAGGTACTTCAACAATATTGTAACCTAAATTTTTATAGGCTAATTCTAGATGATTATGAATAGCAAGCGATTGTTCGTAAGATTCATAACGCTCATTATCTGTTATGTAAATTTCTTTCCAAGGTGGCATTAAAAAAATAGGATTATTGTATCTATTATTTTCACTTTCTTCCTTAAAAATGGGAGGATAACTTACACCTAAATAATTCATATATGCAGACACATCGGCAATTCCTCTGTCAAAAAATACTAAATCGGTTTCTATATTTTTTGCTTTTTTGAATTGTTGTACTCTGCCTTCTAATAACAATTTGCTAAACAATAAAGGGTCTTTTAAGAAAAGTTGTTCAATGCCACTTTTTTTTGCCATTAAAGTTACTTCTCTTGAAATTTCATGCATGCAAGTGTAATTTTGTTTTTCTAATTCAATAATTACTGTTGATTTTCCTGTGCCAGGACCACCTGTAATGACAATTTTTTTCTGCATTTTATCTTTATTTTGTGCAAATATAAATTGTTTTATTTATTTTATGATAAATCTTTGTTAATAGATTAAAGTTTTATCCTTTAGTTTATGTATTTAATTACATTTGCAAAGCATATTAAAAGAATAAAAACATGAGTGAAAAAGTGAATTTTTATAAAAGTTTAAAAGTTAAATTAGAAGAAACTACTACTTTTCCGACAAAATATATGTTTAAATTTATCATTCCAACCAATTTAGATAAGTTAAATAAACTAGAAAACATGTTTAATCATTTAGGCGCAGTTATTACTACTAAAAAGTCTAAAAGTGCTAAATACACTAGCGTTACTATACTTGTAAACATGAAAAGCGTAGAGGAAATTATTAATAAATATATAGAAGTTGATACTATTGAAGGTGTAATTTCTTTGTGATTTTTTTAACAAGTCTTTTATTCTAAAAAAATTACTTTTGAAATCTTATTTTTAATAGTCAATTGCTTAATTTAGCGCCACTTTAAAATTTAATATTATTATGATTAAAAAAATTATTATTGCATTAGTTGTTTGTTTTATTTTACCAACATCTGCACAAAAAACAAAAGATAGAGTATTATTAACTATCGATAATGAAAATGTTCACGTATCTGAATTTTTACAGGTGTATAATAAAAATAAAGATGTAGTTGCAGAAGAAAACAAAAAAAACCTAGATGAATATTTAGAGTTGTTCATAAACTATAAACTAAAATTAAAAGAAGCTTATGATCTTAAATTAGACACAGTTTCATCGTATGTTAAAGAGTACGCAAAATATAAAGAACAACTTACAGAACCTTTTATGAAAGATAGAAGTGTTACCGATGAGTTAGTTAGAGAAGCATATGATCGAAAAGTAGAAGAAATTAACGCAAGTCATATTTTAGTAAATGTAAGACCTAGAGCTTTGCCTGCGGATACTTTAAAAGCATATAATAAATTAATTGAAGCAAGAAATAAAATAATAAAAGGTGCTGATTTCGCAACGATTGCAAAGGAATATTCTCAAGATCCATCTGCAAAGAAAAACGGAGGAGATTTAGGTTATTTTAATGCTTTTTCTATGGTTTATTCATTTGAAAATGCTGCTTACGCAACTAAAAAAGGTGAAATTTCTATGCCATTCAGAACAAGATTTGGTTATCACATTGTTAAGATTAATGATAAAAGAAGGAGTAATGGCGAAGTAAAAGTTGCGCATATAATGGTTAAAAACAAAAAAGAAGAACCAGGTTACTCAAAAAAACAAATTAATGAAATTTATCAAAAATTCAAACAAGGTGAAACTTTTGATTTTCTAGCAAAGAAATATTCTGATGATAAACAAAACGCAAGAAAAGGTGGCGTTTTAAGTAAGTTTTCTCAAAATAAAATGATTCAACCTTTTGCAGACATATCTTTTGCATTAAAAAACGAAGGTGATGTTTCCGAACCATTTGCAACCAAATTTGGTTGGCATTTTGTTAAGTTAATAAAAAAGTTTCCTTTAGAAAGTTTTGAAGACCAAAAAGAAGCGTTAACTAAAAAAATCGAAAAAGGTGACCGTTCTATTTTAGTAGGAAAATCTATAGCAAATAGATTAAAAAACAACTATAAAATAGCGATAGATAAAGATGTTTTAAATGAACTTATGAACTCTAAAGAAAAAGAAGTTATATCTAAAAAAATCTTATCCGTTGAAGAAAAAGAATATACAACAACCGATTTACAAGCATATTTTAAGAAAAACATAAATGATACTTACAAAGATTTTGTAGATGCCAAAGTTATCGATTATTATAAAGATCATTTAGAATTTGAAAATAAAGAATTTGCTGCAACTCTAAAAGAATACAGAGATGGTTTGTTACTTTTTGATTTATTGCAAAAAAACATTTGGACTAAAGCAGAAAAGGATACTGTTGGTTTGCAAAACTTTTTTGATCAAAATAAAAGTGATTATAAATGGAAGGAAAGAGTAGACGTAGATATTGCATCTTGTACTAAATTGGAAAAAGCAACTGAAGTTCAAAAGTTATTAACCGAAGGTAAATCTTTAGACGAAATAAAAAAGCAAGTTAATGATGGCGCAACAATTCATGTGCTTTTTAATTCTGGTATTTATGAAATTGGATCTAGAAAATTGCCAAAAGAGTTTGTTGCCAAAAAAGGTGTGTCAAAAGTAATTGTAGAAGATGAAAAACACTTTTCAATAATTAAGGTTAAAGACATTTTACCAATATCTCAAAAAGAACTAAAAGATATTAAAGGTAAAGTGATAAGCGATTATCAAGAAGAATTAGAAAAAAATTGGATTAAAGATTTAAGGAAAAGATATACGGTTAAAGTTAATTCTAAAACTTTAAAAAAATTAAATAAAAAGTATAAATAATTTAAGTTGAAAAAGACAGTTTATTTATTGATGATTACTCTTATTTTGCAGTCATGCGGTTATTTTAAACCTAAACATGACGCTAATAAAAAATGGATTGCAAAAGTGAATGATGTTTATTTATACAAAGAAGAAATAAAAACTATTTTACCTAAAGAATATACAAAAATAGATAGTTCTTTGTTAGTTAGTAATTTTATAAATTCATGGGCAAAACAACAATTGTTATTTCATAAAGCGAAAATAAATCTAAAAGAAAATCAAGAAGAAATTCAAAATTTAGTAGATAAATACAAGCAAGATTTATTAATTAATAAATATAAAGAAGCTATAATTTCACAAGATTTAGATACTTTGATTATTGAAAACGATATCTCAAATTTTTATAAAGAGAATATGGATATCTTTAAATTAAATGAAAAATTAATAAAATTTAAATACTTACAGATTAGTAACGACATATTAAATAAAGATAAAATTGAAAAGTTGTTTAAATCAAATAAAAAGGAAGATATTCATGAGTTAATGAAAGATGAATTAAAATATAAATCATTTCACTTTAATGACTCTATATGGATTAAGTATAAAGACTTATTAAAATTAGTGCCAATTTTAAATAAAAATGAAAGTAAGATTACCACAAATAAATTTATTAAAATAGAAGACTCCGTAAATATTTTTTATTTAAAAATTAAAAATGTATTAAAGAGAAATCAAATTGCTCCTCAAAGTTATGTAGAATTAACTATTAAACAAATGATTTTACATAATAGAAAATTATTATTATTAAAAAATATTGAAAAAACATTATTAAGTGATGCCACAAAAAACGGAAAATATGAAATTAATAACTAAAATATTACCTATAATTTTAGTACTGTTTATTACACAAATTTTTGCACAAGAAAAAGTAAAAATAGATGGCGTTGCTGCTGTTATTGGTGATAATATTGTATTATATTCTGAAGTAAAAGCTGCAAAATTACAAGTAGATCAAGAAAAAGAAGACGGTTCAAAAATATCGGAATGTAAAATTATTGAAAAAATAATGAACGATAAATTATTAGCACATCATGCTGTAGTAGACAGTATACAAGTAGATGATGGTACTATAAATACAGAAGTAGATCGAAAAATTAATTATTTTAAAAGTCAGTTAGGAGGCGAAAACAAAAAAGTTTTAGAATTTTTTGGATTTGACAATTTAAGTGATTTAAAAAAAGAATTATATAACGTAGAAAAAGAAAGTAATTTTGTTAAAAAAATGCAACAGAAAATAGTTGCAAATATAGACGTTACTCCAGAAGAAGTTAGTAGTTATTATAAATCTTTAAAATCGGAAGATGCTTTGCCAGAATTCGGAACTGAAATTGTTCTAGGTCAAATAGTATTAGAAGCAAAAATTTCAAAAGAAGAAAATAATAAATTAATTGCTAAGTTAAATAAAATTAAATCTGATATTGAAAACGGTTCTAGTTTTAGAATGAAAGCAATTTTACACTCAATGGATCCTGCTGCATCTAGAGAAGGCAGAGGAAAAGGTGGTTTTTATTCCGATATTACTTTAGAAACTCCTTTTGTAAAAGAATTTAAAGAAGCGGCATTTAGTTTAGAAGAAGGCGAAATTTCAGAACCTTTTAGATCTCAGTTTGGATACCATATTGTAAAAGTTGAAAAAATAAAAGGTAGATCTCGTGATGTAAGTCATATTCTTTTACAAGCCGATGTTTCGGATGAAATTTTAGCACAAGTAAAAGACTCATTAACAATAGTAAAAAAGGATATTTTAACACAAAAAATAAGTTTTGAAGATGCTGTGGTAAAATATTCGTCGGATAAAGAAACCAATAAAAATAAAGGTTTATTAATAAATCCACAATCTAATGATGTACATTTTGATTTAGCAAGAATGGATCCAGCATTATACGCAAGAGTAAGTAATCTTAAGATTGGTGAAATTTCTGAAGTGTTTTATGATGAAACACGAGAAGGCAAAAAAATGTACAAAATGATGATCATGAAAGATAAAATTGAAGCACATGTTGCTGATTTTGATACAGATTATGTAAAGATAAAAAACTTAGCACTTCAAAAAAAGAGACAAGAATTAGTAGAGAAATGGACTAAAGATAAAATCTCAGACACTTATATAAAAATACATAATCAATATAAAAAATGTACTTTTGAATATAATTGGAATAAAAAATAGAGTAATCTTCGGTCTTTAAACTCTTAAACTCTTAGACTTTAGACACTGACTTTGTAAAAAAATAATTAGTATAATTTCTTAAAGGTCATAAAAGAAACATTTTCAAAAGACCAAAGACCAAAGACCAAAAACTATGTCTGATGTAGCAGCAATTAAAAATTTAGTAGTTCAATATAAAAACTTAAAACAAGAGATTTCAAAAGTTATTATAGGGCAACATGACGCGATAGATCATGTATTAATATCCATTTTATGTGGTGGTCACTCGTTATTAATTGGTGTGCCAGGTTTAGCAAAAACATTATTGGTAAATACGGTCTCTCAAGCATTAGGATTAGATTTTAAACGTATTCAGTTTACACCAGATTTAATGCCAAGTGATATTATTGGTAGTGAAATTTTAGATGAAAACAGAAAATTCAAATTTTTAAAAGGACCAGTTTTTACTAATATCATTTTAGCAGATGAGATAAATAGAACACCACCGAAAACACAAGCAGCTTTGTTAGAAGCAATGCAAGAAAGAACAGTTACTGTTGCAGGTCATACTTATGAATTAGACAAACCGTTTTTTGTATTAGCAACTCAAAACCCTATTGAGCAAGAAGGAACTTATCCTTTGCCAGAAGCGCAATTAGATCGTTTTATATTTTCAATATTTTTAGATTACCCAACTTTTTCTGAAGAAGTAGAAGTAGTTAAAGCAACAACATCTACTAATAAACCTGTTGTAAAACCAGTACTTTCTGCTAAAGAAATTATTGAAATACAGCAATTGATTAGAAAAGTACCAGTAAATGATAATGTAATTGAATATGCTGTTGGTTTAGTCGCTAAGACAAGACCAAATTCTAAAGCAGCAACCGATATGGTTAAAAATTATGTAGATTGGGGCGCAGGTCCAAGAGCCTCACAAAATTTAATTTTAGGTGCTAAAGCACACGCAGCAATAAATGGTAAATATTCACCAGATATTGAAGATGTTCAGGCAGTTGCGTACGGAATTTTAAGGCACAGAATTGTAAGAAATTACAAAGCAGACGCAGAAGGAATTACCGAAGAAGTATTAATTAAAAGTTTGTTTTAAACTTTAAATTTTATTAAAGTTTGGTTTCTACACTTTATAAAAAGGCAATTTAATAATAATTGCTTTTACTTGTTTTTTACGAATTTGAATAAATATTTCATTACCTCTTTTAGATAATTCTTTGGTAACATACCCCATGCCAATTCCTTTTTTTAAACTCGGACTCATAGTACCACTAGTTACAACACCTATTTTATTTCCGTCTTTATCAACAATTTCATAATCATGTCTTGGAATGCCTCTTTCTGTTAATTCAAAAGCGATTAATCGTTTTGTAACACCTTCTTCTTTTTGCTTCTTTAGGTTTTCGCTATTCACAAAATCTTTAGTAAATTTGGTAATCCAACCTAAACCCGCTTCAATAGGTGAAGTTGTGTCATTAATATCGTTTCCGTAAAGACAATAACCCATTTCTAAACGTAAGGTATCTCTGGCAGCAAGACCAATTGGTTTGATGTCAAAATCTTTTCCTGCTTCAAAAACATTATTCCAAATTTGTACCACTTCACTATTTTTACAATAGATTTCAAATCCGCCAGAACCTGTATAACCAGTTGCGGAGATGATAACATTTTCAATACCAGCAAAATCAGCAATCTTAAAGGTGTAGAATTTAATTTCTGCTAAATCAACCGAAGTTAAACTTTGCATTGCTTCAACTGCTTTTGGTCCTTGAATAGCTAATAATGAATAGTTTTCAGATAAATCTTTCATATCTGCACCAATACTTCCGTTATATTTTGAAATCCAATTCCAATCTTTTTCAATATTACTAGCGTTAACTACTAATAAATAGGTGTTTTCTTTAATTCTGTAACAAATTAAATCATCTACAATACCACCTTTATCGTTAGGGAAACATGAATATTGTGCATCACCAACTTCTAGTTTAGAAGCATCATTGCTAGTTACTTTTTGTATTAATTCAAGTGCATTTTTGCCTTCAATTAAAAATTCACCCATATGCGAAACATCAAAAACACCAACACCATTTCTTACAGTTTCATGTTCGGCATTAACACCTTCGTATTGTACAGGCATATTGTAACCCGCAAAACCAACTAATTTTGCTCCTAATTTTTCATGTATAAGTGTAAGTGCTGTGTTTTTCATTTTTGAGATAAATTTATGTTTTGCAAATATCTGAAAAAACAATAGTAAAAAAATATTTTTTTATTATTATTTTAGGGTATTTAATTTTCAAAATGTTAATGTAACATATATAACTTGATATATAGGTTTAAAACTTTATATTTGTACATTAATAAAATTTATCTAAAAATGAAAAAAGTAATTATTTCCATACTATTATTTGTAATTTCATCATCATCTTTTGCTCAAGAACATGCTTGGGTTTATTTTAATAACAAACAAGATGTTGCTGCATTTTTTGCAAATCCGCTATCGGTAATGTCACAACGTTCTTTAGATAGAAGAGATAGGCAAGGTATAAGTTTAGATGAATCTGATGTGCCAATTACGCAGTCTTATGTAGATCAAGTAGAAGTAAAACCAGGTATTACAGTTAAAGCAACTTCAAAATGGATGAATGCAGTACATGTATTAGGTTCCATTTCTAATATAAATGCTTTAGCAACTTTATCTTTTGTTGGTAGTATAGAATTTGCTGCGGATGATTTAACTGCTCGAAATACAAGAACAGAAAGAATTATTAAGTTTAAAGAAGAAGATAATTCAAATAAAATCACCTATAATTATGGTGGATCATTAAATCAAGCACATCAAATAAGAGCAGATTTTTTACATGAAAATGATTATACAGGTTCAGGAATAATGATTGCAGTTTTAGATAACGGTTTTCCGGGCGTAAATACTTATGACACATTTTCTTATATACGAAATAACAATCAAATTTTAGGTGGTTATAATTTTATTGAAAGAAATACAAATTTTTATGCAAGAGGTACGCATGGTTTGCGTGTTTTATCAACTATTGCAGGTAAAAAAGACGGTCAATTAGTTGGTACAGCTATTGATGCAACATTTTATTTGTATATAACGGAAGATACAGATAGTGAAACACCTTTGGAAGAAAGTTATTGGGTTGAAGCAGCAGAAAGAGCAGACGAAAATGGTGTTGATGTAATTAATACCTCTTTAGGTTATAGTGTTTTCGATGACAGTAGATACGATTATACTTATGCTGACATGGATGGTGATACGGCATTTATTACAAGAGGTGCAGACATTGCAGCAACAAAAGGTATGATAGTTTGTAATTCAGCAGGTAATTCAGGAAATGATTCTTGGCATTATATTACTTCGCCAGCAGATGGCGATAATGTATTTACCGTTGGCGCTGTGGATAGTAATGGTTTTATTGCAGGTTTCAGTTCTTATGGTCCGACTTCAGATGGTCAAATAAAACCAGATATTTTAGCAAAAGGTAGTGGTACAACTATTATCGGTAGTGATGGATTTATTACAACTGGTAGTGGTACTTCATTTTCTTCGCCAGTTATGGCAGGTGCAGTAGCAAGTTTTTGGCAAGCATTTCCTAACAAAACTAATTTTGAAATAATGCAAACTATTAGAGAATCTGCTGATAGATATAGCAATCCGACTGATCATGAAGGTTATGGTATCCCTAATTTAGAAACAGCATTTAATAATGTAGCAAATATTGGTGATGATGAGTTAGCAAGTTTGACATTATATCCAAATCCAGCACAAAACAATATTTATCTTAATGGTGTTTCAAATATAGAATCAGCAACAGTTCAGATTTTTAATGTGATTGGCAAACAGGTTTTAAAGAAACAAGTATCTAGTGACTTATCTTTTGATATAAGTTCTTTAGATTCGGGAATCTATTTAATTAAACTAACTTTAGATAACACTTCAAAAACATTTAAAATAATAAAAAAATAATTCTTCTTGTCTAATAAAATAACAAAACTATTTAAGATTAAATATCCATTAATTCAAGCAGGTATGATTTGGGTTAGTGGTTATAAACTCGCATCTGCAGTAAGTAATGCTGGCGGATTAGGTATTATTGGTGCAGGTTCTATGTATCCTAATGTTTTATTAGAACATATTCAGAAATGTAAAAAAGCAACCGACAAACCTTTTGCTGTAAATGTGCCATTATTTTATCCGGATTTGGAAGAAATAATGCAAATTATAGTAAATGAAGGTGTTAAAATTGTTTTTACTTCTGCAGGAAATCCAAAATTATGGACAAAATTCCTACAAGAAAAAGGAATTGCAGTTGTACATGTTGTTAGCAGTGTGAAATTTGCTTTAAAATCTCAAGAGGCAGGTGTTGATGCTATTGTTGCTGAAGGTTTTGAAGCTGGCGGACATAACGGCAGAGAAGAAACAACAACACTTACATTAATACCAATGGTTGCTGAAAAAATTGATATTCCGTTAATTGCTGCAGGTGGAATTGCAACAGGTAAAACAATGTTAGCCACAATGATTTTAGGTGCTGATGCGGTCCAAATTGGTAGTAGATTTGTTGCTAGTAAAGAATCTTCGGCGCATATTAATTTTAAAAACGAAGTAGTAAAAGCAAAAGATGGCGATACTTTACTTACCTTAAAAGAATTGATACCTGCAAGATTATTAAAAAACAAATTCTTTAATGAAATTGAAGAATTATATCAAAAAAATGCAACTGTCCAAGAAATTAAAAATCATTTAGGTAGAGCAAGAGCAAAAAAAGGCATGTTCTTAGGTGATTTAGAGGATGGCGAATTAGAAATTGGTCAAATTGCGGGTTTGATTAATGAAATTAAACCAGCAGCAGAAATTGTGCAAGAAATTATTACCGATTATAATAATTCTTTAAAACAATTTTCGGCATTAAAATTGTAATTAAACGATTAAAATCATAATTTTGGTATTGCTTAGCAATCTAAAAAATATTTATGTACAACTAAGTTTAATTTACAAAATTGATATGAAAAAACTAACAACACTTATTCTTTTAATGACCACTTTATTTATTAATGCTCAAAAGTTAGAGAAGATAAAAGGTAATAAAAATGTTATTTTATCTGAGAGAATTTTCGAAGAAATAAATGCTATTAGCTTGCATAAAAATATTTACCTTACTTTAATGAAAGGTTCAGAAAATAAATTAGAAATTTATGCCGATGATAATTTACATGAAATACTTGAAAGTGATATAAATAATGGTGAATTAAGTATACTTTTAACGAATAGAATTGGTAGTAAAAAGAAATTTCAATTGACTTTGTATTTAGCAGACACTACCTTGTCAAAAATTTCGTTGTACGACAACAGTAAAATAGAAAATGCAGATTTTTTAAAAGTAGTCGATTTACAAATTAATTTATTTGATAAATCAGATGCTAATCTATTTTTAAACGGAAAGAATATTACCATTAATATAAATGACAACGCTAAAAGTAATACATCTTTAAAAGGTCAAAAATTAATTTGTAATCTTCAAGAAAGCGGAAAAATTAAAGGAAGTGCAAATTTTGAAGATATCGAAATAAAAAGCAATCAAAAATCAACAGTAACTTTATCTGGCAAAGCAGTTAATTTAATGATTGAAGCAAAAAATTCTACAAATGTTAAATTGTCTAATTTAAGAGTTGAAAACGCTAGTTTATTAGCAGAGAATAACTCAAATGTGCATGTAAATGCTACTAATGAATTAGTTATTACAGCAGAAAGTAAATCAAAAGTTTACATCTATAGCAATCCAACTATTGCAATAGAATCGTTTAGAAATACTGCTAGTTTGTTTAAGAGATAGTTGTTATTTTACACCAGAATTCACAAATATTACGGTCTTTTCTGATATCTGTAAATTTTGTATGAAAGATATAACTTTTCCAATCTTATCAACAATATAACTTCTGTTTATTAATTAGAATTACTTTTGTAACTTGATAAAATCGACTATAAATTCGTAATTCACAACTTCAAAATGATTCAATTTTTCCAAGATGACAATACGGTATTTGCCGTAGTAACCAAGCAAAAATTAACTACAGAAAACAGCCAAAAATTAGTTTGGCTTTTCGCAGACGCTAAAGTAGTAGCGCAAGATAAAATAGTTAACTATTTTATTGGTCCAAGAAAAGAAATGATTACACCTTGGAGTACAAACGCTGTAGAAATTACCCAAAATATGGGTATTGATGGTATTCTAAGAATAGAACAATTCGAAAAAGTGAACTCAAAAGATGTGCCATTTGACGCAATGGTTTCTAATTTTTATTCGGAATTAAATCAAGATATTTTCACTATAAATATTGAACCAGAACCAATTTTAGAAATAGAAGATATTGCAAAATACAACCAACAAGAAGGTTTAGCATTAAACGAAGAAGAAATTACTTACTTAGAAAATCTTTCCAAAAAACTTAAAAGAAAACTAACCGATAGCGAAGTGTTCGGATTTTCACAAGTAAATTCAGAACATTGTAGACATAAAATATTTAATGGCACATTTGTAATTGACGGTAAAGAAAAACCAAGTTCTTTATTTAGATTAATTAAAAAAACATCGGCAGAAAATCCTGAAGGATTAATTTCTGCATACAAAGATAATGTTGCTTTTATCGAAGGACCAACCATAGTACAATTTGCACCAAAAACATTTGACAAACCTGATTTTTACGAAGAAAAATATGTGAAATCGGTTATTTCATTAAAAGCAGAAACGCATAATTTCCCTACAACTGTTGAACCTTTTAATGGTGCAGCAACAGGTTCAGGTGGCGAAATTAGAGATCGTTTAGCAGGCGGAAAAGGCTCATTGCCATTAGCAGGAACAGCAGTTTATATGACTTCTTATTCTCGTTTAAACGATGATAAACCATGGGAAAAACAATTTGCAGCACGCGATTGGTTATACCAAACTCCAATGGATATTCTTATAAAAGCATCTAATGGTGCATCTGATTTCGGAAATAAATTTGGGCAACCATTAATCTGTGGTTCGGTTTTAACTTTTGAAAACGACACCAAAGACAGAAAATTAGGTTACGATAAAGTAATCATGCAAGCAGGCGGAATCGGTTATGGTAAAGAAAAAGATTCCTTAAAAGACACACCAAAAAAAGACGATGCTATTGTAATTTTAGGTGGTGATAATTATAGAATTGGTATGGGCGGCGCAGCAGTTTCTTCAGCAGATACTGGCGAATTTTCTAATGCAATAGAATTAAATGCTGTACAAAGGTCTAATCCAGAAATGCAAAAAAGAGTAGCAAATACCATTAGAGCAATGGTAGAAAGCGATAATAAAATCGTTTCTATTCACGATCATGGCGCTGGCGGACATTTAAATTGTTTGTCCGAATTGGTAGAAGATACAGGTGGCGTTATTCAAGTAAATAAATTGCCTATTGGCGATAAAACATTATCCGATAAGGAAATAATTGGTAACGAATCTCAAGAAAGAATGGGTTTAGTTATTCATAAAAAAGACTTAGAATTATTAAACAGAATTGCCGAAAGAGAACGTTCGCCAATTTACGAAGTTGGAAAAGTAACCAACGATAAAAAATTCTGTTTTGTGAGTGAAAAAGATACTAAATGTCCGATTGATTTAGATTTAATAGACATGTTTGGTTCATCACCACAAACGATAATGAACGATAAAACCATCCAAAGAAATTACGATAAAATTACTTATGATGAAAATAAAATTTACGATTATGTTTCGCAAGTGTTACAATTAGAGGCAGTTGCGTGTAAAGATTGGTTGACAAATAAAGTAGATCGTTGCGTAACTGGTAAAGTTGCCAAACAACAAACTTGTGGCGCATTGCAATTGCCATTAAATAATGTTGGCGTTATGGCATTGGATTATAAAGGCGAAAAAGGCATTGCAACATCGATTGGTCATGCGCCAATTTCGGCTTTAGTTAACGAAGTTTCAGGTAGTAGAAATGCTATTGCAGAATCGCTTACCAATATTATTTTTGCACCATTAGAAGACAAATTGAATTCCGTTTCTTTATCTGCAAATTGGATGTGGCCTTGTAAAAACGAAGGTGAAGATGCTCGTTTATATAATGCTGTTGAGGCAATTTCTGAATTCGCTATAGAATTAGGAATCAATATTCCGACAGGAAAAGATTCACTTTCCATGAAGCAGAAATACAAAAATTATGATGTAATTTCTCCAGGAACAGTCATTATTTCTGCAACTGCACAATGTAAAAATATTGCCAATATTATAGAACCAGTTTTCCAAAATGCGGAAAATAATGCTATTTATTACATCAATTTTTCGCAAGATAATTACAAACTTGGCGGTTCAACTTTTGGACAAACACAAGGTAAAATTGGTACGGAAACGCCAACCATAAAAGATGCTATTTTCTTTAAAAATGCTTTTAATTCCGTACAAGAATTAATCGATAAAAAATTGATTCTTTCAGGTCACGATATTTCTGCTGGCGGTATGATTACCACATTGTTAGAACTTTGTTTTTCAGAAATAAATATTGGTGCAAACATAGATTTATCTGCGATTAACGAGCAAGATTTAACCAAATTGCTATTCGCAGAAAACAGCGGAATTATCCTGCAAACCAATAATAAAAAAGCGTTCGAAGACTTATTAAATAACAATAAGATTGCCTTTTTTAATATTGGTTCTGTAAACGCTTCCGCGGAATTAATCGTGCAACAAAACAAAAGGGAATTAAAATTTAATATTGCTAAGTACAGAGATATCTGGTATAAAACATCTTTTTTATTAGATCAGAAACAGTCTAGTGAAACCAAAGCAAAAGAACGATTTGATAATTATAAAAATCAACCACTAACATATAAATTTCCAGAACATTTTACAGGAAAATTATCAGATACAATTTTAGGTGAAAAACCATCCAATTTACTGTTATCAAAAGACCAAAACCCAAAACCCAAAACCCAAAACCTTAAAAAGAAACCAAAAGCCGCAGTAATAAGAGAAAAAGGTTCAAATTCAGAACGAGAAATGGCTTATGCAATGTATTTAGCAGGCTTTGATGTGAAAGATGTACATATGACAGATTTAATTTCTGGTCGTGAAACTTTAGAAGATATTCAGTTTATAGTTGCGGTTGGTGGATTTTCAAATTCCGATGTTTTAGGGTCGGCAAAAGGTTGGGCAGGCGCATTTTTATATAATGAAAAAGCAAAAAAAGCATTGGCAAATTTCTTTGCAAGACCAGATACATTATCTTTAGGTGTTTGTAATGGTTGTCAGTTATTCGTAGAATTAGGATTAATAAATCAAAATCACGAACAAAAACCAAAAATGTTACACAACGATTCAGGTAAATTTGAATGTAATTTTACTTCCGTAGAAATCCAAGAAAATAACTCAATAATGTTTAATACAATGTCAGGTTCTAAATTAGGAATTTGGGCAGCACATGGCGAAGGGAAATTCAGTTTACCATATGCAGAAGAAAAATATAATATTGTAGCAAAATATGGTTATGAAGGTTTTCCTGCAAATCCAAACGGATCCGATTATAACACTGCGTTTTTAACAAGCGATTGTGGAAGACATACAGTTATGATGCCACATTTAGAGCGTTCTACATTTTCTTGGAATTGGGCAAATTACCCAAAAAATAGGAGTGAAGATGAAATTACACCTTGGTTAGAAGGTTTTGTGAATGCTAGAAAATGGTTGGTTAAATAAAAAGTATTATCTTCGTCAACTTAAAAAAAATATAAAAACCAATTATGAAAACATTAAAAAATCTATTTTTATTATCGATTATTGTATTACTTACATTTTCTTCTTGTGATGAAGATGATGATGCTCCCATAACTATTGTAGGAACTTGGAAATTAGTATCCGCAACAGTTAATGGAATTGCAGATACAGAATTAATACCATGTGATTTAGAAACAACTTTAAATTTTACTGAAAATATTATTGTTACAACTTATTATTTTGACCCTGAAAATGATGCAGGATCAAATTGTCAATTTGATGACAGTGATACAGGCGAATATACGATAAATGGTGATTTTATTACTGTGACTTTTGATGACGGTGATTCGATTACAGATGAAATAGAAGAACTAACTGCAACTACTTTAAAAATAAAATTTATTGATGATGATGAAGTAATAGTTACTTATGTAAGAATTTAATACAGAAGTTGTAACATTAAGTTTACTTAAAACTTTAACACCTTCAAGGTTTTTATAACTTTGAAGGTGTTTTAGTTTTATTAATAGACAACAAAAAAAGAGTACGCATTGCGTACTCTTTTTTTATGTTTTATAATAAAGGAATTATTATTTCTTATGTCTTGGTTTAGAAGAAACAGTTAAGTTTTTTCTACCTTTAGCTCTTCTTCTAGCTAAAACTTTTCTACCATTCACACTAGCCATTCTCTCTCTAAAACCGTGTTTATTTCTTCTTTTTCTCTTCGATGGTTGGTACGTTCTTTTTGGCATATCTGTATTTCTTAATAAGTTTTACTATTGTTTAACGGTCGGCAAATATACAATTAGTTTTATCTTTCGCAAACAAATAATAAAAAAATAACAATTTTATTTAGAGTCTTTATTTTTCCTTTTTAAAAGCGATAACTTTCATCTCAATCAATAAATTTTTATGAGGTAATTGATGTACGGCAACTGTGGTTCTTGTTGGACCATTAAAATCAAAAAAGGTCGCATACACTTCATTATAACCTTTAAAATCTTTCATATCAACTAAGTAAATGCTTATATCGACAATATCTTTTAAACTGGCATTTTCTTCTTTTAAAATTGCATTAATATTATTTAGAACTGCTTTGGTTTGTTCTTTTATGTCTAATGAAATCGCATTACCATCTTTATCATAAGTAACACCTTCGTGTGTATTATCTGATTTTCGTGAACTTGTTCCTGAAACAAATAAAAAATCTCCAACACGTTTTATATGTGGGTATTTACCTAATGGTTGTGCTTTGTTTTTTAGGACTTTACTTTTTATTTTCATTTTTATGGGTTTTAAACCGCTAGAATCGCAAAGTTTTTCGCAAAGGTCGCAAGAAAAAACTTTGCGACCTTTGCGAATTCGTAGCATGCTTTGCGGTTAAACAGTTATTTTATCGATTAAATTTTTCTTAGTTAATTCATCATCGCCAAAAACCCAATTTAACACATTGTCTTTCCAAATGGCATCATATTGTGTATCATTTATTATATTTTCTTTTTTAGCCAAATCTAAAATTTTACCAGGATAGGAAGATTGTTCATCACTTTCCATTTCTCCTAACGGATATGGATCATCTAAACCCATAATAACTTGGTCGACTCCTTGTCGTTTTATTAATAAATCTAATGAAAAAGTATCGTGTACTAAGGTGTCAAAAAAAGTATTTTTATGTCCGACTGCTTTTCGTGGATGTGATTTTCCTTTAAATAAATCGGGTCTACCATCAAAACCCTGTATTCGTCTGCCTAAATTCATTTGTGCTAATTGTCCGCCATGTGCAAAACAAGTTCTAATATTTGGATATTTTTCATAAATTCCGTTAAGGGAATAAAAATGATAGGCATCACCACATTGTGCTAACATCCAAATTAAATGAAAACGCCAATTTTTATCTTCTAATTTAATCATTTTATCACCATCATAAGGATGAATTTCAACGGCTAAATTATATTTATTTGCTAATTCAAAAATAGGGTCATTTATTTCGTCAAAAATAACTTTCCATTGTCCAGTTGTGTCTTTAAAATGTGTTGGTAAGCATAAAACTTTCATGCCTAATTCTTCTACACAGCGTTCAATTTCCCATAAAGCACCATTAATAAATGCAGGTTGCACAACAAAACCACATGTAAATTTTGATGGGTTTTCATGCTGTACTTGTGCATTAAAATCATTCTGAAAACGCAATGCGTCTTTCATGATATTGTAATGTAGACCATTACCATATAATTGTGAAAGATTTAAAACAACAGCATGATCTATTTTGTTGCGTTCCATCCATTCTAATTTTTCTTTTAGAAAAAAACTGGAATCGGTTACAGGTCTTTTCCAACCTTTTTGCAACATGTATTTTCTGTCATCACCAACCCAAAAAATCTCCTTATCACGCATAAATTTTGGAATTTGCTCAGGATAAGGCAGTAAGTGTGAGTGACCGTTGATTCTTAGTTTTTTCATGATTTTTAAATTTTAGATGTTGAATTTTTGATTTAGAATGTATTCAAAAAATTAATATTCAATTTCAGTTCCTACTTCGACTTCAATTTCAACTTCATTTTCAATTTCAAAGAATAGGTTTTTCCATATAATGGCCACAATTATCGCAGGTACATTTTTCTTTATCGGAATAATAAGCATCAAAAATTGCTGGCATATCTTTTTCAATATCCTTTAATTCAAAAGTTTC